>JAHJBY010000097.1 GCA_018813285.1 Candidatus Omnitrophota bacterium
AATAGCCGTAACGGCTAGAAGAACGGAATCAAAATCTATACTGACAAGATCACCTATCCTCAAACTGGCAAAAATACTTTCGGGGCGCATTTGAAGCTCTTCGGATGTTCCCGTAACTTTTTTCTTTAGAAGCATAACCTTGCTCCTTTCAACCAGGAATATTTTATTACCCTCAACGTTACCGGTACGTACCTGAGGCCCCTCCGTATCAAGGCATACCGGCACATTCGTATACTCCTGTATGGCCCTAACTACATTTTCAATATCCTCTTTTCTTGTGTGAGAAAGATTTATCCTGAAAAGAGATACCCCCGTCTCTTCCAGGCGTTTTATTGTTCTTTCATTAAGTGACGAAGGCCCCAAAGTACATAAAATATCAATCGTCTTATCTTCCATTTCTACCTCTTATCTGTAATTCTGTTTTCCCGTCCCTGGAAATAACCTCTGTTTCAACAAACGCGGCATATGTACAAGCTGTACGAACTTGGCAAAGAACAAAGCGAATATAGCCGTCGTATCCGGCGGCCCCACTTTTGTCCTTCTGCGGGCGTTATAAGCAAGCGCTGAATAAAGCGCTATTTTCTCTTCATCATCGAAATACTTCTTCTGATATTCATAGTCATACAATTCATCTCTGGGTATAACCGTAAAATCAGCCGGAGTATCCTTTATCTTATGGACATATGACAATACCTTCCCGCAGGATCTGTTTATTTTGTCGATCTCCGCAACCGTCAGAACTGTAGGATAATAATTGACCAAGTCCTTATTGACACCTGTCTGCTTACCCTGGTGGGAACTTCCTCCCCAGGGACGATGCGCTATGGTCGGCTCGAGAAGACATGAATCATATCTTAATCCGCTCTTTTCGCATATCGCCCTCATTGTAGTTTCCGTATCCTCAACAAGGTTCTCGTACCGGTATACTATGAGGCGTTTATCCACCCCATATCTTTCCTGCAAAAGAACAACACGCGTTATAGCAACAAGCCATGACCTTATCAAAGCATCCAGATCATATTGCTTAAACATTTTTACGAAAAAATTCGGCAACTTCGGGTATGAGAACCTTCTTGCCCCATAATACATCCTTGCATATCTGGTCTTTTCCGAAGCTATATACCCCATTATATCTCTCACAGGAGTGAGGACCGACGATCCCGGGAATTCATTAAAATACCTGTCAAAGTTGTTTAAATAGAGTTCTCCGCTTCCATATGTAGCTACATATTCAAGACTACCACTGTATTTATTGTTTTCCCATGCCTCGAAATAAGCCCTGTGGCGCGCGTTATACATATCGCTTACATTTTTTGCTCCCGCAGCATATTTCTTAAGCAGGCTTATATACTTTTTATAATCAAAATTCGTTTTCACTTTGTTGTAAAGTTCTCTTTCAAGATAATTCTCCCTTACTCCTACCGAATCAGTCCTCTCCTTACCCCACTCATATACAGGTCTTTCCTTTTCTTCCGATATCCCAAAATACTTAAGGGCATCTTTATCTCTCTCCGGATCGAACCCGGGGACATGTGTAGGCGTACCTGTCAGGCCGTCGACAAAAGGATAGAATTCACAATTCCTTGGAAAATTGAACTCTATCGGATAACTGGCGACATCAGGGTGACCATCGAAAAGTCTGGTGGTCAATGATGCCCCGCTGCGATTTATTGACGCTACATGAAGGTATCTCATTTCTCTATCCTGTTTTAAAAGTATCTTTTCTTAAATCCCGGAATGAATTCATTAATTAGATTCACTTTCCTCAAGTCTATCTCCGCTATTTCATGCCTCGCGGATCTAAGTTCAGACCGCCCCTTTAACTCCTCTATCAAACCGGACGTCATCCCTCCGTTCTTAATATCTGGAATAATGGCCCTCAAGCATCCAGCAGGATCGTTTATAAGGTCTTCATAGTCAATAAATACGATATTATCACTGTTGGACCTCGAAATAGCTTCTGCCGTGAGCTGATACTGTCTCAAAATGTAGTAGAACGCTCTTTCTTCAGAAGTCATGTCCACAAAACGATCAACGTCTTCTTCCGCCACCCAGAAAGGTATATATCTTTTGCCGTTACCGGTATCCACGTGCAGAAAAATCTGTTTATTCCCCGGAGCGTTTATGCTCTGATCGCTGAACCACTCTTTAGCGTCGACCTCATCGGCTACAACAAAAGGGTTACGGTTCATATGGACTATCTTTGCCTTGGGGTATACCTCCTTCAAGAGATCTATATACGGGTTTATCTCCGCCAGATTAAAAACTATGGTCACATCATTATCCCGCATATAATCGTCGACATCCTGTCTGCTCTGGAATCCGGAAACAAAATGATCAATCTCTGTGGATGACTTCATCTTTCCTATATAGCTATGATCCGTAGAACGGAAAGATGCCGACCGCATCAGAACGGCGTCATAAACAAGCTCATTTATGCACGCCCTGTACATGTTCAGGAAAACATCTTTGTCTATAAGACCCTTCTCGCACATTGTCGGCATCGTCAAAAGCGTCCAATTCTCTTCAATATGAAAGCAATGCTCCAGGCTCCCCAGGAGACATCCGAGACTGCTCTTCCCCGACCTGCAAGCGCCTACCAGAAACACCGGATTAAAAGTTAATATATTTTCGGAAAAATCAAAAAATTTATATTTGTTCATAAGACGCTCCATCACCAGGCGGCAAGCCCGCCGTCAACAACAATGCTCTGTCCGGTCATATAACTTGACGAATCTGAAGCCAGATAAATGACAGCACCTACCATCTCCTCCGCCATCGCCATGCGTCCCATTGGGACCCTTGCGGAGTACTGCCGTTTAAAGCGCTCATTCTGACCACTCTCTACTCCCCCCGGGACAAGGGCATTAACTCTGATACCGTTTTCGGCCCAGTAGGTCGCTAGATACTTCGTTAGTCCGATCACCCCTGCTTTGGAGACGGCATATACCGCGGGACTATTTATTTTTATCCCCTGATATTTGGATCCTTCATAGATCCGTTTATCAGGACCTAAAAGAGCGTACACCGAAGCCGTCTGTATAATGCTTCCCGGCATATCGTTTTCCTTCATAGCCTTCCCCACTGCCTGCGCGACAAGAAACATTCCATCCAGGTTGACCGACATCACCTCTCTCCAGGTATCAAGAGAATAGTCCTCAAAAGGCGCGAAGAACCTCTCAAGATCAGCCGGCTTACACGCCGCGTTATTTACCAGGATATCTATCTTGCCAAAAGCCTCAATGACATTTTTTAGCATAAGATCTACTGAATCTTTTGACGAAACATCGCATTCTATCCCTACAACCGCGCCTGGAGAATTCACGTCTATTTTTGACGCTGCATCTACCGCGAGCCCCTTGTCTATATCCACAACCGCCACATTGGCGCCGGAGGAGGCCAGGCCTTCACAAAAATACCTTCCTAAAATACCCGCACCACCGGTAACAATAGCTGTTTTCTCTGTAAGATCGAATTTCCCATTACCCGATGAATTATTACTCAGCATAAAAACCTACCTTTCCGCGCCGCGCTCCGCGGACTTTTCAATAAGAAAAGAAATTATCTCAAGATCAAAAATAGAATCCATGTCTATAGACCTTTCTTCCGGCATAATGAACAACGCTGTGTCTTTATTGAAAATTGTCTCTTTTTCCAATAGAACACTTCTGCGCCATACATAGATGGACGCGTTCATATCAAAACATTCCGGCGCGTCCTGACGGCGCGCCACCGGTTTATCAAGTTTTTTTACGGGACGAATCCCTTCCTCAGGATCTTTTTCTACCAAGTTGAAGTAAGGGGACCTCCTTGAAGGAGTCCCCGTTATAACGTTCCCCAAACCTTCTTTCTCCAAAAGCTCGACCGCCCCTATAACATCTCCTACCGAACGCAAAGGAGATGTCGCGTCAAGATCAACAATAATGTCATATTTTTCTCCTGACACTTCCTCCACGGCCAGCACACAATGTCGTATAGCAGGCAATTTCGCGGAAGTGTCACTGGCAAGCTCATCCGGACGCTTGATCAGATGATCGGCTCCCCATTTAGCGGCTACATCCAATATTTCATTTGAATCACTGCTTACAGCAATACTATCAAAAAGACCTGAGGCCTCGGCTTGTTCCAGGCTATGAGCGATAAGTGGTCTACCCGCTATTTCGAGTATATTCTTGTTCGGCACCCCTTTTGATCCTCCGCGGGCGCATATCGTACACACTCTTTTCATATCTCGACCCACACCTTCTCTTTAGAAGCTTTCTCCGCCGCGTCTATTATTTTCATAACCTCTATCCCTTCCGCCTCCCGGCACAAAAACGCACTTTCTTCTCCGGGAGACTTTAATACAGCCATATGCTCCCCGGCGAATGTATAATCCCTGTCAACCTGATATTCTTCTTCTCTCTCATCCACATACAATTTCCCGGTCAAAAGGTCCGCTTTAAAGGTTCTTTCATCTGTATTCACAATGATCAGTCTGTGAACAATCCTGTCCACGTAATTCATCTGAACAGTGGCAACTTCGGCACGGTCCATCTCCATGATAAGAGAAAACACATCATCACTGTCTATTCCCAGATGGCTTAGATGCCCCCCCGAAGCGGTAAGCCTCCTGCAGGGACCTACCATCCAGTTCAGAAGATCTATCTCGTGGCTGAGATCCCTCAACACTCCGCCGCCTGCGGCGCGTACAGCGGAATAACTTTTTGTATAATCCGTTTCCGGCCGCCACTGGGGAAGATATTTGCCCGCATATGCATGCGCCGACACAACTCTTTCCGAAGACAAAAGCTCCTTAAGACGCCTCATAAGGGGATGGAACCTCAAATTATAGCCCACAAATATACTATTAAACCCATTCCGTGGCAATTCACTTCCGGACATAAAAAGAGGCTTCTCAACCAGCACTTTTCCTTCAAACCCGGCCCGGGAGAGTTCTTTTATGGCATCCTTATGTTCATTGGTCCTGTTAGCTATGACCGTGTACTCCGGAGATTCGGCCGATACAGCCTCTTCGATCGTCTTATATCTTTTGTCAAAACCTATCTCCCTCCTGCTTACAACAGTTACATCACATCCAAGCTCTTTTAAAACCCTGGCGTGCCTTGTTCCTATCGATCCATATCCTATTACCATCGTTTTCATTTGAACACCGCCGAAAATTCTCCATCCGCTCTTTCCAAATCATCGATACGCCCTATATCTACCCAGTATTCCCGTATCGGGAAAGCCACGGGCTCTTTCCCTTCCTCCACAAGAGCGTTAAAAAGATGTGGCATATCCAGACATTTTTCTCCGGAGATACCGGAAACAACTTCCGGTTCCAGCACATAGATACCGGCATTGATAAAAAACTTATGAACAGGTTTTTCGTCTATCTTACTGATATTATGATCGTTCATTTTAACTACACCGAAAGGCACCTGAAAATCATATTCACGAACACACATAGTAGCCTTAGATCCATGTTCCTTATGAAAATCTAAAAGATGTCTGAAATTCACTTTGGTTATCAGGTCTCCGTTCATAACTATAACAGATCCCTCGGGCTTCTCCGGAAGAAGTCCAAGAGCACCCGCGGTGCCAAGACGTTTATCTTCACAAAGATAGCCTATTTCAATACCCCACCTGGACCCATCGCCGAAATAGTCTTTTATCATATTGACCTTGTAATTGACCGAAAGAAAGAATTTCTTGAAACCGTATTCCTTGAAGTTCTCCAGGATAGTCTCAAGAATCGGTTTAGTCCCTACCGTTAAAAGCGGTTTAGGACATTCTTCCGTCAATGGACGCAATCTGTTCCCCATACCGCCGGCCATTAGAACCACCCAATGATCGCTTGTAGGAACATCTCTTATCTCATCGTATGCCCTCACGCCTACCACATATCCTGAATCGTCAATAACTGGTATATGCGATAGTTGTTTTTCTTTCATCAGCGCCATGATATCTTCCAGCTTGTCTCCTGCTGACGCCGTCCTGGGACTTGGATTTATTATCCGTTCGATCTTATCGTCAAAAGACACTCCCTTGAGTATCCCTCTTCTGATATCTCCATCGGTAATCGTCCCCTTGAGTTTTTTCTCTTTATCGACCACTATCAGTATTTTTGCCTTACCGGCATCTATCTCTTCTATGGCCTTGATAATGGGAGATGAAAGATCAATCAATAGCTCTTTCCAAGCATCCATATTATCACCTGCTTATTCTTCTTTAGGTTCCTCACCGAAAATACTGTCATTGGAGACTATTTTCCTCCTCTTCCACTTACCGTTCTCGTTCTTCCAGATGTGAGACAGTCTGTATCTATCGATAACTTCCCGGAAATGTTCTTCCGTAATATCCAGATAATCCAGAAAATCTTTAAAGTATGTCTTCGGGAATTCGTGGTCATATCTCTGGGCGAGTGCAACAGCTTCTTCCCGCGTTATATGCCCGCACCTTACATCGCTGCAGGCTTCCCTGGTGGCTCTTCCATAACCAAATTTGATATACGCAAGGTACCAGTGGAACGGATCCAGTCTGTCATCTATACTGAACGACTTAGTATATGTCCCATCGGTCCTCACATGACTTGCTTCAAACCCTGTATTCTTGACAGCGTAGTAAAAGTTCTCCTGGGGAATCCAGAGTTTATAATAGGACCACCAATGCATTTCCAAATTCAATTTCTTTACATACTTCACGGAAGGTGCTCTATAAAGGTCAAAACTGCTATTCTTTATTTCCTCCTCAGTGAGTATTCCCATCTTCACACCTTCTTCAACCAGAACATCTATACCGGCACCCTTAAAATACAATTCGTCCCAATCCTCGGGAGATTCATGCGATTTGTCCCAGTTCTTGAATGATCCGCCATATTCTATCTCACCGCTTTCGCCATAGAACATAAGAGGAATATTGAACTTGAGCGCTATATTGAACGCATAAGCTTTTTGCCCGTATGTGAACGGTTCCCATGGATCGCCCTTAAGCTCAAAAGCTATCCTGGCCAGCTTCCTGTGCAAGAGGCCATCAGGCCACGCGATAAGTCCGTCAAAACCTGTCTGTACCATATTAAAGTAATTCTGCCATCCTATATCAGTATAAATGAAAGGAGCCCATGTTGCCGTCAAAGGATGCATGCCGTATTTTGCCTTAAGCTGATGAGCTACCAACGCACTGTCTTTCCCCGCGCTGCTCGGGACAAGAACATCCCAGCTGCCGTCTTTTGATCTATGCTTATCGAGAAGCTCAACAAGCTCCGCCTCTCTCTTCTCCCAGTCTATTCCGCCTCCAAACTTCATTTCCGCGTAGCGGCAGGCATTACACACGCCTTCTTCATCAAATGTCGTTCTCGGACGCTGGTTCGGCATGACGCATTTCGAGCAGAACTGTATCTCCTCGGGAAGATCCGGCAGCTGCGTGTCAAATGTCCTTTTGCCATATTCCGCGTATTTATCCTTGTCGATCCTCAACTTTGGAAACTTGTACCTTACATCCATTTTTCTCTCCTTCCCCTTCTATTTACATACCGTTCCTGTCACAAAAACCCTTTAACATCTTTAATCCTACCTCTCCGCTTTTCTCCGGATGGAACTGCATAGCGGTGACATTGCCATGTTGCGCTACAACACATACCTCCTGTCCGCCGTATTCAACTGTCGCTATAACATTTTCTGGATTATCCGGGACAGCATAGAAAGAATGCACAAAATACACATTGCTCCTTTCTTCAATATCCTTAAGCACTGTCTCCTCCCAATGCGACGCCTTCCCGAATGACGGTACAGTTAGTTCATTCCAGCCTATATGCGGGATCTTACACTTTCTTCCATATGCCTCTCCGCCTGCCATAAAGGAAACTACCTTTCCAGGGATAAGCCCCAGACCTTTATGCAAACCGAATTCTCCACTTTCAGAAAAAAACATCTGCATCCCCAGGCAAATACCCAGCATAGGCGTGCCGGAGGCCACTTTTTCCTTAATCGGTTCTATAAGCCTTTTGGCCGCGAGTCCGGCCATGCCTTCTTTGAATGCTCCTACTCCCGGCATAACAAGACATTTGGAGGCCAATATATCTTCGGGAGTATCTACACAATGTACCCTTTTACCTAATCTTTCAAAAGCAGTAAGGACACTCTTCAGGTTGTTAATGCCGTAATTAATAACGCCTATATCAAAATCATCCACATCCTTCTCTTCTTTGATCCCATAATAAACGTTCTCCACCCTCATCTCCTCATCCTCAAGCTGATTAAGGGTGAACTTGTTATAGTTCTCAATATCATATTCCTGTTGCGCGTCAGTAGAAACATTTACCTTTGAAGATGTTCTCCTTACAGCCAGTCCCCTGTCCACCAAGCGGTCCTTAACATCCGCGAGGTTATACTTGTTATAATGAAATATCGACGCTGCCGCTACACCGTCAACATTATATTTCGTTATACACTCTTCGAAGTCCTCTATCCCTCCCACTCCGCCCGAAACGACCAAAGATATCGAAAGAGCTTCTGAAACCGCTTTTATAAGGTCAAAATCCAGGCCTCTCTCTGTTCCATCCATATCAACAGAGGTAAGCAATATCTCCCCGGCACCCAATCTCTCAGCCTCAAGAGCCCATTCAACGGCATCAAGCCCGGTAGGTTGCCGCCCGTTATCTACATAGGCTTCGTATTTACCACCGGCTTTCCTTTTTGCTTCTATCGAAGCGACTATACACTGTGAACCGAACATCTCAGCTGCTTCTTTGATGAACCGCGGGTTCTTTGTCACCTCGGTATTTATGGCGACTTTGTCAGCGCCCGCCTTTAAAAGCTCTCTGACATCATCAACAGACCTTACACCTCCGCCTATGGTAAAAGGTATATGTATACTTTCCGACGCGTGCCTTACTATATCAATAAGCTTTTGCCTCTGATAAAGATTCGCGACAGTATCCAGGTACACCAGCTCATCCGCTCCCTGGAGATAATACTGCGCCGCCATCGTACCAGGTTTCCCCATCACCCTCAGACACTCGAACTGTATACCCTTTATAACATTCCCGCCTTTAATATCAAGCCTGACGATTATCCTTACTTTCTTCATTTATTCACCGTAAAATTTATATCAAAAAAACGTTTCTTTGTAGTGTCTATACCTGTCTCCTTTAAGATCTTTTTTATTCTCGCGGCAGCCTTACCATCCCCATATGGATTGGTCATGCCCTGAAGAGACTTCCTGAAAACAGGATCGCAGGCCTTATCAAGAACTTTGCTTATATCTTCAACAGATGTCCCGCAATCTATTATGCTGTCCACTCTTATGCGTCCCTTCTGTCGATCTCCTATATTTACCGTTGGGATCTTAAAATTCGGGGTTTCTATTATCCCGCTGGAAGAATTGCCCACAACAGCATCAACGAACTTCATCGCGGACAGGTATCGCACTTGGCCCATAGAAACAAAAGCTACAGCCTTATCGCTGTTGGCAGTTACATAATCATCTATCATTTTATTTATGATCCGGCCGAAACTATCAGCATTGGACTTGGTAAATATCATTCCCGCACCGGGTCTCCTGTCAAGCGCTTCCAAAAGAAACGCGAACTGCTCTTCTGAAGTATCATCTTCCAGTGTCACAGGATGAAATGTTATTAGAAAGTTACGCTCATGGAACTTGAAATCAAGGGACTCTTCAAGGTCTTCTCTGCTCATAAGCACAAGAGCATTTATATTATCAACTCCCAGCGCTCCGGCATTTATAACGGTATCCGGATCCTCTCCAAGCTGTATAACTCTCTTGCGATATTCTTCAGCGGAGGTAAAATGCAATTGGCTCATTTTTGTTATTGAATGTCTGAATGCTTCGTCAAAAGCGCCTTCCGTTATCTCACCTCCGTTTATATGAGCTACCGGTATCCTTGAAATACAAGCGGCAGCTGAGGCCCCGAATATCTCGAACCTGTCTCCAAGGACGACCACTATGTCGGGTTTAAGATCGTCATAGACTTGAGCAAAACCCGCTATGGCCTTACCTGTCGAAGAAGCTATATGCCGGGTCTCATCGGATAAAAGTTCAATATCCACCTTCGCGCTTATCGTAAAACCATCCTTCTCTATCTCCTCATAGGTATTGCCAAAATCCCGGGAAAGATGCATGCCGGTAGCTATAACCTGGAGTTCCATATCACGATCGGTTTTTATCTCCCTCATCAAGGGAGCCAAAAGCCCATATTCCGACCTGGATCCTGTTATCACACAAATCTTACGCATTATATCTCCAGAATTTCGTCCTCTTCAAAATCTCTTATGGCCTTGCGTCCAATGACCTCGTCCCACAACATGGGACTTATACCGTTGCCAGGGCGTTTTACCGTTATATCGTCTTCTGTAAGAAGCTCCCCCTCTTTTATCGCGCGGGCAGCAACTATGCTCTTTCTGACAATATCCCTGTTCTTTTTTTCCGAAGGTGTTGCCGTCTTTTTGCCGTCGCCTAAAGCCTTTTCTATTTTTCTTATCGCGTCTACCATATTTTTGAACTCTTCCGGCTGAAGCGAAGCTTTATGGTCAGGACCCTCCATCGAATTATCCAGTGTAAGATGCTTTTCAATTATTGATGCCCCTATAGCGGCCGCCGCGACTGACACCTCAATACCTGCCGTATGATCGGAATAACCTACAGGAAGGCCGAATTCATCCGCTATGGAATTCATAGCCTTAAGGTTCACCTCTTCTAAGGGAGCAGGATATTCCGTAGTGCAGTGAAGTATGGTTATATTCTCAGCAGGAAACCCTTCGCCGGTAAGTATACTCAATGCCGCTCTTATCTCTTCCATTTCAGCCATACCAGACGACAATATAACGCGTTTCGCGGTTTTTGCCGTCATCCTGAGTAAAGGGGCATTAACTATTTCACCGGATGGTATCTTTATAACGTCCATTTTGATATCATTCAACATCTTTAAACTCCCCATATCGAATGGTGATGATAAAAATGCTATCCCCTTTTCTTTGCAATAGGACAAAAGTTCCAGATGGTCATTTTTATCAAACTCAAGTTGCCTGACCATTTCCAGCTGAGATCCATCACTGCCTGTAGTTCGCCTCTGATATTCCGCTTTACAAGCGTAGTGACTAATACCAGCGGCTGCCTTAAAAGCCTGGAACTTGACAGCGTCCGCACCGGATTCCGCCGCGGCATCAACCAGTTTCCTGGCTATCGCCAGATCACCGTTATGATTAACACCCGCTTCCGCTATAATAAATATCTTTTCCGACATCATCTACCTCTTCATGCTACCGGACCTGAACTTATTCAGTTTCGATATATCTAAAATGAACTTTGCTCTGGTCCCTTTGCTCTTTTTTATTATTTTCGAAGATTCATTCCCATGCTCACGGATGACCTTTTCAGCCAATTCAAAATATGAAAGCTGTTCATCGCCAAGATTATAGATGCCTGTCACGTCCTCTTTAACAAACATCTCAACTGCCTCAATTACCTCGTCTATATGGATAAAATTGCTCACCCTTTCCCCATCACCAAAAACCGTTATATTGTTCGTGTCTTTAAGCTCTCTCATCATGATAGGAATTATCCGATCTTCTCTTATACCTTCACCATAAACCTGGGCCATCCTGAGATGTATGACCGACACGCCTTTTTCCTTCAAAAAATGGTCAAAAAGATTCTCCGTGCATATCTTAGATAATCCATAAATACATTCTGTATTGCCAGAGGTTCCTGTAGGAGAGGTTTCTGTAAACTCACCCGAGACATTGGGATAAACCGCCATAGAAGAAAAATTAATAAATTTGACGCATTCCGCGCGAGAAGTAATGAGCGCTGTGTTCTCCGCGATCTTAATGTTATCATACAGAACAGACATATCATCCGCCTCTCCTGTTGTAATAAGCCTTGAAGCGAGATGTATAACCATATCTATCTTGCCCAGACTTTCCGAATAAGCAACGGCCATATTTTTATTCGTCAGGTCAAGTTCAGAAAAGTTCGGTGCGACAATATCATGGCCTTCCTTAAACCTGGCGACTAAATGTCCGCCTATAAAACCAGAAGCGCCTGTTACAAGTATCCTTTTTTTATTTATCTTCAATAAAAACCTCATCATAGAATCTTTTTACCTTACCACCCTTAAGAACAAAACTCTCCGGTTTTTCACCCAGGAGATATCTCAAAATGTATTCGACCTCATTGAACCCGAACAACGCCCTCATATATGTCGTGCCGGAATATCTGGCATTTATCTCAAAAAGACTGGGCCTTCCTTTATCGTCCAGACGCAGTTGAAAATTACAGGCTCCAAAGGGCTTAAGCGCCAAGGCCACATCTTTCACATAGCTTTTTATATCTTCCGCATCCTCGTCGAGATAAGCATTTAATGTGTTACCTTCCTTAAGATCGCGCCTGAGCGCTATGGTTCCTTTCACCTCTCCATCAAAAAAAATAACTCCGCATGTATACTCTTTATTCTCATCTCCTATAAGTTCCTGAACAATCGGATCAGTGATCTCACCAGCCTTGGCCTCAAGCTCTTTTTTTTCATTAACGATATATACTCCCCGGCTTCTCTGCCCCACACGGGGTTTGATTATGCAAGGATACTCCATACCGGAAGAATCCATATTTTCAATTAAAACGGTTTTTGGATGGTCAAAACCATTCTCGGCCAGAAACTGGTTCGTTAGATACTTATCATTCGCTATACGTATGATCTCACTGTCGCTAACAACTACCCGGCACCCAGTACGTTCAGCGATAATATCCTTCTTTTCAGCAAATAACTTAAGCTCGAAATCAAGCCCAATAAAAAGAATCTGCAGTTCTTCAACAGACACGGCATTTATCAACGTCTCCAGCCATTCTTCGGAACTGACATCGCTTCTGAGGATATCGGGGAGTATCCAATTGCCATCCACCCAGTGAGAGCCGATGGTATCGGGAAAATAATCGAAACCTATAACACCCACGTCACCGCAGCGGTTGCTGTTCTTTATTGATTTTATTATAGCTTGACCGATCAAAGAACCAGTTCCTGTTACACCTACCTTGACTTTAGACATTCGTGCATTCCCTCCACACATCTTGTAAGCATTCACCTATCCTATCAAGACTGTGAGCGTCTGACCCGAAACTGACAAAAGGATCATACCTCTTCAGGATGCCGGCCACCTGCTTTGCGGCATTGACGTGATAAGCGCTGTTAATATCAAAAGCAATGTTACTTTTTGAACAAGCATCTATTATCTCCTCAAAGAACTCCGAAGGAAATTCTCCGTAGGCCCTTATCGACATTCCTCCGGGATGTCCTATAACATTGCATATCCCCTTTTTTACGGCGTTCAATGTCAGTTCAAGTTCTATTTCCTGGCAAATTTTTTTGTCGAATTCTTCCGGGAAACATAGCCTGTTTCCCATGGGAAATCTATGTACGCTTGCTATGCCTACTTCTGCTCGGGACAGAACGTCATCGGATATGTCGATATTTCCGTCGAAATCCTTTATCTTTGCCTCAAATCCCTTAAGGACCTGAATATCGGACAGAGACGCCTGTTTTTCGATTTCATCAAAATAACCCGCTGAATATGTAGAATCTTTCCGCATATGATCAGTAATCGCTATCTGATTTAATCCGCGCACGGATGCCTCTTTGACTATATTCCTAACGGTCCCTTCCCCGTCCACAAAACACGTATGGATATGTTTATCGGACGAAAGATATCGCTCATCGACCTCATTGAACCGCCTGAAAATAGTCATATCCCTATCCATCATATCTATGCGCTCTCCAAAAGTCCTTTGATATTCTTACATGCGAAAATTATCTGCTCCTCATCATTCAGTGTCGAACTTGGAAGACATAATCCCTTCGAATAAAGCGCGTTCGCGTTAGGATATCCGCCTTTGCCATGATCCCTATAAGGTCTAAAATTCACTATCGGCATAAAAAGTTTTCTGGTCACGACCCTCCTTGCCTTAAGTCCCCTCTGAAAAGCGTCTATGTCCCTGACCTTGTCGAATATGGCGGCCGTAAGCCAACAGGAACTTACCGCTCCCTCGTAATGCCTCTGGAAACGCACGCGCTCCATACCCGCAAGTTCATTATGGTAGATCTCATTGAACCTTCTCTTGGTCTTGAGAAAATCTTCAAGTTTTTCCATTTGAGCCAACCCGATAGCCGCCTCAATATTGGTCATACGATAATTAAAACCTATTTCCGAGTAGTTATCACTGCCATCGATGGCGCGAGCCTGATTTGCAAGAGATTTGATACGCATCATTTCCTCTGCATCATTCCCTACTATCATGCCTCCGCCGCCGGTAGTTATAACCTTATTGCCGTTAAAGCTGAAACAACCAAAAGTACCGAACGTACCTGTCATCTTACCTTTATAGGTCCCTCCCAGACTCTCTGTCGAATCTTCGATCACTGCTAACCCATGCTTATCGGCAAGGCGCATTATGCCATCCATATCACAGGGGTTCCCGTACATATGGACAGGGATTATGGCCTTCGTTCTTTCAGTAATAAGCGGTTCTATAGTTTCGGGGGTTATGTTCCAGGTATCGGCATCGACATCCGCAAACACCGGACATGCTCCGACATATGTTACGGGATTGGCTGTTGCGATAAAGGTCATAACCGGCAATATAACCTCGTCTTCATCTCCTATCCCTAATCTTAATAGCGCCAGATGAAGCGCCGCCGTTCCACTTTGTGTAGATACAGCCTTAGCTTCTCCCATATATGACGAGAATTTTGTTTCGAAATCAGCAACGAACGGACCAACTGTAGAAACAAACCCCGCATCAATAGCTTCATTAACATACTTTTTCTCAAGTTCCCCTACATTGGGAGCATCAAGATATATCTCTTCAGACATTGTATATCCCCGATTTATAGAACTTCCTGTTATCCTCATTTCTAAACCACTCTACCGTCTCCTTAAGCCCTTCTTCAAGAGTACGCAAAGGCTTCCATGACGTTAAAGCAGTTATCTTTTTATTGCTTCCAAGCAGCCTTTCGACCTCGCTTTTACCGGGTCTTATTCTTTCTCTGTCCCTTTCAATAAAAGCTTCGGGATTTACCATTGTTATGAGAGTTCGGGCAAGAGACCCCATTGATGTCTCTAATTGCGTAGCGATATTTATCTCTTCTCCTATAACTCTATCATTTTTAGCTATCTCCACAAAAGCATCGACAGTGTCTTTGACAAAGACCAGATCGCGCGTAGGTTCCAATGCGCCAAGTTTAATGTTTTCAGCTCCGTCCAGAAGCTGTGTTATTATCGTAGGGATAACAGCTCTGGCCGACTGTCTCGGACCGTATGTATTGAACGGACGAACTATAACAACCGGAAGATCAAAAGAACGAAAGAAAGATTCGGATATCCTATCCGCCGCTATCTTTGTAGCACTGTATGGAGATTGTCCCTGGAAGGGGTGGTCTTCATCGATCGGAGTATATTTAGCGGTGCCATAAACTTCAGATGTAGATGTTACAAGTATCTTTGAAGTGCCCAGTTCACGGGCGGCTTGTAATACGTTCAAGGTCCCTTTTATGTTGGTATCGACATAGCTGTCGGGTGAGTTATAAGAAAACGGAATGCCTATTAAAGCCGCCAGGTGGAACACAACATCCACGCCTCCCATCACTTCTCTTACACCATTAGGGTCGCGTACATCCCCCGCAAAAACATCAAGACGTTTAATGGACTCTTCTGGAAAAGTATCCAACCAGCCCCAGGAATTGAATGAATTATAAAAAACGAATGCGCGAACATCACATCCTTCTTCCAAAAGGCGCTCAACAAGATGGGACCCGATAAACCCATCAGCACCGGTAACCATGACTTTTTTACCTTTAAGCTCCATCGTATGCCCCCGGGGGTTATTCGTCAATACCGTCATGGACCCAGTCGCGGGCCTTATTATACGTTCTGCCAATCGTATCTTCCAACTCGGGTGAAACGATCCTCAAAAGCTCTTTTCCCATAATACGGTATTGTTTCCCGACCTTCGCGACTCTGATGATCTTTTTTTTGATAAGCCTCATCATCGTACTCTGGCTCACCTTGAGAAGTTCTTGTGACTCCTCCCGTGTGTACACGGCATTTTCCTGTATTTCCATAACAACTCCTTAAGTCATAGCAACAAACTCTTCTGCGATACGTGATTATGAATATTATCATCCAAAAACATAACTATGTCAAGAAGATTTTTTAGTGGTCATTGGCGGCCATAGCTGGTCACTTGAGGCGGAATATTGAGTAATGGATATGCCTGCCATCTTCGGTGAACGAAGTTGTAAATACCGGCTCTTTTTTCTTAATTCTATTGTTTATATACTGATCGGGTTTATATCCTGATATCAGGATATAAACGTTCTTATATGGAACCATCTCCTGCCGGAATACCGCGTCTATCCTGCCCTCATCCCCTTCGCAGACGCGGTTTACAATAGTGTATTCCAGTGTCTGCGCCTTAAAATACAATAGACGAGGTTCACCAGCCACGATAAGAAGGGAATCGTTTCCAAGATTATCGTTAACCCATTCCGCCGTATTGTATGTCCTCTCGTTTTGGGAAAGATATTCTTCTTCGCTGATATTCCCCGATAAAAGCTTAACGGCAGGCACGTTGTAATAAAAGGCCAGAGCCAGATTAAACAACAGTCCTGCTATGACAACGGCCCTCAGAAAAACAAAACCCCTGCTTATCAGTTTGTTCAATCCGCAGGCAATGAGTAGAAAAATAATGGGAAAAACCGGAAATAAAAAACGGATATTGGGATCTACCGCAAACCAGATCACGGTATATAAGAGGATAAACACGCCCATCCGCCTGTTGATCTTATTTTTCCAGTCCACAAAAACCAGACATGGCAAAAGAGATAGGAACAGGAAACCTATCTGTTCACCTCCGAAATCTTTCGCGTGCATTACGAGATCCCACGGGAGCCGGAGAAATCCGATAAACCCCTTAATGTGCCCCATGTCAGCACCTAAATTTGATTCCCATCCGCCGCTGAATATGTTGTGCATGAACGGATACACCGGATTTCCGGTAACTAGAAAGCTCCGCGCATACCAGACAGAACTAGGCAATACAGCCGGCATCAAGAACATCAAGAACGACGATCTCTTCTCGCCGGACCTCTGGCGCCCTCGCGATAGTTCCCACAACAGTAAAATGAGCATGGGTATCAAGGCCATGCCGGCCAAGACTTTCACGGAAAGCGCCAGACCCATAAAGATACCGGAAAATACAAGGGTTCCGTTCTTTTTGTCGGCGGCCCATAAGAAAAAAAGATACACCGAACAAAACACATAGAAACATAACACGAGATCCACGTAAGCGTAGCTTGCCTGCATGAATATACCCGGAGAAAGATAAAACAACACCGAAGCCAGTATCCCCGTTTTCTTGCCGGCGCATCTTCTAGCAAGGCAAAAAACGGCCAGGGTGCTCAATAGTCCGAATAGGTAATGAAATAATTTAGCTAAAACCGGGCCTCTTAACAACATCCCCAGTGTGAACAACATCTCTGTGAGATACGGCCAAAGGGATTCCCTTGTGTATGGTATATGCGCTATTGTATGGTTCTCGAGAAATATCCGAGGATGCTGAAGATGATACGCCAGGGCATCGTTCCCCGTTGGAGGAGCCAACGCACCGATCAGGCTGAAAAAAAACGCGGAAAATAGAATAATTAAAAGAATTTTTTCGAATAAAGAGATCTTTTTATGATCAACCCTTCGTACGCCGGATATCAATTCACGAACAAATTCCCCTATATCCCGGTAAAAGCACACGCAAAGAATCAGCAAAAGCGAAATAACAAGGCTGAAATGTAATAATCCCGCCACACCAAGTGCCAGCATAATAAAGGCGAGCGCACCTAATCCCAGGCCGATCGAAAAAACGGATCCCTCCGCCGGCGAAAGGCCCTGTACATGTTTACCAAGAAGCCGTTTCCCAAGGCCGCAGCTGATGAGGGTCAACAGGAGTATGTACAGTACATTTATCATGATTTATTTGATAATACCGAATATCTTGGACAGGTTTTCTGACAATCCGGGAATTATATAAAAAACGGCATACGCGGTAAAAACAAAAATAAACCAGGTAACAAACAGCGTTTCAATAAACATGTCTCTATTAACGCGCATAAATACCCGCGATATCGTTGAATTTTATCTTGATAAGGCTCAGAAAAGATTCTATGCCGGCCTGTAGAGGTTTCACCTTTGAGGTATCTTTATGTTCCCATCTAACCGGCATCTCTTTTATTTTCATCCCGAATTTATCGATAAGGAATATTATTTCCGTATCAAAACTCCAGTCATCCATTTTCTGTAAGGAGAATATTTTCTTAGCGGGGTCACGCCGGTAGGCTTTGAACCCGCAATTAAAATCCCTGACCTTTGAACCGAGTATGATCCTGGAAAGAAGTATATACGTCTGCCCCAAAAGTATCCTTAAGGGAGATTCAGAAACTTCAACAACGGAACCCTTCATCCTCCGGGACGCTATGACCGCGTCGTATCCCGCGTCAAACACAGGCAAGAAATTATCGAGCTCTTTAATGGATGTGGCATTGTCCGCGTCCATGAAAAGTATTATATCTCCACGGGCTTTGAGCATGCCGCGTTTAACAACATAACCCTTTCCCCTGTTCGGCGAGCTTTCGATAATTTTGAGATCTCGAAACTTATCCAGCATGGACATTGCTATCTCAACCGTCCGGTCGCGCGACCCATCGTCCACAAGGATTACTTCAGCGTTAAATTCCCTGTTTTTCAAGTATCCGGATATTTCATCCAGAGTCGAACTTATATATTTTTCTTCGTTATATGCCGGTATTACCACGGATAGTAATATGTTTTTATCCATTTTTCTTATCTATCTTCCCATTCCCATGTCATTTTACTTTAACGATAGAATATTCTACCTTCTTTTGGTAAAATCGTAAATATATATCGAGCCTCCCGCGTACGCGTCAGGCTTTGCTCCCGCGGCCCATCGGTAATTATCCAAATGGTTTGCGCTTATCGCGTAAACAGCAAAAGCCGGGGTTTCTTGTTCCGCTTCAGATATTCCCTGATACCCGATTCCGTAATACGCGGGATCGGCTTCGCCGAAATAATCCAGTTTCACGCTGTCAATGTTGTTCGCGGCCATGAAACTTTTAAGGGCCGGAAGATCCTGTCCCCAGTCCAGATTGGAATCTCTTAAATACCTGTAACCCTTTGACGGGCCTCCGCAAAGTTCGTTAAAATAACTCAAATAGTCCGGCCATATAAAAAGTTGTGCCGCCAACATCCACAGGATGATCGCCGCCGCGCCCAGTCTAAACAACCTGGTTTTATCAAAAAACAGTTTTACGCCGAAGGCTGAAATAATGAACATTAGCGGGTATACCGGCAGGACATATCGGAGGCCCAGTTGAAGATTGGCGCTGGAGGCGACCACGAAGA
>JAHJBY010000098.1 GCA_018813285.1 Candidatus Omnitrophota bacterium
TCAAACCAATCTTTTGTTTTTAAACAAACCTTCACCAGCATAAGCATAACTGGCACTTCAATCAACACACCTACAACAGTTGCCAGGGCCGCTCCGGATGAAAGACCGAATAACATTGTCGCTGTAGCAATTGCAACTTCAAAATGATTGCTTGCTCCGATCATAGCTGAAGGAGCCGCATCCTCATATTTCAGTTTTAACTTCTTTGCCATCCAATATGTGATTGCAAAAATTAAACAAGTCTGAATAAAAAGAGGTATCGCAATCCATAATATAGTCAAAGGTTTAGCAAGAATAACCGCACCTTTAAAAGAAAACAAAAGCACAAGCGTAAAAAGCAACGCAATTATCGAGACTGGTGATAACATGTGTAAAAACTTTTCATTAAACCAGTCTATCCCTTTATGGGATACAATCCACTTTCTTGAAAAATATCCAGCAACCAAAGGCAAAGCCACATAAATAGCAATTGATAGCAATAATGCCTGCCACGGAACCGGCATACGCCCAACACCAAGGAGGAAACCACCCAATACACCGTAAAGCAGAAGCATGGTTAATGAATTAATAGCAACCATTACCAAGGTATGTCCATCATTGCCTTTTGCTAAGAATCCCCAAACAAGCACCATAGCTGTACAAGGCGCTATGCCGAGCAAAATACATCCCGCAAAAAAGCTTCTCCAAAGCGGGACCTGTAACATCCTCAACCCCTCGTGCATAACAACTGTTCCTGAACCATGTATAGAACCAAGAACCCAATCTGCTCCCGGAGGGAGCTTAACAAAATCAACTGCCTCTGCTCCTATAAGCCCCCTGAACAGAACCCCCAGAAACAAAAAAGCAATTCCGTACATAGTAAAAGGTTTTATGAGCCAGTTTACAAATAATGTTAATCCTACCGGTTTAGGTGATCTCCCAGCTTTGATAACTTCAGCAAAATCGATCTTAACCATGATCGGATACATCATAAAAAACAGACAGATCGCAATCGGTATCGATACGACCGGAGCGCCATTAACTGATATTGCAAGCCCATCAAGAGCTCTTGCTATACCGGGAGCAACCTTGCCCAGCAAGATGCCAGCACCTATACAGACAAGCACCCATAACGTTAGGTATTTCTCAAAAATTGACATGTTACGTACTACTTTTTCACCCATATGCTTTCTCCTATATTCTCAAGGTTGAAACAATATACGCCCATATGTAATAAATCCCGACAAGTATAAAAATTACTGCAGTTGCCTTCCTCATATAAATCTCGAGTTTCGCCACTTTGTTAAACCAGTGAGCCATAGAATGGACTCCGAAAGAAATTCCTACTGCAAAAATGAGGACAGGCAGTCCGGTACCTATTCCGTAAATAAAAGGAAATACAATACCAAAATTACTATTTACCGCTAACGGTATCAAACTACCGAAAAATAAAGCCGCTGAAATAGGGCAAAAAGAAAGGGCGAAAACAACACCGAGAACAAACGAACCGAACACTCCTGATTCTGCTAATTTATTCTGTTTTTCTCCGGACAGAGAAAAACCTCCAAAGTTTAAACGTAATATATCAAGAAGAAAAAGACCGACAAGAATCAGTAAAGGTCCAAGTATTTTATTCATATATTTCTGTAAGAAATTTGCAACTGACGGCACACCGGCAAGAGATGAAATAATGATAACTCCAAGGACTGCATACGCAGTCATCCTTCCCAGTGTATATGCCAAGCCAGACCACAGCACCATACGTGGATGATCTATTTTTTTAGAAAGGAATGACACTGCCGCAATATTTGTAGCAAGAGGGCATGGGCTAATTGATGTCAGTATTCCAAACCATAAAGCTGAAAACAGTGCCATCATGATTGATCATCCTCCTTTAAGCCGTCAAGGAATACCTGCGTCTCGTTCTTGATATACGGATAAAACTTATTCTTATTCCTTAAAAATTGCCATACCTGTTCAAGATTTTTAAATTTAATCTCTTGGCCATCTTTAACCAATGACAATACAACCGATTTCGTGTGGAGTTTGTAGTCCTGCACGAAATGCTCATTGCCTTTTTCCTCGATATTAATGACTTCATAAACAAAATTTCCTGTTTCAATTTCTTTTGCAAAATATTTGATCACAGATGCCTGCCTGACAAAAACAGAAACAGCTCCGGCAATAAAGAAGGCGGGCACAAGGCAAAGCAAAACATGTTCTCCTGTGTACCAGCGGACTAATGCCAATGCCTCAAAAACAGGATTTCTGAAAGGCAACAGCTTAACAGGCAGGTAAAAACACGCAAAAAACGCCGCAACCATCAACAAGATTTTTTTTGATTCTTTCATAAAACTCCTCTTAAATAGCAAGTTGGCTATGTGCAAAGGTAAAAAAATATTACAGACAGCAAAGTTTATCTCTATCCGCCTTATTTATCTTCTTTTTATCTTGAGCAATAACGTCATCTGAAACAATCCAGTCTTGTAAATTCTTAATAAAATTTTTAGCATAACTATTTTGAGGGCATAAATAATAATTTGTCCACAACCCTTCACTTTCACTCCCTATGAAACCTGATGTTTTTAGCTTTTTAAGATGTCGTGACACACTCGGCTGGGCAATACCCAACACAAAAGCAATCTCGCAGACACACATTTTCTTCTCTTGAAGCATGTTCAATATTCTTATCCTGTTGGCGTCTGCTGATGCCTTTACTATTTTGTCTAAATCCTTGATCAGTAAATTTTCCATTTTAAAGGCTCCCCCTAAATAGCCAACTTGCTATATAGCTTAGCGTCAAGAGAACTTCGTGTCAACGGCTAATCACTTCAATTGCGGCTACACTCGCAAACACGCCATACGCCTGCTGAGAAATTTTAAGCGTTATGCCAAGATGAAACCTAAAAAGCGCGGGCGGCAAACTATCTACAATAAATCAGAAATCATTAGACCATTGAAGCGGATCTGGCTTGCCGCGAATCTTCCATGCTCGAAAAGCTTAAAACCTCTTATCGAACTATGGCTCCCAGCGATGAAATTACTCGACAAACAACGAATTGCTGGTAAAATTATTAAGCGTCACGATAAACCCATAACTCCTTATCAAAAGAGTTATGAAATCAGCATAAGTCAGCACTTGAGCCTTTGGACATATGGGAAGGTCGAAAAGTTTATAGTCAAAATAACGGGTATGGTTTTTATTGGACGGAAACAAACATATTGCCGGGAGAGGATGAATAAAAAACAAATAAACCTGATCATCCTGATCCTTGCCGGAATAGCCATAGGAAGCGCATTGGGATTTTTTTCCCTGAAAAATAAAAGCATCGGGCCTTACGAGTATGTGCGTAAAGCACGCAAATACGTCGACGCGGGAAAATACAAAAAGGCGATATACCTGCTGCACAAGGCCTGCGAAGAGTTGCCCGACAATGAAGATGTAAAGAAGAACCTTCTTTACGGGTATGCCCGGTACGCGGATGTGCTTGAAAGGGAAGGAAAACTGGATCAGGCCATAGAATATCTGGAGATGGCGCTCGAAATGGGTAAAGCCGATCAGGTCGTGGCGAATAATCTGGCCATACTCTATTGTCAAAAAGGCGTTCAGTTATCCAACGCGAAAAAATACAGCATAGCTATGGATTACCTGAACAGGGCGGAAGAGGCCGCCATGGTATCCAAAAAGATCCGGCGGAATGTCGCCAACTATTTATTTAACGCGGCTGTCCGCGCGTATAATAAAAACGACGGCCGGACCGTTTTTATCTGTTTGAACGTTTCGTATGTTTTGCGGGGCCGGTTCGATACGCTCTATATGCTTGGCCAACAGTTTTATAAAGAGTCCGACCTGGAAAAGGCGAGGTTTTACTGGGAAAAGGCCCTTTTATTCAGGCCGGACGACGAAGGCATTAAGGGGAATTTGGAGAAGATCGATAAAGAGATCCGGCACAAAGGGCGGATGAAAGAGATCCGGGCGGAGCATTTTGACATTCAGCTGCACCGGCAGTATAATATCGACGAGAATGTGCTCAAGAACGTGCTAAGCGACATTTACAACCGGGTGGGAGAGGACTTGCGATGTTATCCGTCGGCGGATACGCCGATCGTATTTTACAACGAAGAGGATTTCCGCGATATTTTTAAACAGAATGGGATAGTGCGCGGGTTTTATGACGGCGGTAGCATACGGTTGATATTTATAACGGATCTTAACAGCCCGCTGTTCCCGGCGTTGATAGCACACGAATATACGCACGCCGCTGTTTCTATTCTAACGAAGAACAGGTGTCCTGTGTGGTTGAATGAAGGATTGGCTGTTTTTGAGCAGTCCAGATACATGGCGCCGCCTTACCAACATGTTCGGGTTGCTTTGGATAAAGGGTTGCGGTTGTCTATCGACCGGTTGGAACAGGGTTTCGCGACGTTGGATGATGTTTTTATGACCGGCTTAAGCTACGAAGGGGCGCATACGGCGGTTTTATTTATTCTGGATAAATGGGGCTGGGCCGGCTTGCGGGGTTTGCTTGAGAGTATCAAAGAGGGCCGGCATTTTGCGAACGCGATCGACGAGGAATTTTATATTTCCGTGAATATTTTTGAAAAAATGTGGAATAAATATTTGCAGAAGAAATTCAAGCAACAACTGGGGGATGGATGAAAGGGGCTTTTACGATAGCGGCTATTTTTCTCGGGATCATTTTGATCGCTTGCGGTCAATGCCGCGCGGAAGATCTGTCTGATGTATCTCTTCATATTTCACAGCAGGAAGCGGAAAAAGACGTGCATTATTGCGCGCTTTTTGTGGCGGATAAAATAACGGATATTTATTACAAACCTTGGATGCTTTCGGAAGTGGCGCTTACCCTGGTAGAGGTCGGCGAGCAAGGTAAAGTGGGGGGGATACTGGACAAGGCAGCGGCAATAGCCATGGGGCTCAATAACCCTTCTTACCGGGCGGATGCTTTGCTCGAAGTCGCCAGCGGTTACGCCGAGATAGAGCAGCATAACAAAGCGCTTTCGATCGCCGATACCATTGAAGCCGTGATCCCGCGCATAAAAACATTCTGCGCGATAGCCACTAAATATAACGAAGACGGGTTTCATGACAAGTCGATCGATGTGCTGGCGCGAGCATTAGGCTCATTGAACGAGGCTCCCGGGAATACGCGGGACAACGCGCTTGTTGCGCTATCATCCGCGTACGCGGCCGTAGGTGAATACGATGAAGGCCTGCGCGTATCACAAGGAATAGAAGCCCCGTATCCCAGGGTGACCGCGTTTCTGGGCATAGCCGAGGAATATATCAGATCCAGGCAAAAAGCAGAGGCTCTTAAAGTTCTGGGCCGGGCGCGGGTAACTGCCGGTCTGATACAGGATAGCATCGAGACCCCGACAGCACTTGCCGAGATAGCGAAACAATACGCCGAAGTGAAAGAAGCGGACCACGCGGTTGCGATACTTGACGGGGCACTCAAAGTAACCACGGAGATAAAGTCCAAGTATTCCAAGCCGGACATATTGTCAAAAATAAGTGATGGATACTTGAAAGCAGGACTGTACGAAAAGGCGCTTGAAGTGGCCGAGAGCATAGAAGACGACAATTATAAACCTCGGGCGATGGCGAAGGCGGCGGTCGGATATGCTAAAGCCGGGCATAAGACAAAAGCCGACGAAATACTCATACGGGCTCTTGATGAGGTCAGATCTGTCCGGTCTCCGTATTCCCAGGCAAGCGTGATGGCGGATATCGCGCGGAGATACCTGGAATTGGATCAATATGATATTGCTCTTGAAGTGGCCGTTTCCATGAGAGATGACTATAACAAACCGAGGTCTTTTGCCGAGATAGCTGCCGCGTTTGGCGAAAAAGGAGATAAAGAAAAAGCGGCCGGAATTTTCGTGCAGGCGCTTCAAGCGGCATCCACAGTAGAGGATAATTTTTACAAATCGTGGGCATTGGCCGAGATAGCCGTTAAGTATTCCGAAGCTGAAATGATACCGGATGCGGCGGCAAAAGATGTTCTAAAGAAAATAGTGCTGGACACTATTGACGTATCCGGACAGAACGCTGGCACATAAAACTTACGGAGAAAGAAAAGTGCGCGGGATATTGGCTGCATTGATCATTGTTTTTTTAACAAGTGTTTGCGATAATTCTTTTTGTGAAACCGCGATTACCGATGCCCATGCCGGAAGAAAAGCGGAAGACTACGAAACCGCCATTACTATGGAAGTGATACGAAAAATAGAACTCCCAAAAGGCTACCATGAAGGCCTGTTGCTGCAAGACGGCAATGTCTGGGTAAATAACGGCGAAGGCGGGCCGACGTGGGTTGTGAACCTTGCCTCGGGAGATGTTATCTCCGAGATCAAGCCCGTCGCGGCTTTTTCAGAAGGTATAACAGCGGGGCCGGGCGGAAAATATTGGATAACCGACTGGGATAAAAAAAAGCTTTATCTTGTATCGATCGACAGAAATATCATGACAGCCGAAACCGAGATCACGTTAAGCCCCGCGCGTCCGGCAGGCGTTATATGGAACGGCGAACACCTTTATGTTGTCACATGGACGCGCGGCCTGGGGACGCGGTATCATCTTTTAAAAATGGATAAAGAGGGTAATCTCCTCAGCAAGTCGCGCATCAAAAACATACCCGAACCTTCTCAACTGGCCTGGGACGGCAAAGACCTGTGGGTTTCAAGCTGGTTCAATCGGCGGGTATACCGGGTTAATACTAAAACACTGGAGACAACAGGGTATTTTCGTTCTAATATCAAAAACACCACCGGGATAGCCTGGGACGGCGAATATTTCTGGGTTACCGGCACAAGCGCGGATCTCTACCAAATTAAGGTCACCCCGAAAGAAGAATAACCACTTCATAAAACATCAAAAAATATTGACAAAGAATCAAACAAAGCGGATAATACGTCTACAATGGCACATCCCGAAAAAACGGCGTTTATCGCGCTTAGCGTGATACTTTTCATTCTTACCGTGTTTCTCCATGTTAAAAGTTCGCGTGTATGCCATGATATTATGATCGCAAAAGACGGTACTCGGAGAACGCGCACTCTACGGGAGATCGATAGGGAGCTCCGGGAATCACGGCGTATTTCTGTAAATACCGCGACACAGACGGAGCTCACCCTGATCCCCGGCATCGGTGATAAATTTGCCGCCGAAATAGCAGAATATCGTTCCGCGTATGGACCTTTTCGGCAACCACGAGATATTATGGCCGTCAAGGGGATCGGTCCATCCCGATTTGCTGAAATGCGGGAATTCATAAAAATAGAATAGCAAGGGGTAACTATGCGTCGTCCGCTGCTTTTCCCTGTGATCTTTTTTCTTGGTGGTGTAGTCGCCTCCGGTACATTTGGTATTTCCTGTGCAACACGCCTGTTGCCGGTCATTGCCTTCGTGCTCATCTGTTTGATCGTTTTGCAGAGCGCTTTAAGAAAAACACGCGCGTTGTTTTACATCACACTATTCACATTCTTTTTTATGCTTGGATATTCTCGTCACATTTCCGCGACAATTCTCAACGAGAACGATATAAGCGCGTATATAGGCAAACAACCATGTCGGGAGGTTGTGATCTCAGGAACTGTCGCGGGATACCCGGAATCAAGGAACGCCAGGTACGTCTCGTACAGTACGTTCCCTTTTCAAGTGCGCAGGTTGCTGACAAAAGACGGAGAATACAAAGTAGGCGGTCGTGTGCTTGTTGAACTTTACTCTCTTTTAAAAAAGCCCTCAACAGGCGATGAACTTATCATCGCCGGGAAATTATCCCGTCCCGGCGGTGAGGCAGGTCAGAACGGATTCAATTATCGGGCATACCTGAAAAGGAAAGGCATAACCGCCGTTTTTTCATCAAAAGAAAGGGATCTGTATCTAAAGTCCGGTGAAACTAAAGATCCGTCTATTGTTATCAAACGTTCTCTTTTTAGCTTAAGGAAAAACGCTGATCGAGTAACAAGAACTCATCTTAACGGCACCGCGCGAAGCGTAATAGAATCAGTCGTTCTGGGACTGCGCGGTGGTATGCCGCGCGAAATAAAAAATATCTTCAAGAAAACCGGCACCATGCATATCCTCGCTGTCAGCGGTTTGCATACAGGCGTGGTGGGCTGCGTGTTTATGGGAATGCTGTATTTTTTGCGATGCCCGCGCAAAACATCATACTGGTTGACAATGGCCGTGATCTTATCATTCGCGGTGTTCGCGGGCGGCAGGGCGTCTTCGATGCGGGCCGCCGTGATGGGCTCAGTGATTCTCATAAGCCGTGTGATGGAAAGAAACCCCGATGTATTGAACGCTCTTTTTGTAGCGGCATTTCTATCAGTGTTTTTCCAGCCCATGCAGATATTTCAGCCGGGCTTCATTCTATCGTACACGGCGGTTTTGTCGATCCTCTATGTAAAGCCGCTTTCGGATAGTCTCCTTTCGGTTCCAAAGCGAAGACACAAAGAATCGGGGACAGACACAGCAAGAAGGATCTTTTTAGACAGTTCCTCGGTTTCTTTAGCGGTGTGGGTGGGGATGATGCCGATCGTCGCGAAATATTTCAGTGTCATCACACCTTCAATGATACCGGCGAACCTGCTGGCAATACCGGTTCTCTTTGTGTTGGTTATACTGGGGGCAGTTCTCATACTCACGGGCTCGTTTGCGCAGCTGTCCCCGATATCTGGATGTATCGCCTTTCTGATAAACAGCATTATTACTTTTTTTATCAATGCCATGAAAGTTCTGTCACGTGTTCCATTTTCCAGCATAGAAGTCCCGTCACCCGGGATATTGGTCGTTCTTATGTATTACTTCGCGCTGGGTGGCGTCATTTTGTTGTTTCGTAAAACTCTGGCAAAAAACACAAAAACACCTTGATCAGGTTTGTTCGTCGCCGAAACAAAAGGTACCTGAAAAACGCAAAAATTCAAAATACGAATACGCGTAATCCCGCTAACGTAAGCAAGATAGGGGGAAGAGCAACTAACATAAACCCTCTGAGTCTAATTTCTCTTAACGAAAAAAAATAATACTTTTCTCAGTTGACGTCCCGATATTACTGTGTTACATTCATCTTAACTTGAGATAAATAGTGTTTACCATATTTTGTTTCCACCACAGCGCAAAGGAGTTATCTATGAAGAAGTTCTTATTACTGGGTCTGGTCGCGGTGTTCGTCGCGGGGTTTGCGATAGTTTCATACGCGGGCATCGACAACACTTTCGAGGTTGCCATAGTGACAGTCGATGGCAAGGTGCAGGTCGATGAACAGGGAAACGGCACATGGATTACGGCTGTACCCGGGATGCGCCTTAAAACGGGCGCGGGTATCAAGACAGACCGCGCGTCCATGGCGGAGATCGTGTACGACGCGGAAGGTTTGAACATCGTGAATATTGATGAAAAAACGCGGGTTATCGTGAAGAAGGGAAGCATAAATCTTGAAGACGGTTCCGTGCTTGTTAATTTCTACAACCTGGCGAGTGGTTCAGAATTTGTCGTAAAAACACCTACCGCGGCTTGCGGTATCAGGGGCTCCGGTATGGGTGTCGATTTCATAAACGATATGACGGTAGTAAGGGCGTTTGAAGATAGTGTGTATGTCCGCGGCCTGGACGCGAACGGTAACGAGGTCGGCATAGAGGTTATCATACCCGAAGGGTGGAAGAGCGCGGTCGAAAGCGGTCAGGCCCCTGAACCGCCTGAAGAACTTTCCGTGAACGAATTGAAAGTCTGGGACGCCTGGGTGCGGGTTATCACCGGTGAAACCACAGAAGAAGAAACGGAAGATCAGGATGAAGAGGATGAAGAGGATGAAGAGGATGAAGAGTTGGACAACAAAGATCTAGAAGAGGGTAAGACCATCAGCCCATCGTCCTGAAAGGATTCAGATGGCAGCGGAAGCTCAAATGGTAATGACGGTTCTGATGAGCGTGCCCTGGTCGTGGGATGAGAGTAAGTAGGAGAGTGTTTTACACAACTTAAAATAAAAGGAGTCGAGCTCATGGGAACAAAGATATTCAAACTAACGCTTGCGGTTGTTTTCCTCGCGTGCGTTCTTCCGCTCGCGGAGACTGCCGGTGCCATGGGACGGGGGCAGTCAGAGGTAAACGTCGGGTGTACGGTTCAAGAAAGGTACGATAGTAACCTGTTTTATGACCGAACCGATCCCAAGCACGACTTCATTACCATGTTCATCCCGACCCTGGCGGGCAAATATGATTTTGGTCCGGAAGGAAAACACAATGTCTGGGCCAGTTATCTCGGTGAGTTTGCTGTTTTCGGGGAACACAACGCGCAAAACTACGGCAATCACGATGCCCGGGCCGGGGTAGATCTTGATTTCAACCGGTATAGTGTGGCGGTAGATAACAGGTTTCAGTTCACTTCATCCCGTGCCGGTACAGAATTTGATCACCGGACATTGAGGAAGATAGATACAGCCGGTGCTGTGTTAGGGCTTGATTTCAACAAATTGAGCTACGATGTTGGCTACAACTACTACATCGTCGAGTTTCTTTCTGATACCCTAAAGCAAGAAAACAGGTATGAAAATGGTGTCTGGGGTGCCGGTTACATAGAGGTCCAGCCCAAAACAAAGGCATTAGTGGAATTTGATTACAAGAACCTGCAGTACAAAAGCGCGAGCGGCAGAAATGGCAATCAGTACAAGATAATGGTCGGTGTGAAAGGTGACCTGACGGCAAAGTTGACCGGTATAATCAAGGGTGGCTATGGCTACAAGAAATACAATGACTCCGATAATACTGATTTCAGTAACGCTGTTGCGCATGTTGCCCTGATGTACGCGTTCAATGACCGTACGGACATTACGTTCTCTTACAACAGAGAAGCGTACGAGTCCATCTACGCGAACAATAACTACTACACCGGCGACCATTTTATGTCGGATATAAACTACCATTTCGGCGGCCAGTTTCGCGACCTGGCGGCAAAAGCTGAACTGATGCTGTTTCACAACTACTATCCGGAAGAAGCCGTTGGGATAGACAAGAAGAGGGATGACTTTGAATGGGCCGCGGGCCTTGGGCTTGATTACAACATAAAAGAGTGGATATCGGCAGGCGCCGGTTACAGGTTCCAACAGAGGGCATCAAACCTCGGTGACAGAAGATATGAACAGCACGTTGTGGATGTGAAAGTAAACGTGATGTTTTAATAGCATAGTAGCTATACAGATTTAAGCGCGATGCAGGGCGGGTTAAACCCCGCCCTATTTTTTTTACCAACCACAAGAATAATAACCATGAAATTTCTGTTGGCATTACCGATATTTCAAGGTATACTTTAAGCATGATCAAGCGTAAATATGAGGCAGATGCGATTGCCGGACTTCTTAAAAAGTATCCGGTTGTTGGTTTAATTGGAGCCAGGCAGGTTGGTAAGACTACTCTATCCAGGGAAATATCCAAAAACAGCCCGTGTCCGGCTACGGTATTCGATTTTGAGAACCCGGAAGATATAGCTCGTTTATCTGATCCCATGCTGGCGCTCAAGGACCTGAAAGGACTGGTGATCATAGATGAGGTCCAGAAGGTGCCGGATATCTTTCAGATAATAAGGGTTTTGGCCGATCGACCCGGCAAAAAGGCGAGGTTCCTGATACTTGGCAGTGCTTCGCCCGAGCTTTTAAAACAGAGCGCGGAGTCGCTTGCCGGCAGGATAGCTTATCATGAGCTGGATGGATTTTCGCTGGACGAAGTCGGAGGAAAAAATACAGAAAAATTATGGCTCAGAGGTTCGTTCCCGAAGTCATTTGTATCGAAATCTTTGGGTGACAGCGTTGAATGGAGAAAGAGTTTTATAAAAACGTATCTTGAAAGAGACCTCCCACAGTTCGGGATATCCGTTAGTTCTCATACGTTACGACGGTTTTGGAACATGCTTGCTCACTACCACGCCCAGATATGGAACGCCTCGGAGTTTGCCAGGTCTTTCGGGGTTGCGGATACCACCATAAGGCATTACCTTGATATACTCACCTCTACTTTCGTTGTGCGTCAACTCCCCCCATGGCATGAAAACATTTCTAAAAGGCAGGTCAAGTCTCCTAAAGTTTATATAATGGACCCCGGCATTTTACACATTCTTTTGAATATCAGGACGAAGAATGATCTTCTGGCGCATCCCAAGCTTGGTGCCTCATGGGAAGGGTTTATACTTGCCCAGATCATGCATATCTTGCGTGTGGATAAGGACGAATGTTATTTCTGGGCCACCCATACCGGAGCGGAGTTAGATCTTTTAGTAGTGCGCGGAAGAAGACGAACAGGTTATGAAATAAAGTTTACCAGTTCACCCAAAGTGACCGTTTCTATGAAGATCGCCGTGCGAGAGCTAAAATTAAAACACTTGCATGTCGTCCACGCCGGTGATAAAAGCTATCAGATGGCCGATAAGATATACGCCATAGCGTCAAAGAGTCTTGTTAAGGAATTGAACCCGGCGTCCTGAGCGGTAGGGCATTTGAGCTTTCTCTCAAGTATCGAAAAAGGTTACCCAAACAAA
>JAHJBY010000123.1 GCA_018813285.1 Candidatus Omnitrophota bacterium
CAAGTTAGGTAACAGTTTGCTGGGCACCTTATCTATTGAGTGTAACGCGTAAGTACCCGAAACCCCATGCGCTGGTTAGTGCGCCACGACTGGCACAATAGATGCTTTAGTAGGTGGCATGAACACGAACCCCGCAATCAAGCTCTCCGTCGCACGCACCACCGCATCCCCCGGCGCCATCGCCCAGCTCATCCTCGCAATTGCGAGCCAGCCCGCTACCATCAGCGGTCGCGCCAAGGCCGTCCGCATGGGTCGCAAGCTCGTGGCGGCGGTGGCGGCATGAGCACTTACCTCGACTACGGCCGCAAGCGCGGTTCCGACGGCCAGTGCCGCTACTACGTGCGGCTCATCGTCCGAGGCGAGTGTTGGGCATCTAGCGCCGGTCTGACGCGAGTAGAGGCGGACCGAGAGCATGAGCGGCTGCAGGCAGTCGCAGCGCGCGAGACCATCTGACCCGGCGGAGGAGACAGAGCCATGAAAAATATCCATATTTATCGCGACGATCATAGCGGCGGGTGGATAGTCGAGGTGTGCGCCGTTGGCGGTAGTTGGTACACGATGGGAGTGTACGGCACCCGTGCGGCCGCAGTAGCGGCAGTATGCGCGAGGAGGCAAACATGAGCAGTATTTTCAGCGAAATCCCAAGTATTTTGGCCAGAGGAGGGAACGAGCGAGTTTACCCTATTCAGTGCACCAGCGCATTCTGTGGTTCATTAGAATGCAATGGCTGTTCTAATGAACGAGAACTAACAGAATTCCGGGAGTGGGTGAGGAAAACAGGCGCCATAAAAAAGGATCCAATATGGTGCCCGCTCATTTATTCAGTTCCCCAGAAAAAGGCCACGAATATGGGTCTGACAGCATGACAGGGAGGCAAAAAATGAGCATTTTCGACGAAATTCCCAGTATTTTGGCCAGAGGCACCGAGCCCCGCAGTCGGCTCGAAGCATTCCTGAGCTGGTGCCCCGAGAGACGCCCGGGCGTGGCCCTCATTCGCGCGCGTCAAGACCGTGTGCGGGCGCGTCTCTATGCGCTCTGCGAGCGGCCCGCGCCCGCTCCCGTGGTCGTGCAGATGGACCGTGCTGAATGGCACGCGAGCGAGCACGCCGCGCGCCACGCCGCGTACCAGCGGCGCGTGGCAGCTGCTATTGATGCAGCGAGCACCGCACACGGCAATTTCTCCCCGTCGGACGCCGGCCGGATTCGGGCGGCGATGGCGCGCGAAACAGCCCGTCGTCGGCTCGAGCCGACATTGGCCGCGTTGTATGACCGGGCTGGGTATGAGCTCGGCTCCGGCGCCGGGGACCGCGAAGTGGCGGTTCGTGTCTGCGAGCCAGGCCAGCAGCCGGCTGCGTGGTCAACATCCAAAGAACGTTGGCCGCGTTATGGAGAGGTGGGGCGCAAATATCGATGGCGCGTGTGTGACATCACCCACACCATTCGTGTGCGTCGTGACTGGCGCGCTCGTGTCCAGCGGCGAGGGTGCGCTATCGTCGACAACATGCTCACGCTCGATTTCGACGCCCGCACGGGCGCCGCCGTCGTCGCGCGCCAGCATGGCGCTACCGGGATTCGAGATGAGAGTTGTTATTTAGCCGAGCATGGCGGCGTGTGGGCTCATGGGCGCACCTACGCCGTGGCCCTGGACCGCGCGTACACGCGAGCTGCGCACGCGCAGCAGACCGCGCTACAGTGTCTCGTGGTGGCACTGCGTGACGCCGCCGTGGCCGCTGCGGCTGGCGACATTATGGTGACGCTAGATGACTCGGCGGCGGCCGGCAACTGCCGCATCGGGTCTCGAGATTGGGCCGCGCGCCATTTCCCCGGTCGCACGTCCGCGACTGGGGCAGAGATTCTAGCGGTCGCGGACCGCCGGGATTTCGCCGTCCGCGCCGTCAGAGCCGCGATCGTGCGGCATCGGCGCGAAGGGAGGGCAGCATGACTCTCCCATATCACGCGTGGGGGCAGCAGTGAGGGTAGCCTGGAGCGGGGTCGCCTGGCGCGGCCCCAGTGCCATCGGCGGCGCCCCCATCATTGCCTACCTGACCATCGGGTCAGGGAACAAAAAAACAGGGCCGGTCGCTACCCTGTGGATTCTCGTTGCTGGCGAGTCTCCGCTGAACGCCCAGCGTTCAGGGAACGATCGTTCAGTATGCGGGGATTGCATCCTGAGGCCCGCGAACCGCGCGAACCGGCTCGCGCTGGGGCTGTCGAGGGGGTGCTACGTCCGGACGTACCACATGGATGCTATGTGGGCGCGGGCGGTCGGTCTGACCCCCGATCTAGAGGCGTGCTGCGAAGCGCTCCAGCGGTACCGTCCTAGCGCGCTGCGTCTCGGTGGCTACGGAGACCCAGGCGCAATTCCCGAAAGCGCTGGGGTGATTCAAGCCCTTTGTGCCTGCGGTGTGCCGCGGCTCGGGTACACGCACCGCTGGCGCCAAGCGGCTTGGCTGCGCCCGTATTGCATGGCCAGTGTTGAGATTGAGCACGATGCATGGCAGGCATGGGCGGCAGGGTGGCGCACGTTCCGGACCGCTCCGGGCGCCCGTCCGCTGCCACGCCTCGAGGCACCATGTCCCGCATACTCGCATCACCGCACATGTGCTCAGTGCATGCTATGCACGGGAGCCAGTAGACACGTGCGCAGTGTAACGATACCGCTCCACGCGTAGCGGTCGCCTCCCTGCTACGCAGCCCCCAGGGCAATACTGCCCTGGGGGCTTTTTTGCGTCCATCGCCAG
>JAHJBY010000099.1 GCA_018813285.1 Candidatus Omnitrophota bacterium
GCGAGTTTCTCTTTTTGCAGAGTACAAATTTTAAAATAAGGATGCATATTAAAAATGCACACAAGGTTGAAATATGTCAAAGAACGAAGTAAATCTTAAAAATTACGCTTGACGTTATTCATAGCAGCGAAGCGAGGGAAGCGGAGCGAGGGGAGCGCAAGTGAGGGGGAGCGATAGCGAAGGGCGCCGCCGAATGTATAAAGGGGTTTTATGGAACGGAGAAGCGTGAGACAGCAAGTTTCAGCCGGTGGGGTGGTGATAAGAAAGAGCTCGGGACGTATGGAGATTCTTTTGATAAAAGACAGGTTTAGCCGCTGGACTTGGCCGAAGGGGCATATCGAACCCGGTGAGACACCGGAATGCGCGGCTTTGAGGGAGATAAACGAAGAGACCGGACTTAATACGTTGAGGGTGGAAACGAAGCTGGGAGAACAACAATATTGTTTTTTCTCCGGATTGAATCGCGTATCTAAAACGGTATATGTGTTCCTTGTCGAAGCAAAAACGGGGGAGACTCTTAAAATTCAGCCATCGGAAATATCCGATGGCGCGTGGTTCAGCGAAGAAGATGCTTTAAATGTGATAGAGTATGAAGGTTCCCGTGCGATCCTTAATGAGGGGATCAGAAAATTCAAAGACAGCTGTTATTGAAATCATGAAAGATAAAGAGAAGCGCGTAAAAGCAATATTATTTGATCTTGGCAAAGTAATTGTCAATTATGACGTTGGTTTACTTGAAGACGGTTACTCGGCGTATGGAAGTGTACCCAAGGGGGTTATGAACGATTATATAATGAAGTCTGATATTGGTAAGAGCTACATGGAAGGACGTATCAATTCGTCAAAATTTTTTTATAAAACATATCGATATTTTAAATTGCGCATCAAATACGCGGAATTCTACCAGGTATGGAACAGTATCTTTTCTCCATATCCGGAGGTGGAAGGCATAATAAGAGGTATCCGTAGGATCTATCCGGATGTCCGTCTCATTCTTGTGTCAGATACGAATGAGGCTCATTTTGAATTCATACAGAAAGAGTATAGCGTACTGGGGCTTATGGATCATCGCGTTTTATCGTATAAAGTCGGCAGGATGAAACCACACCCTGATGTTTTTAAGGAAGCGATTCGTCTTGCGGGGGCGGCAGCGAAAGAAATACTTTATGTGGATGATCGTTTTGATCTTATCGAGGCGGCAAGAACCATGGGGCTTTGTGCTTATCAATTTATGGGGCATGTGCAACTTCGTGACCAGCTAAAAAAATTCAACATAAATGTTTAAATTCAGAAGTTAATCCGGTATCAACCATATCCCATTTCTTCTAACGCGTTCGGATCTTTTTTCCACTTATCCCGGACCTTGACCCACAGATCGAGATATACCCGGCGGTTGAGGAGTTCTTCTATTTCTACGCGTGCCAGTTTGCCTATATTTCTTATCATCATGCCGCTTTTGCCTATAATTATGGGCTTCTGGCTTGTCCGTTCCACGAAGATCGTGGCACTTATGTTCAGTAGTTCGGTTTTTTCATCTTCCTGCGTGTCGGTAACCACCACCGCGACCGAATGCGGTACTTCCTCGTATACTTTGGTCAATATTTTCTCACGAATGATCTCCTGGATCATGAATTCGTCGCTTTTGTCGGTTAACTGATCTTTCGGGTACAGAAACGGCTGTTCCGGAAGATATGACTTAATGACAGACATGAGTTTCTCAAGGTCGCAAGCGTCCAACGCGGACATAGGAATAATTTCGGCAAACGGGTACTTTTTTTTTGCTCCTTCAATGATAGGAAGCAAGGCTCTTTTTTGCTTTATTCTGTCAACTTTATTGATCACCAGTATGACCGTTTTACCCTCTTTCTGTTCAGGAAAACGCGAAATGATATTCATGTCGCCAGAGCCGAGAGCGAACCTCTTTTCGGTAACGAGGAGTATAATATCCGCCTCGAGAAGCGAGGATTGCGCCCTGGTGAGCATAACTTTGCCGAGAAGATTGTGAGGGCGGTGTATTCCAGGTGTATCCGTAAATATGATCTGCAAATTTTTTTCTGTCAAAATACCACGTATATTGTCGCGTGTGGTCTCCGGACGTCGACTAATTATTGCCAGTTTTTTCTTTAAAAGACCGTTCAATAATGTGGATTTACCCACATTCGGTTGTCCGGCGATCGCTACATAACCTGATTTTTCCATAGCGTATTATAACATAGTCCACGGTCCACAGTCCATGGCCCATAGTTGTTAAGGCGAATAGCAGGGGGCGCGAGGCAAAGTCACCGCTCACGTCCAAAAAATGATGGTAATATTGTAAGATTGATTATAGAATAGTATGGCGCGTAAGACAAGACGCGGATATAAAAGAACGGGGCGAAAATATGGACACAAAAAAAGATCCGATGCGGGAAGAATTTAAAGAGCGGGAAGAAAGGATTTCCAGGATAAGGAAGTTTCTTGACGGCAAGCTTTACTCTGAAATGGCGGCTTTTCTTAATGAAACGGAACCTGAAAATACCGCGGAGATCCTGGGCGAATTTTCCATGGAAGAGAAACTTAGCATATTTGGCGCGATAGGCGCCCGCGCCGCCGCGGTTGTCCTTGACGATACTGATCCCGAGACCCGGCGCATGCTTCTCAGAAAGGTGGATAAAAAAACAATAGGCAAGATCCTGGATGAGATGCCGGCGGACGAAGCTGCCGATGTCATCGAAGAAATGGCGGAAGAGGACAGGGACGATTATCTCGGCCTTATGGAGGATGAAGACGCCGCGGAAGTCGAGGAGATCCTCAGCTATCCGGAAGACTCCGCCGGACGTGTAATGAATCCCGACTTCGTGGCTGTTAAATATGATGATGACGTGGAAGACGCGATAAGACATATACGGAGTGTAGGAATAGATGAGGACTTCTTTTACGCGTATGTGGTGGATGGAGCAGAAAAACTTCGCGGTGTTGTTCCCTTGAAAAAATTTCTACTTTCTCCTAAAGGAACGTTGATCAAAGATATTGTAGAAGGAGATGTACATTCTGTCCTTATTGATACTGATCAGGAACAGGCCGCCGGTATCATGAAAAAGTATGACTTGCTATCATTACCGGTCGTTGATGATAAAGGTAAACTGGTCGGGCGTATTACGGCCGATGATATTATTGATGTTATCGAAGAGGAGCAGGCCGAAGATATAAGCAAAATGACCGGTACCATCGAGGAAGAATATGGGACGGAAAGCACTTTTAAGGCCGCGAAGAATAGGTTTCCATGGCTTATAACCTGCATGCTGGGCAGCATTCTTACCGGGCTTGTGATCCAGATGTTCGAGGTGACGCTTGAAGAGATGATCGCTCTTGTGTCGTTTATCCCGGTTATAACCGCTACCGGCGGGAACAGCGGTGTGCAGGCTTCGACTGTTGTGATTAGAGGGATAGCTCTGGGGCATATGGATATTAGTAAACTGGGGGAGGAAGCGTGGCGTCAGCTGAAAATAGCTCTCGGTCTTGGTATTGTATGCGGTATGGTACTCACCATATTGGCAAGCATATGGAAGGCCAACAGTGTTGTCGGTTTGATCGCCGGACTTTCGATCTTTTTGGTTGTTGTATGGTCCAATTTTGTCGGTGTTTCCGTTCCCTTAATGTTCAAAAAAATGAACATTGATCCAGCTCTGGCGTCCGGGCCGCTTATCACTACATTGAATGATATCATAGGTGTTTTTATCTATCTCAGTGTTGCCGCGTTTCTATTAAACTAACGTTACGTGGTGCATCCGATAGACATTTGAAAGGAGGTAACAAGGTATGGGCAAAATTCTCGGTCTTGCGATAGGAGCTGTTGCGGCGGTTATCGGGCTTATTCTCCTGGCGATGTGGTGGTATGAGTTTCTTTTTCTCTTGAGAGGCATTATTCCTTCCGTGCTTATACTTGGCGGCGTAATATCCGTGATCGCGGGTATAAGCGAATTCAGGGATACGGCTAAAGCTGATAAGACAAAGAAGGAAGAGTAAGTGTGGGGTATGAGGTTTAGGTTAGTGATCCTTACGGCTGTTGGTTTGTCGCATCTCGCGTTGTTGTTTACAGGATGCGCGGCAGATAACGGAGAGGCGATCAAGAAGATCCTTGCGTATGATCCTTCCTTCCAGGGATGGGTGGATGAAAAAAATGCTATCCAGAAACAATTGGATTCCGCCGTTTTTTCGTACGATAAAAAGAAACGCGAGGTGGAAGCCCAGATCATTGTTTTGAAAGAAAAAAAAGCTGATGTAAAAGCCGGGTATCTTGAGTCCGTTGGGAAGATAACAAAACAACTTAACCCGGAAATACGCAAGTTAAAACAGGAACTTGTGGATACGCGTAATCAGTTGAGATCGAAAGAAACAGAGGCAGACAATATCGGTAAAGACATAGGTGAAGTCAGCGCTTTGATAGAAAAGCAGAACAGGCTTGAGTTGACGAGAGAAGAAACGCAAGTTTGGAACAAGAGGCGGCGCGCGTTAATAAGGCGCAAGGGGATAGTTAATAAAGAAGCAGACGGCCTCAAAGAAAGTATTAAAATAACGAAATTAAAGATCAAGGTGCTGAAGATCAAGTGAGGGCAACAGAGCTATCAGCTTTCAGCTCCCAGCTCTCAGCTTAAAAAAGGGTTAAGGGGTAAACGCAGGACGCAAAACGCAGGACGCATAACGAGAAGACGCGGACAAAAGGAGCGTGAGTGAAGGTCAAAAGAGCGTTGATAAGTGTATCTGATAAAACAGGATTAGAGACATTTGCAAGAGGATTGCATGGTCTTGGGGTGGAAATTATATCAACAGGGGGGACTGCTTCTCTTATAGGCTCGTGGGATATCCCGGTTGTTGAGATCAGTTCATACACGGGTTATCCGGAGATGCTCGATGGCCGGGTTAAAACATTGCATCCCAAAATACATGCCGGGATCCTGGCGGTGCGCGATAATGATTCGCATATGCGCGAGATGAAGGAAAAGGATATCCCGTGCATAGATATGGTAGTTGTTAACCTGTACCCGTTTGAGAAAACGATATCTGCTCCCGGCGCGACGGCCGAAGACGCGATAGAGAACATCGATATCGGGGGGCCTTCCATGCTTAGGAGCGCGGCCAAGAATTCCGATTCGGTCGCGGTAGTATCTTCAACATCTCAGTACGCGGAAATACTGGACGAGATGCGAAGATCCGATGGGTGTATATCACCTGAAACGGCGCGTAAGCTGGCGGTTTACGTATTTAGAAAGACTGCCGGTTATGACAGCGCGATCTCGGAATATCTATCCGGACATTTTTCCTCCGGCGAAAGGCGCGGAAAGACATCGGAAATGCTTGATATCAGGCTGAAGAAGATCTACGATCTAAGATACGGGGAAAATCCGCATCAACAAGCGGCATTTTACAGGGATACCGCGTCCGTTATAGCTGGCGTGGCCGATGCCGTACAGCTCGCGGGGAAACAACTTTCCTTCAACAATATATTGGACATAGATTCCGCCATGAGAATGGTTATGGGATTTGATCGGCCGGCAGTGGCCATTGTTAAGCATAGCAACCCTTGCGGTGTGGCGGCCGCGGATACATTGGAAAAAGCGTATGTAGACGCCCTTGATTGTGACCGCTTAAGCGCTTTCGGCGGCATAATGGCGTTTAATGGCGCGATAGACGAAAAAACGGCCGAGCTAATTCTTAACGAATCAGATTTCATAGAATGTATTATAGCTTCGGAATATGAAGGCGGCGCCCTTGACGCGTTCAAGCGCAAGAAAAATCTTAGAATATTACAGTTACCTGTGATAAAAGATATTCCGCTGTCGGAAAAAGACATGAGAAAGGTGCTGGGAGGGATGCTGGTGCAGGATATCGACAGCAAGAAGTCGCTGTCAGAAGACCAAAAGGTGATAACAACGGAAAAGCCGTCTGAAAAAATGATGGGTTCGTTACTTTTTGCCTGGGAAGTGGTCAGGCATGTAAAAAGCAACGCGATCCTGTTGTGCCGGGGCACACGGACCGTTGGCATAGGCGCGGGGCAAATGTCCCGTGTTGATTCGGTCATTACTGCTGTCAGAAAGGCGGGCAAAAGAGCGAAAGGCGCTGTGTTGGCCAGTGACGCGTTCTTTCCCGTGCCTGACTCCATAGAAGAAGCCCACAAGGCCGGTATCTCCTGTATCATCCAGCCCGGTGGTTCTATACGTGATGCTGACGTTATTGCCGCATGCGATAAATTTAGGATCCCAATGGTTTTTACCGGGATCCGGCATTTTCGCCATTGAGAATGATATATTACGGAACGTACGGAGAAGCAGGGCTTTTTTATTACTTTAAAACCCTGCTTTTCTGTTTTTGTTATGTAGAAAGCGCGTGGTGAAACGCGTAATATGGTACGGAAATCATGAAATACAGCGAGGCTATTGAGTTTTTGAACTCTTTTTACGATTACGAGAAAATTGCTTTGGATCCTCTAAAAGAACGATTCAATCTTGGATTTTTGCGTGAAATATTAAAAAAGATCGGTGATCCGGATAAAAGCTACAGATCCGTTCATATTGCCGGCACCAAAGGAAAAGGATCCATCTCGGTTTTCACTTCGAATATCATCGCGGAAGCCGGTTATCGTACAGGCCTTTATATTTCTCCTCACGTAAGCGATATCCGAGAACGTATATCTGTTGATGATCGTGTTATATCCGAGAAGGATTTCGCGCAAACTGTTCGCGCTCTTTTGTCTTCCGCCGGGGCGCTTTTGGATCCTGAGAAACTTTCTTATTTTGAAGTACTCACTTTAGTGGCAATGTTGCATTTCAAGATGAAAGAAGTTGAAGTGGCGGTATTTGAATGCGGCATGGGTGGACGCCTGGACGCGACTAACGTGATCACTCCGGTAGTTTGCGGCTTTGCCCCGATAAGCCATGATCATGTTCAGATACTTGGGACAAAGATCACAGAAATAGCCGGGGAAAAAGCGGCAATAATAAAGAAGGGCGCGAGGTGCGTTACCGCGCGACAGGAACCGGCAGTTCTCAAGATCATAAAGGATAAATGTCGCGAGCAAAACGCGTCTTTGTCAATAGTAGGATCAGATGTCACCTGCGGAGCGGTCAAAGCCGGACCCGGCGGAACAAGTTTTGATATATACGGCCGGTACGGGAATTACAATAAGTGCCATGCGCGTATGGCGGGGTATTTTCAGGCAGAAAACTGCGCGGCAGCCGTAGGAATTTGCGAAGAGTTAAAAGATGCCGGAATAGTACCTGTGTCTTCCGACGCGGTAAAAAAAGGCGTATCACGCGCGTTTTTACCGGGAAGACTTGAAATTCTATCTCGCGATCCGCGCATCGTGATAGACGGCGCCCAGAACGCGGATAGCGCCGCGAAACTGAAGTATTCTATTGAACAGATCTTTAAATATGATAGATTAATACTCCTTCTCGGCCTTTCAGCGGATAAAGACATTAAGGGCGTGTGCCGGGAATTCAAAGGTTTTGCCGATGAATTCATCATTACTCGCGCTCAAGTAAGGCGTGCGGCTGATCCGGATATTATCAGGGGGTATTTGAAGGGGGAAAACGCGGCAGTGACCGGTAACGTTGCTGAAGCTATCGGTTTGGCGTTTAAGAGAGCACGCGAAAAGGATATGGTGCTTGTAGCCGGTTCATTTTTCTTAGCAGGCGAAGTGAGGGAAATAGTCCACAGATTGAAAGGCCAGAGGCAAGAGGCAAGGGGCGAAAAGTGAAGAGTGATGGGTGAATGGCGAATGATGGATCAGGTTAAAAATACAGATACGATCGCGGCAATAGCGACTCCTATGGGCGCGAGCGGAATAGGGATAGTGCGGCTAAGCGGAGAAGATTCCATCAAAATCGCCGAAAGGATATTCTCTTCTCCTAAAAAGAGAGATCTTTATAATTCACCTGACCGCACTGTGCATTACGGACACATCAGGGTTCCGGACGCGGGGGATATGGTCGATGAAGTTTTACTTACTGTCATGAAAGCTCCCATGACGTACACGTCAGAAGACGTCGTGGAGATAAATTGTCACGGTGGGCCCATGCCGCTTAAGAGTGTATTGGAACTGTGTCTCGCCCACGGTGCCAGGTTAGCGGAGCCCGGTGAATTTACGAAAAGGGCCTTTTTAAGCGGAAGGATAGATCTCGCGCAGGCGGAAGCGGTGTTGGATATTATCAGATCACGTTCCGAAATGGCCCGGCGTTTGGCTGTGGAACAATTGAAGGGAGTGTTTTCAGAAGAAATAAAAAGGCTGCGGAATATGACTCTTGATATTCTCTCCGAAATAGAATTGGGCATAGATTTCACGGGAGAAGACGTATTGTTTTTTGGAGAAGAAAAAACGGTTCATGATATCCGCGATCTGCATCAAGCTATTTCGAGGGTGCTTGAAACCGCGGGGAGAGGTATGATCTTCAGACAGGGGATATCTGTGGTTATATGCGGCAGGCCCAATGTCGGAAAGTCAAGTTTAATGAACGCGTTATTAAAACGAGACAGGGCGATAGTGACGCCTGTCCCCGGGACAACAAGGGATACCATAGAGGAATCCCTGGCGATCTCCGGAGTCGAAGTCCGCGTGTCCGATACGGCGGGTATCACAGCTACAAACGACGCGGTAGAAGTTGAAGGTGTGGCGCGATCGAAAGAAAAGATCCAATACGCGGATATCGTGATATTTATGATAGATGTGAGCATGGGCCTATCCGATGAGGATATGGCGATATTTAACTTGATCCGCGAAAAAAAGACGATCATAGTTGAAAATAAAATAGATTTGCCGCGCGCCTTTAGCCATGAAGAAGCTATGGATCGATTCCGCGATGAGCATATACTTGAAATATCCGTACTGGAAGGTACGGAGCTTAGTAGTGTTGAAGATATGATAACAGAAAAAATGTTTGATGGAGATAATATTGAGATCCCGGAAACTCCCGTAGTCGCGAACTTGCGGCATAAGGAAGCTCTTAAAAACGCTCTTAAAAACACTGAAAGAGCACAGGATATTTGCGGTAAAAAGTATAACGGAGAGCTTTTGGCAAGCGACCTGAACGAAGTGGCGCGCTGTTTAGGCCTGATAACAGGGGAGTCCGTGGAGGACGATATTCTTGACAGGATATTTTCACAGTTTTGCATAGGAAAATAATAATAAAACTCACTCTGAACTTTGCGCTTCGCGTTTAGACTTCTGTAAAATGCGTGTTTCTGTTGTCATTGAGACTGTGTCATAATGTCATGCGAGGAGCCAAAAGCGCCTTTGCTTCGGGATGAGAGTCGTTTAATTGATCTGATGAGAGCAATCTCAGGAGGTGGCTATGAACTCTACTCGACAATCATTAGATATTGATTTTTTAAATCGACAGGCAATTCCCATTGAGATGGGTGGATTGCTCCAAAAGCTCGGTGAGTATAAAGGCAGGCAGGATTTATCCCAGCATCAAACGCCTCAGGTCTTAGCGACGCTTAAGCAGACTGCTATTATTGAAAGTACGGAATCATCGAACAGGATTGAAGGTGTGACCGTTCCTCCAAAGCGTTTTAAGGAGCTTATGGCGCATCCGTCAAAGCCAAAAGACCGATCGGAAGCGGAAATTCTTGGCTACAGGCAGGCTCTGTCAAAGATTCACGCAAAGCCCGGATCCTTCCCCATTTGTGAAAAGACTATTTTAGACCTGCATCAGCAGATTTACTTACGTACGGATGTTCCGGCCGGTCAGTGGAAAAAACGAGACAATACCATTGAGGAACGTCTTTCTGATGGACGTTGGGTTACAAGGTTTGTACCGGCCTCGGCCAGTGAGACGCCTGGCCATATGAAAGAGCTTTGTGTTCGTTTTAACCGCCTTATGAATAAGCGTCAAACCAGCCCTCTTATTATCATCCCGGCATTTGTTTTTGACTTCTTGTGTATTCACCCCTTTAGCGATGGCAACGGCCGTGTGTCGAGATTGCTCACCGTTCTAATGCTTCATCAGGTAGATTATACAGTGGGCCGATATATCTCAATCGAACGTTTGATCGAAGAATCGAAAGAAACATATTATGAGGCCTTGCAGTTATCTTCAAAAGGCTGGCAACACGGCAAGCATAGTCTTAAGCCGTGGTGGGAATATTCCCTCGGTGTGCTTATTGGGGCCTACCAGGAATTTGAGCGTCGTGTTGGCACAATTGCAAAGGCTCGTGGTGCGAAAACGGCTATTATCGAAGATACTATCAACAATCTATCAGCTATTTTCAGTATTTCGGATATTGAGAAGTTATGCCCATCGGTGAGCCGGGATATGATCAGGGTTGTTTTAAACCGTCTTCGTAAAGAAGGCCACATTGTGAGCAAAGGCACCGGCAGAGGGGCGCTATGGGAGAAACGTGGTAATAAAGCCCGTTAAACGTGGTAATAAACGTAGTAATGACTATAGTGTGGATGAGAGCTGTTTGATGGCTTCTGTTCTATCAGGGATATTGTTAATTCCGGCTATTTTGAGCAGGTTTTTGCCGGAGAAGCGTTTGATGAGGTTCTGGTCATCGCATTCTCCCATCCTCTCAATGAAGTCATCCGGGAGCTTCTCGTGGATGGTCATGAGCTGGGATCGCGGTGGTAACATGACGTTGGCATTATGACACAGTCTGAATGACGGGAAGAGCCGTTTCGCAGAACCTTACTCTGCGTCAAAGGAGAGGATGACATGGACAAAAAGAAGATAGAGAAGGCCGTGCGTGATATATTGGCCGCGGTGGGAGAAGATCCGGATCGGGAGGGCCTTAAAGATACGCCGCGAAGGGTGGCGAATATGTATGAGGAAATATTTTCCGGGATCCAACAAAAAGCCGAAGACGATCTCACAGTATTTTTTGAGAAAGAACACGATGAGATCATTCTTTTAAAGGGCATACCGCTTTATTCTGTTTGCGAACACCATATGGTTCCGTTTATGGGTAAAGCCCATGTAGCTTATATACCGGACGGGAATAGGATAACAGGGCTATCTAAAATAGCACGAGTTGTTGATACGTTTTCCAGGAGATTACAGGTTCAGGAAAGGCTTACTACCGAAATCGCGGATACTTTGATGAGGAAGCTAAAGCCCAAGGGGGTTCTGGTCATTATTGAGGCAGAGCACTTATGCATGAGCATGAGGGGAGTCAAGAAGCCCGGGATTGTTACGACGACAAGCGCGGTCAGGGGAATTTTTAGAAGTAGTCAGAAGACCAGATCGGAAGCCCTGGCGCTTATCGCCCATTAAGGCAAGTTTAGTATACCCACGTAATCCTACGGGCGTGAGCCCGTAGGAGTTTACTTTCTGGTTTTTAGAGTATCTATTAAGCTCTAAAAACTAACAACCAACAATTACTTTGATCCTTGACTCTTAGTTTCAGCTGAAAGCTGAAGACTGAAGGCATAGCTCTAAATTAGTTGCCTTTTGTCAGTCGCTATAATATAATTACTTAACACCGTCACCGTAGCTGATGCCGCTTTTACGGCGAATGCCGGTAAACCGATACAGGTATTCTACCCGCGATAACGACAGGGGATAGAGAATGTTATACAATGAGAATGTGGCTGTCTGGCAGTTGTTGCACAACAGGGTATTTGTAACTACCTTCATGGGATGGTTTGTCGCGCAGATGATAAAGGTCATAATCGGTGTGATACGCGAGAAACGTTTCAATTTTAAATGGTTTGTCGGTACTGGAGGCATGCCGTCATCCCATGCTTCCGGGGTAGCCGCTCTTGCCGCCAGTGTAGGGATACAGGAGGGTGTCGGGACAGCTATTTTCGCAATGGCGTCGATGTTCGCGGTTGTGGTGATATGTGACGCGCAAGGTGTAAGGCGCGCCACCGGAAAGCAGGCTGAAGTGCTGAACAAGATAGTAGACGATATTTACTGGCACAAGAGGGTTCAGGACGCCCGCCTCAAAGAGCTGGTGGGACATACACCGGTTCAGGTGTTTTTTGGTATTTTTCTAGGCTTGATAGTCGCGTTTGTGTCATACAGTATGTAGATGGAAAGGATCAGAATGACAAAAAAAGAGTTTTTAATAGCGCTAATATGCGTAGCACTTGTCATTGTCGTTGGCTCCTTCATGTATTCTCGATCAATTCCCGCCCCTGAACTGCCTTTGACGGAGTCTGATAAAACCGAGCTCTTGTACAACCGGGCAATACAATTTCTTAACAAAGGTGATGAAGCGAAGGCTGTTAATGGTTTCATTGCGGCAGCCGGATCATCTGGTAATTCAAAATACGCGGAAATGGCGCTTAGACGATTGGCAGCCGTATATCTCCAGAAGGGAGATGATGATAAGACGATGTTTTATTACCAGCGGCTTCTCAAGAGTTATCCGGATATCAAAGACGCTTCCAAGGTCCGAGCCAAATCTGAGAGTTTGAGAATGAAAACATTGTTGAGCTCGGGCCCGGAGCAGAAAAACGCGGAATATGTTGTTAAACCCGGTGACTCCCTTTATGTTATTGCCAAAAAATTTAATACAACAGTCGCGTTAATGAAAAAAATGAATGATCTTAAGTCTGATACGATACGTCCCGGCCAAAAACTTAATATCAGTGTCGCGAAATTTTCCATTCTTGTGGATAAGTCTGAGAATATACTTGTGCTTAAGAAGGACGGTGAGGTGTTCAAGACCTACAGCGTCGCTACCGGAAAGGATAATTCAACACCGGTTGGTGTTGTCACCATTGTAGATAAAATGGTAAAACCCGTATGGACAAAACCCGGTGTTGGCCTTGTTATGCCGGACAGCGAGGAATATGAACTTGGTGAAAGGTGGCTTCCCGTTTCCATAAAGGGGTATGGTATTCACGGAACTCGCGATGAAGCGTCTATCGGGAAGCAGTTAACTGCCGGTTGTGTGCGTATGCGTAACGAAGATGTGATCGAACTTTACGATTTAGTGCCGGTCGGCACAGAAGTTGAGATCGTTGATTAAAAGGGAGGGACCCATGTGTCCGCCCTTGATTGATTTGGGAACTAACACGGGGCGAAACGATGGCAGTAATGCTTGAGTTTGAAAAACCTATTATCGAGCTGGAAAAAAAGATCGCTGAACTGGAAAAGTTCACACAGAAGGAGAATATTGATCTTACCGGGGAGATATCAAAACTCACCGATAGATTGATCAGTTTGCGCAAGGAAACATTTGAGAATCTCACATCCTGGCAGAAAGTACAGCTCGCCAGACATCCGGATAGGCCGTATACAATGGATTACATCAGGATGATAATGGAAGATTATGTTGCTATACATGGAGATCGTCATTTTGGGGATGACAAAGCCCTTATTGCCGGGCTTGCCCGCGTAGGCGACCAGAAACTTATGGTGATCGGTCATCAGAAGGGACGCGATATCAATGAAAACCTGGAAAGAAATTTCGGATGCGCGCATCCTGAAGGTTACCGTAAAGCCATGCGCATGATGAAAATGGCGGAGAAATATCGGATCCCTATAGTTACCTTTGTCGATACTCCCGGCGCGTATCCGGGTGTCGGGGCCGAAGAGCGTGGACAGGCCGAGGCTATTGCCTATAACTTGAGGGAAATGGCCGGGCTCAAAGTGCCTATTATGGTTTTTGTTATAGGCGAAGGCGGTTCCGGTGGAGCGCTTGGAATTGGAGTAGGGGACAGGGTTTATGTCCTGGAGAACGCGTATTATTCGGTTATTTCACCTGAGGGTTGCGCGGCTATCTTGTGGAAGGATAGAACAAAGGCAGCTTCCGCGGCGATAGCACTTAAACTGACCGCTCCGGAGCTGTTGGAACTGGGCATAATAGACGGGATGATACCGGAACCGTTAGGCGGCGCCCACAGGAATCCCGAAGATACAGCGCAGGGGATAAAAATGGTTATCAAGAGAGATATCGGTTCTCTCCTTTCGATTGCCGTCTGTGAACTCGTTGATCAAAGATATAGTAAGTATAGAAGAATGGGAGTGTATAGGGAGTAGTAAGATCATGCCTGGAAAAATGAAAATAGAAATAGAGAACAACAGCCATTTACTTAAAGAAGTGAGTAATGGGCTGATCAGTATGCTTAAAGGCAAGAACGTTTCGGAAGAAGTCATATTTGATGTTCATGTAGGGTTTGAAGAAGCCTTGCGTAACGCGATGATACATGGGAATGGATCAAACCCTGGGAAAAAGGTAAAGATCGAAACTGAGATCACTGATGAGTGGGTCGTGATAATCGTAGAAGACGAAGGAAATGGGTTCGACCTGGCGAGTTTACCTGATCCAACGGTGGGAGAAAACTTACTAAAAGAAAGCGGCCGGGGAGTATACTTGATAAAACATCTCATGGATGAAGTGCGGTATGAAAAGAACGGCCGGCGAGTTGTCATGAAAAAACATTTTTCAAAACTATAAACGGAGGAAATATGCAGATCTGCATGGAAGATAAGGATGGTATTGTTGTTTGCCGCCTTAGAAGTGACGTAGATATAAATTCATCGCCGGATGTCAGGAATTATTTTGAACGATTGACCCGCGACAAAAAAGAGAAAATATTAATAGATTTTAAAGATGTTGATTACGTGGATTCGTCAGGCCTGGCCACTTTTGTGGAAATTTTTAAAAACATGCGGACGTATGGTGGAAAATTAAAGCTGATGAACCTTTCTAATAAGGTGCGGGGGCTTTTTGAGATAACAAAACTGGATAAATTGTTTGAAATAGCCGCTCAGGAGGCTGACGCTTTAAGCTCTTTTTAAAACAAGGACGTAATGATAATGAGGAATCCGATAGCGCTCATGGGCGCGGCTTTGCTTGGTTCTTTCCGCCACGTGTCCGGAGTTCTCGCGCTTTTACGTAGCGCGGTAACGCTTTCGATCGTCGGGATCGTCAAAAAGACGCCGTCCAGCCGTCACAGCATATCCCAACAACTGGTGTTTGCCGGCGTTCAATCCGTCGTTATTGTGTGCTTCCTCGCGTTTTTTACCGGTATTGTTATAGCGATGCAGAGTGCCCGGCAGCTGCAACAAATGGGAACGGTTATTTATGTAGCTGCGATGGTCAGCATAAGCATGGCCCGGGAGCTCGGCCCTGTGTTCACGGCTATAGTTGTGGCGGGCAGGGTTGGTTCTGCTATAGCGGCTGAGCTCGGCACGATGAAGGTTTCTGAACAGATAGAAGCGCTTGAGACGCTTGCGATCGACCCGGTAAAATTTCTTGTTGTTCCGCGTTTTCTGGCACTTTTGATAATGTTGCCATGTTTGACAATATTCGCTGACGCTATGGGAATAGTAGGAGGGTTTATTGTCGGGGTCTTTAATTTGGGGCTTGATCCGTATCGGTATATCCGGGTTTCTTTCGAATTTTTAGTGTGGAAAGACGTCTGGACCGGTATTGTCAAAAGCTTATGTTTTGCCGCCGCCATTGGCATGATCTCATGTTACGTGGGTTTGAATACCCGTGGCGGCGCGGAAGGTGTCGGAAAATCAACAACGTTAAGTGTCGTGGCAAGTTTCATAGCGATAATAATAATAGACTGCATACTGACCGGAATATTCTTTTTCTCGCAGATGTGAGAAGGATAATAAGGAGAGGGATGGTGATCAGGAGACATGGCGGGAGCTGACATAGAGGACAGAAAGGTCGTAGCCGAGGTTAAAGGGCTGGTCAAGGATTTTGGAGGCAGAACGGTCCTTAGCGGTATTGATCTCAAGGTGCGTGAGGGGGAGACGTTTGTCATCATGGGCGGCTCAGGTTGCGGGAAAAGCACTCTTTTACGACACATGATAGGAAACCTCAAACCATCTTCAGGAAGAGTGTATCTTTTGGGGACAGATATCACGGATTTTGAAGGAGCAGAGCTTGACGATGTGCGGAAAAAAATTGGTATGTCTTTTCAATCCTCCGCTTTGTTTGATTCTATGACTGTCGGTGAAAATGTCAGCCTTCCGCTCCGCGAACATACTAAACTCGAGAAAAGTGTTATCAATATCATGGTAACAATGAAGTTGGAACTTGTGGGGTTGCGGGGTTTTGAGGATCTGATGCCGAGTGAGATCTCCGGCGGAATGAAAAAACGAGTCGGTATCGCCCGGGCGATCGCGATGGATCCCAAAATAGTTTTTTATGATGAACCAACCGCGGGGTTGGATCCGATAATGGCGGCCGTTATTGACAAGCTTATACTTGATCTATCGCGCAAACTATCAATAACCAGTATCGTTGTTACGCATGATATGAAAAGTGTATTGGGTATAGGCGACAGGATAGCCATGTTATATGAAGGGAGTGTGTTGGAAGTGGGGACGGCCGAGGAAATAAAAAATTCCCAAAATGCGACCGTTCAACAGTTTATCAACGGCAGTTTTGACGGGCCGATAAGTTTTTTTCAGTCCAAGGCCGATTATCTGGAACAGTTGACTAAATAGTCCGGAGTCGATAGTCGATAACACCTTGAGGGGTAGGGAGAAAGAGTAACAGGAAGTGTCAAAGTGTCATCGCTCACTTCGTTCGCTAGTATAAAAGTGTAAAGAAAGGAAAACAAGGCTTATATTCGAATACTGCTATATTCTGATTCTCTGACACTTTGACACTCTGACACTTTAAAAAGGAGAAGGACATGAGATTTTCTAACGAGATAAAAGCAGGTTCGGTTATATTGGCGGCCATTCTTGTCACGCTTTTCTTCATACTGAAGACGATACATTTTGAATCTCATCCCTATGAATTGAAGACATCTTTCAAATATGCCGGAGGCCTCAAAGCTGATGCTCCGGTGAAACTTTCCGGCATAGCAGTGGGACGAATAAAAACGATCAAATTTATTTATGAGCCGGAAACCATCGTGGAATGTGTATTTTTGCTTGATAACGGAACCAAGGTGCGCACGGACGCAATAGCGTATGTTGAGTCTTCCGGTTTTATGGGGGACGCGAATATAGGGCTCGCGGCCGGCGTGTCGCCGGATTTTCTGGCGCCGGGCGCGTCAGTTACAAGCGAAGACCCGATCCAGATGAGAGATCTCATGAAGAAGGCCGATAAGATAGCCACTGATCTGGATGATACACTTCTTGAAGTGAAGTCGCTTGTTTCCAATGTGAACGACGTTGTTGTTAATAATACCGAGAATTTAGACGCCATTATCCTGAACATAGAAGCGAGTACCCAGAATTTCAAAGAATTTACGGAGGACGTAAAACAGCACCCATGGAAGCTTCTTTTTAAAGGAGACTAATACTCACTTTCGGGATGCCGCATTATTCGGCCGCGCATGAGCAATAACAGAGAAAAGATCAGAAATTCCATTCTTGCATTCATTTGTGTCAGCATTTTCCTTTCTATTTCGTATTTCAGGGTCTTTGATGAATTCGAATACAGCACACTGGATTTCCGTTTCAAGATCCGTCCCGAACAGCCGGTGGACGAAAATATAGTTATCATCCATATCGGTGACGATACTATTGATAAACTTGGGGAATGGCCCATTCCGCGGAGATATCACGCGCTTCTGGTGCGAGCGCTCCATTCTGCCGGTGCGAAAGAGATCATATTTGATGTATTTTTCAGCGAACCGGCAAAAGGTGACGATGTTTTCGCGAACGCGCTCAAAGAGACAGACAGTACGTATCTTCCGTATATTTTTGAAATAAATCCGGAAAACCAGGGCGAAAAGTACCTGCGGGCAACCAGAGTCATCGCTCCGATCGTCGCGTCGCTCAAAGAGGCATGCAAAAATACCGGTTTTATAAATATCCAACCGGATATTGACGGAAAAGTCCGCAGGATATTCGGGTTCATCGAATATAACGGTAAATTCTATCCGCATATGGCTATGCTGGCGGTGTTGAATAATATGGGCGTTTCATTCAAGGATGTCGAGATCTCACCGGGTAAAAAAATAGTTGTGAACAAAAACAGAACGATACCGCTGGGCGAAGATTCTACGATATTTGTGAATTATCCGGCGAAATGGGGGCATGCATTCAAGCATTATTCCTATGTTGATGTTATCCAGGCGCACGCGGCAGGAATATTGGGCACAAAACCGGTTATTGATCTTAACGAGATTAAGGACAAAATTTGTTTTATAGGGTTCACCGCCGCGGCATCCCCGGACGCCCATCCGTCTCCGTTTGAACCTTTATATCCCGGGGTTGGGGTCCATGCCAGTGTTTACAATAGTATACTTCGCGGGGATTTTTTGCATCGTTTGAACCGTTGGTGGAATTTACTCATTCTTATTGTCGTGTGGCTTATAACGGCGTTTATTACCGCCAAAAGTTATAAAGGTTTCGCAATTGTTTCGATCGGGTTGATCATAGCGGCATATACGCTAGTCTCGGTCGCGCTTTTTTGCTTTAGCGGCGTGTGGATAGATGCTTTTTATCCGGTTGTCACGATAGTCGTGTTATATGTGGCGGTCACCTTTCGGAAATATCTCATAGAAACACGCCAGCGGGAGGTTATTGAAAGGGAGCTTGATATTGCCAAGGACATACAGCGGAGTTTTCTTCCGTCTGATATCCCGCATGTCGGGAACCTTGATGTTTTCGCGAATATGTTGACCGCGTGGCAGGTGGGTGGAGATCTTTATGACGTTGTCCGCTTGGATGAAGATAGGCTTGCTGTTATGCTGGGTGATGTATCCGGGAAAGGGGTTCCGGCGGCGCTCTTTATGGCGAAAGTTGTGAGTGTTTTTAAAACATCCATAAAACATGGCCGCGCGGAAGATATTATAAGGGATATAAATGAACGGATATTGATCGAAAGTTCCAGCAATTTGTTTGTAACACTTACTTGCATGATTTTCGACACGAAAGCAAACCGCGTTAATTATGCTTCAGGAGGGCATAACCCTACATTATATGTGGATCCGGACGGCAACACGGAATGGCTGGAAGTAGATGAGGGGATGCCGCTGGGGATCCTGGAGGGTAACTATTCCGGGAAGACTATCGACTATAGACCGGGGGGGGTGTTTGTTTTATATACTGATGGTGTTACCGAGGCGATGAATATTAAAGAGGAAATGTTCGAGGAAGAAAGATTGTTGGAACTGGTAAAAAATACGCGAAAAAATTCCGCTAAAGAAATTGCCGAAGAGATACAAAAGAAAGTGGCAGAATTCGCCGGAGGAGCAAAACAGCACGACGATATAACTATTCTGGTTGTCCGCGCTTAGATCGAAGAGACCCGCGCATGTTTCTGGAATACGCGCGGAAAGGGTGAAAATGTCACTGGAATTAAAAAAACTGAAAAAATTTATACCACGCGAAGGTCCGGTATTATTGATCATTATGGACGGGGTAGGCCTTGGCCCGGCAGATGGAACTAACGCGGTATACGTCGCGAACACGCCGTGTCTTGATCAATTGTTCAAAAGCGAATTTTTTACAAAACTCAAAGCGCATGGTACAGCTGTCGGACTTCCTACAGATGAGGATATGGGCAACAGTGAAGTCGGGCATAACGCCCTTGGGGCGGGGAGAGTATTCGCCCAAGGCGCTAAACTCGTGAATAACGCGATCAAAGATAGATCTATTTTTCAGACCGAGTTATGGAAAAACATGGTCAGGCGGGTTAAAGATAACGATGGAGTTTTTCACTTTATCGGCCTTTTATCCGATGGTAATGTCCATTCACATATTGATCAATTATTTGCCATGGTAAAACAGCTTGCCGCTTCTGGTGTGAGGCTGGTAAGGGTGCATGCTCTTCTTGATGGACGGGACGTTCTTGAAAGATCCGCCTTAACATACATAAAACAGACGGAAGAAGTTCTGTCGGCCATCAATTCCGAAAAAGGTTATGATTACAGAATAGCCTCCGGCGGCGGACGCATGTTGACCACGATGGATAGATATAATGCCGACTGGCGAGTGGTGAAAAAAGGATGGGACGCGCATGTCAGGGGTGATGCGCGAAGGTTCACTTCGGCGGCCGAAGCGGTCGAGACATATTACGAGGAAGACCCCTCTATGACGGATCAGTACATGGATTCTTTTGTGGTGGAAGATGCCGGCCAGCCTGTTGGCAGGATTACCGACGGGGATTCAGTGGTGTTCTTTAATTTCAGGGGTGACCGAGCTATCGAAATATCCCGGGCATTCGAAGAAGATGATTTTGATGAGTTTGACCGTTGCGCGCGGCCCGCGGTGTTGTACGCGGGTATGATGGAATACGATGGAGATCTCCATATCCCGTCGAATTATTTAGTAAAACCGCCGCGGATAAACCGTACCATAAGTGAATATCTTTGCTCGGCCGGCATTACGATGTTTGCCGTATCCGAGACGCAGAAGTTCGGGCATGTTACGTATTTTTGGAACGGAAATAAATCCGGCTATGTATGTGAAAAATTGGAAGAATATGATGAGATCCCTTCTGACAAGATCCAGTTCGACAGGGCGCCTGAAATGAAAGCGGAAGAGATCACGATCAAGGTAATTGAGCTTTTAAATAGCGGTGCCTTCAAATTTGGACGTTTAAATTTCGCCAACTGTGACATGGTGGGGCATACGGCGCATCCCACGGCGATCGTTACGGCTGTCGAAACAGTGGATTCCTGTATACGGCGGCTCCTTGCGATCATCAAAAAAATGGATGGCATCGCGATCATAACGGCTGATCACGGCAATGCTGATGAAATGTTCCAGATGAAGAACGGTAAGCGTATTTCAAAGACGGCGCATACCCTTAACCCTGTTCCTTTTGTCATATATGATCCCGGATATACGGGCGAATATAAAATGGCGCCTCTGAAGTCGCGCGGTTTAACCAACGTGGCCGCGACGATCTTAAATTTGCTCGGTTATGAAAAACCTGAAGATTATGATCCCTCGCTGATAACATTCGCGGCAAAATAGCTTGACTGGGGTAGTCTTGGAGGATAAAATTGAACGTCGCAACATGTGCCGGAGTGGTGAAATTGGCAGACCCCGTACCGCGCGCTTCGCTTGGGTACGGGGCGCGAAAAGGTGACACGTTAATTGGCTGCTGTATTTAACATAAATAGTATCTCGTGCCGGAGTGGTGAAATTGGCAGACCCCGTACCGCGCGCTTCGCTTGGGTACGGGGCGCGAAAAGGTGACACGTTAATTGGCTGCTGTATTTAACATAAATAGTATCTCGTGCCGGAGTGGTGAAATTGGCAGACGCGCTGGATTCAAAATCCAGTGGGGGCAACTCCATGTGGGTTCGACTCCCACCTCCGGCACCACTCTGCTTCGCCCTTCAACAAATTTGATCTGCTGGTACGAAGTTCCTTCGAAGTTGTGCCAATTGTTTACACGCTGAACAGCGGAGAAGAAGGGCGCAGCAGAAGTTTCATTCTGTTTCACTCTTCCATTGAGATAAATGGGTAGAGCGCGGCGGAAATGGAAATGTACCGGATCTGGAATCAATTTCGCTCCTGTCCCCAAAGATAAATGAAGGCAGGAGCGCTTGCCGTCGCGCATGGCCACCTCAATAGAGAAGTGGAAGCCATCGTTGCATACAAAAAAGCCATTGAAGCCAGCC
>JAHJBY010000100.1 GCA_018813285.1 Candidatus Omnitrophota bacterium
ATAAAAACATTGCATGCGCGCCCGACAATGAGCACATGACTTATGGAGCGATAGCGAACATAAGCCATAAGTGCGAATTGATCCCGAGCGAAGTCGAGGGGTAGCTCAAATAAAAACATTGCATGCGCGCCCGTAGCTCAGTTGGATAGAGCAACTGGCTTCGAACCAGTAGGTCGCAGGTCCGAGTCCTGCCGGGCGCGCCAGCTCCGCCTTCGGCGGAACAGGGCATTTGAACAGTGGAACATTGGCTGGAGATATTAAGGGAAAAAATTCAAATGTTGTTTTAGATAAACGAATTAAAAGAAGTCTGTAGTGTTAAAGATGAAATTTCAACCGTCTAACAAATCTCTGCACCTGACCTCTATTATCGTCGGGAACATATTTCTTGCCATGGTTTTTGTTATTATGCTATAATACGCACTCGCAAAAGCCGATGTGGTTTTGCCCGCATAGCTCAGTTGGTAGAGCAACTGACTCTTAATCAGTGGGTCCAAGGTTCGAGCCCTTGTGCGGGTACCAGTTTTAGTGTTATTATGAGGCGCGGCGTATTCGCGCAGGTTGCGAGCGGGTGTAGCTCAGTTGGTAGAGCATCACGTTGCCAACGTGATTGTCGTCGGTTCGAACCCGATCACCCGCTCCATAAAACCATCTGTCGCGAATGGTAAGACACGACTCGCAACGGATGGTTTTTAACACTTGGCGAAGTCTGATTCACCAGTAGACCCGCGTTATGGAAAGATCGCAGCCGGTCATTAGGAACTTAAAAAAAACAGGGAGAACACCATGAAACTCATAGAGTTGCTCGATTCTAAAGCTGTCAGCACGGATCTCAAGGCTCAAGACAAGGGAGCTACGATCTCGGAGTTGGTGGATATTCTCGTGTCATCCGGAGGGATCAAGAAGGCCGATAGAGCCGTGATCCTGAAAAGGCTGAATGAACGGGAAGCCCTGGGATCGACTGGCATAGGAAAAGGTGTAGGCATTCCGCATGCCAAATGTCCATCCGTCAAAAAAATGGTGGCAGCCATAGGCGTATCAAGCAAGGGAGTGGATTTTAAGTCGCTCGACGGTGAGCCCGCGCATTTGTTTTTTCTTTTGATCGCCCCGGGCGCGAACCCCGGTCCGCATCTAAAATCTTTAGCTAAAATTTCCCGTCTTTTGGACGATAAGTTTGTCAGGGACAGACTACGTTCCGCTAAAACGCCGCAAGAGATACTGAATATCATAAAGGCTGAAGAGCAAAAAAAGATGCCATAATTTCGAATATCGTGGGAGAAAGATGAAAAGATTGAAATGGTTATATCCGGGGATGCTGATAAAGCGATGGATATCACTTTCTATTTTCGGGATCGTGATGGTTTCCATGGGTTTTGTCATCATCATCGCGGAACGCTCCCCTGAAAACAAGGCGATTGCCGGTTTTGTCATGGTGATCGGCATCATGAGCATGATCTATGCCGTTAAAAGGATCCTGAAATCGTTTATGACTGCGTTAGTTCCGCAGGATGTCGAAAATACTCTTGTAGAAAAAATATACGCGAAGAGAATACTGGAAAAAGGCCCGAAGATAGTCGTGATCGGCGGCGGTACGGGACTTTCAACACTTCTCTTGGGGCTTAAACACAAGACGAGCAATATAACCGCGATCGTGACGGTGGCCGATGACGGTGGGTCTTCCGGCAGGCTTCGAGAAGACTTTGATGTCTTGCCTCCGGGCGACATAAGAAACTGTTTGGTCGCTTTGTCTGATTCAGAAGATCTTTTAGGGGCGCTTTTTCAGTTTCGATTCACAGAAGGACGGGAACTCGCCGGCCACAACTTTGGAAATCTTTTCATAACGGCGTTGTCCAAAGTCACGGGCGATTTTACGCGGGCCATAAAGGAGTCAAGTAAGGTCCTTGCGATAAGAGGACGCGTTTTGCCGGCGACTTTGCAGAAAGTGAAACTGGGTGCCAGAAGAGAAGACGGCAGGGAAACCGTGGGTGAAAGTAAGATACACTTGCCGCCGGTGGAAAGTCCGATAGAACGCCTGTCACTGTTGCCCGCGGATTGCGTTGCCACCGGTGAAGCGGTTGAGGCGATCCGACAGGCAGATATGATCATTCTTGGGCCGGGAAGTTTGTACACAAGTGTAATGCCCAATCTGCTGATAAAAGGCATAAGAGAGGCGGTAGTCAAGGCGAAAGCCGTAAAGGTGTATGTGTGCAGTGTAATGACAGAACATGGCGAAACAGATGGATATTCCATCAGTGATTACGCGAAAGCTATCTTGAAACATACATCCGCCGGGATCATTGACTATTGTATCGGCAACACGACAAGAGTACCACGGCATTTTTACGAAAAATACAAGGAAGAGGAGCAGTATCCGGTTAAAATCGACGAGCGGGATGAGAAGTGGTTCAAACAGGAAAAAATTGTATTGGTTCGAGCACATATAGCGAGTACGGCGGAATTTGTGCGGCATGATCCGGCAAAACTGGCAGACGCTGTTATGGATGTGTTTAACAAATATTAAAACGCGGACGTGAAAAAACGTTTCGGAAGCGATCAATGATGGCAATAGTGGAGAAGAAAATAACGATCAGGAACGAGACGGGATTGCACGCTCGTCCTGCGGCTCTTTTTGTCCGGATAGCTAATAAATTTGAAAGTGCTATAACCATCGCAAAGGACGATCAGACGGTGAATGGAAAATCAATAATGGGCATATTGATGCTAGCCGCGGAAAAGGGCGCCCGCATAAGCATAATTGCCGATGGAAATGACGCGGAAAAAGCTGTGGACGAACTTTCCGAGATTTTGTCTCAAGATATAGAATCGAATGAACTTGGACAGGTAAAATAAGGACGAACCTATGAAGAGTCCAAAAAAACCGATCAGAAAACAGGTGCAGTTAAAGGGGATCCCGGCTGCTCCCGGCATAGTGATAGGGAAGGCGTATATTTTTGGAACGGAAGAATTGCATGCGCCGGAAAGAAATATATCCTTTGAAGAAGTTCCGGTCGAGATCGCCAGATTTAAAAGAGCTCTTCTTGAGACACGAAAGGAAATCACGAAGGTCGAGGAAAAGATCTCTCGCGAAATGGGGGTTGAACACGGCCGGATATTCAGTGCTCACCTTCTTGTTCTTGAAGACCCGGTACTCGTTGAGGAAGTTATTACCCACCTCAAGAAAAAGAAGAAGAACATAGAGTTTATTTTTGTCAGGATCCTAGATAAGTATGTAGACGTTCTCTCCGAAGCCAAAGATGAATATCTGCGGGATAGGATAAGCGACATAATGGATGTCGGCAGAAGGATTCTTCGGAACCTGCTGGGCGCGGAAAACAGGGGGATGGAAGACCTGACGGAAAAATCCGTTGTAATTGCGTATGACCTTTCCCCATCGGACACCGCCATGATGCATAAAGGCAGGGTTATTGGTTTTGCCACTGACATAGGAGGCAGAACCTCCCACACGGCGATCATGGCTAAATCTCTGGAAATACCAGCCGTGGTCGGTCTTGAAAATGTGACAGACATTATCCGGCACGGGGACATGGTGATACTTGATGGTACTCATGGCATGGTGATCGTCAATCCCACGAAAAGGTTTATCGAAAAATATGAGAAAGAGAAGAAAAGATACGAACACATAGAAAAAGGGTTATTCGGGCTGAAGTCCCTGTCGAGTGAAACCATAGACGGTCACCACGTGATCCTTGCCGGCAATATTGAGCTTCCCGAAGACGTCGCAAGCGTTATCGCCCACGGTGCCGAGGGAATAGGCCTGTACAGGACGGAATACTTTTATATGAATCGTCGTGATCTTCCAAGTGAAGAAGAACAATTCAATGCTTATAAATCTGTGGCTATGAGAGTAAAACCACATCACGTGATCATACGTACTCTTGACATCGGGGGGGATAAATTTCTTTCACATCTTGAGATGCCTAAAGAAATGAATCCGTTTATGGGATGGAGGGCTATACGTTTTTGCCTGGCCAGCCCGGTCATTTTCAAGGCGCAGCTGAGGGCTATTCTCAGGGCTTCCGCTTTCGGAAAGCTTAAACTGATGTATCCAATGATATCAGGTATTTCCGAGTTCAGACAGGCAAATGCTTTGCTTGAGGATGTCAAGTGCGACTTACGAAGAAAAGGAATCCCCTTTAACAACGATATCGAAGTAGGGGCCATGATAGAGGTGCCGTCGGCGGCAATGACTAGTGACATTATAGCCAAAGAAGCGGATTTTTTTTCTATCGGAACGAATGATCTTATACAGTATGCCCTTGCTGTTGACAGGGTGAACGAAAAAATAGCGTATTTATATGAGCCTACACATCCCGCTGTTTTGAGTTTGATAAAAATGGTGATAGATAACGGGCACAAGGAAAAAATCCCCGTTGGGCTTTGTGGTGAGATGGCGGGGGATATTGCCCTGGTCATTATATTGCTCGGTCTTGGGCTTGATGAATTCAGCGCTTCACCTATCGCTATTCCGGAAATAAAACAAGTAGTGCGTTCCGTCAAATATTCTGTGGCGAAAGTAATAGCAGAAAAGAGTTTGCAGATGCAGACGGGAGAGGAAGTCAGGCAGTTTGCGAAAGCCAGGCTAAGGGAAATGGTTCCTGAACTTGCTGATGACGAGTTGTCATCAGGAGTATAACGTAAGAGGAGTCGAAATGAAGGGGCTTGTTTTGGCCGCGGGATATGGGACACGGTTATACCCCTTAACACTTGATCGTCCGAAACCGTTACTTTTTGTGGGCGGACGCAGTATTCTTTCGAGACTGTTGGAAAAACTCGAAGGGGTGGAGTCTTGCGATGAGGTGTACATCGTTACCAACGCTAAATTTACCGATCTTATTGTAAAATGGAGCGAAGAACACAAATACAGATTTGCGGTAGATGTGATAAACGATATGACGACCTCCAACGATGATAGGCTCGGAGCCATTGGAGATATGGATCTTGTATTCAATAAAAAGCATCCGAAAGACGACATTTTAATAATAGCGGGAGACAATTTATTTGAGTTTGATATAATGAATTTTATTTCGTTTGCTCGAGAAAGAAAACATTTTTCGATCGCGTTATTTGACGTAAAAGACATCGAATTTGCAAGGAAATACGGGATAGTTTCTTTGGATAACAATGGCAAAGTTGTTGGTTTTCAGGAAAAACCCGCCCAGCCGGAGTCAACACTTGCTTCTACCGGGATATATTATCTGCCAGATGACAAAATATCCGCATTTGCGGAATATATAAAAACCGAAAATCCTAAAGATGCTCCTGGTAATTTTGTAAAATGGATGTCGGAAACATACGGGGTTTATGGATATGTATTTACCGAAGGATGGTATGATATAGGCGATAAAATTTCGCTGAAAAAAGCTGATATGGAATATCGTGAGAAAGGGATTTAGGGAAATAAAACAAAAGGGAAGGAGCTGTCTGTGAAGGACAAACATTTATTTACTTCTGAAAGCGTGACAGAAGGGCATCCGGATAAGGTGTGTGACCAGATATCAGACGCTGTGCTGGATGAAATATTAAAAGAAGACCCCTCTGGAAGGGTCGCTTGTGAGACTATGGTGACAACCGGGATGGCTATTGTAGCGGGAGAGATAACAACATCCTGTTATGTTGATATACCAAAGGTGGCGAGGAATACCATACGTGAGATCGGTTATACCAGCGCGGAATATGGGTTTGATTATCTTACATGCGGTGTCATGACCTCGATACAGACTCAATCACCGGATATTGCTATGGGCGTGGATACCGGAGGCGCGGGGGATCAGGGTATGATGTTTGGATATGCTACCGATGAAACGAAAGAGTTTATGCCGATGCCGATCAGTCTGGCCCATGCTCTTACAAGACGCCTCGCTCGGATACGCAAAGAAAGTAAAGTTGATTATTTGCGTCCGGACGGAAAGAGCCAGGTGACCGTTGAATATGACAATGGGAAACCGAAAAGGATAGAAGCGGTGGTAATAAGCGCGCATCATGATAAGAAAGTCAAAATGAGTAATATTCACGCGGATATGAAAAAACTGGTTATTAAACCGGTTATCCCCGGAGGCCTTATCGACAGGAATACGAAAATATTCATAAATCCGACAGGAAGATTTGAAGTTGGCGGTCCGCAGGGAGATACCGGTGTGACTGGGCGGAAAATAATCGTGGATACTTATGGTGGTGTCGGATCACACGGAGGAGGGGCTTTCAGCGGTAAGGATCCGTCAAAGGTGGACCGTTCCGCATCCTATATGGCCAGGTATATCGCCAAAAATATCGTAGCTGCCGGAATAGCGCGAAGATGTGAGGTACAGCTGGCTTATGCCATTGGAGTAGCCGAACCGGTAAGCGTGATGGTCAACACCTTTGGGACAGGAAAGATATCTGACAGCCAGGTAGTAAAACTTGTAAGGGAAACGTTCGATCTTACACCATCCGGTATTATCGAGGATCTTCAATTGAGGCGTCCAATCTATAAAAGGACAGCTACATACGGCCACTTTGGCCGGCAGGAAGAAGGATTTACGTGGGAAGAGGTCGATAAGGTGAAAATCTTGAAAAAGAACGCGAAATAAAAAGGGAAAGGTAAATATTCGATGAAAAAATATGACATTAAGGACATCAAACTTGCGAAACAGGGAAAACTCAAGATCGAATGGGCCGGAAGGAACATGCCGGTGCTTAAGCTGATAGAAAAACGATTTCGTAAGGACAAACCGCTCAAAGGTACAAGGGTAGGCGCTTGCCTTCATGTCACTACCGAGACAGCGAACCTGATGATCACATTGAAAGCAGGTGGAGCGGATGTGAGTTTGTGCGCTTCCAATCCATTAAGCACACAAGATGATGTTGCGGCATCTTTGGTAAAGGACAGCGGCATTCCTGTGTTTGCCGTAAAGGGAGAGAACAACGCCACTTACTACAAACACTTAAACAGCGTTCTTACCATGAAGCCGCACATTACTATGGATGACGGAGCAGACCTGGTTTCGGAAATACATTCGAAGCGGAAAGATCTGGTTAAAGGGATCTATGGTGGGACCGAGGAGACTACGACCGGTGTTATCCGATTGAGAAGTCTCGAAAAAAAAGGCCTTTTGAAATTCCCGATCGTCGCTGTCAACGATGCCGAGACCAAACATCTTTTTGACAACAGGTATGGGACAGGTCAGTCCACTGTTGACGGTATCATAAGAGCGACGAATCATCTTCTGGCCGGCGGCAGGTTTGTGGTAGCCGGTTACGGATGGTGTGGACGCGGTGTGGCTATGCGCGCTCGCGGTATGGGAGCAAAAGTTATTGTGACCGAGATCAATGAGCTCAAGGCCCTGGAGGCCGTGATGGACGGATTTGAGGTTATGCCTATGGGGTTGGCTGCCAGGATCGGAGACATTTTTGTAACACTTACCGGTGATCTCAACGTTATTCGGCCGGAACATTTTTCGGTTATGAAAGATGGTGCCGTTGTGGCGAATTCAGGGCATTTTGACGCGGAAATTGATATTCCCGGACTCAAAAAGATGTCGATATCAGTCCGCACGGTAAGGCCTTTTGTGGAAGAGTTCATGCTTAAGAAAGGCAAGAGAATCGTTCTATTGGGGGAAGGCAGGTTGATAAATCTTGCTGCCGCGGAAGGACACCCGGCCATGGTGATGGACATGAGTTTTGCCAACCAGTCGCTTTCGGCCGAGTATATCAGGAAAAACAGCGGGAAACTTGAGAAAAAAGTTTATGCTGTTCCGGAAAAACTTGATCAGCGCATATCGAAGCTTAAATTAAGATCCATGGGGGTCAAGATCGACAAGCTGACGGCGGAACAGAAAGAGTATCTCGCGAGTTGGGAGATCGGAACGTAGCGGAAAACTTTACCGCTCTTGCCCAAAGTATGAGAATAATAAATCGTTATCTGCTGAAAGAACTTGCCGGTCCGTTTTTCGCGTCTTTGTTCGTTTCCACGTTCATACTCGCGGCGGGAAATATTATGCAAACCGCGGACATGATCATGAACAAGGGTGTGGAGATCGGTTATGTTGTAAAGATCTTCCTGTTATTTCTTCCGTATGTGCTGATATTTACTATTCCTATATCCGTGCTTTCGGCCGTTTTACTGGGGTTCGGACGTCTTTCAAGCGATAACGAGGTGACTGCTTTAAGAACAAGCGGTATCAGCCTTCGTAAAATGATATTTCCGGTTATTATTTGTGGTTTTATTGTGAGTCTTATCAGCATTCCTTTGAACGACAAAATATTGCCGCAATCGGAATTTGCCGCCAGAAAATTAATAAAAAAGATCGGCATGAAACATCCCACCGCGCTACTTGAACCCGGGGTATTTGTGAAGGGCTTCAAAAATTATGTGGTGTTTATTCACGGTGTCAAGGGAGATATATTGCAGGACATACGTATATATCAGCCAAGAGAGGATGGACCTACTCGTACTATTGTTGCCAAGAGGGGGGAAATAATACCGCTTCCGGATGAGAATAGAGTAAAATTAAAATTGGAAGACGGTATGGCTGATGAAGTTATAGCGGACAGGCCGGATGAGTTTTATAAATTGTCTTTTCAGGAATATCATATGACGCTTGATCTGGATGAGACAGTGGACGTGAACAGTATCGGGAAAAAGGCTAGAGAAAAGAGTATTAAGGAACTCTTGGCGGATATAGAGGAAATGAGGGACATGAAGGATATTAAGGGAGGAGACATACCCCTCAGGATCGAAATGCACAAAAAGCTTGCAATAGCGTTTTCTAACCTTGTTTTTGTTCTCATGGGGATACCGCTTGCCATAACCACTCACCGCCGTGAAAAATTTATCGGATTTGCCTTGGCAATGGCGCTTTTTCTTTTGTACTGGGGGTTTATGCTCGGAGGGATAGCTTTTGCCATACGCGGGGTTATTCCGCCGTGGGCGGGTGTCTGGTCGGCGGATATAGTGCTTTTTATCGTTGGCAGCGTAATGCTGTGTAAGGTCACTGTCAGATAATGAAGATACTCGAGAAACATATATTAAAAAATTTTATTATTGCATTCGCATTTTGCATCACACTTCTCATGGTTCTTGGCGTCATAGGAGACATACTGGGATTCTTGGATGATATATTCAAGAAGGGTATACCTCTCAGCAGTATCTTTTTATTCTATCTTTATTTTGCTCCGTTTGCGTTTGTTAATATGGTGCCGTTTGCTTGTCTGTTAGGAGCGGTTTTTGTTTTTAACGATCTGAGCAAAAACCATGAGGTGACGGCGATAATAACAAGCGGCATTAGTTTATGGAAGGTTATGAAACCGGTTTTGCTGGCGACTTTTGTGCTATGTCTTTGTACGTTCATCGTTAATGAGAAGCTGGTCCCGGGCGCTATGGGAAAAGCCGGGCAAATAAGGCAGGAAAAGCTTGAACGGAGCGGCGAAGAAGGAAAACAGGTAGTAGAGAATCTAACCGCATACGGCGAAGGCAATCAGATGATCTTCGCGCGGGAGTATTATCCGAAAACGAAGAAGATGGAGGACGTGATAATACATAAGCTTGATGCGAACCAGGCTACCACAAAAAAAATAAATGCCAAGTCCGCAAAGTGGAGAGACGATGGGTTTTGGGTCGGAACCGATGTTATTGTGTTCAACCTGGATTCTAATGGTGATTTTGCGTGGGATCCAGAGGTTTATAAAAACAAAAAACTGCCGATTAGAGAAAGCCCCGGAGATTTTGTGAATACCCAGTTGGATCCGAAGATGATGAGTTACGATCAGCTTAAGCGGTATATCAGTATCCTCGCGGTCAGTTCTTCACCCACGTCGGTCAGGCGTCTTGCTGTTGATCTTAACTATAAATTGGCCTTTCCGTTCACGGCGATGATTACGGTGCTGGTGGGTATTCCTTTTAGCATAGCGACAGGAAGGGTAAATGCCCTTCTTGGCATGGCCAGAGGAATTTTTGTCGCCATGTTGTACCTTCCGGTAATGGCCGTATGCCTTGCTTTCGGTAAGAGAGGCATACTACCGCCTGTTTTATCGGTTTGGCTCAGTATCATACTGTTTACTTTTCTCGGCGCTTATTTTGTTAATAAACGCAGCTGACGTGAAGCGGCGAGGCTCCGTCCCCTCTTGGTTATCGTAGAGTTTTTGCCACCGCGAACCCATGTACTTCATACGCGCCCGCCGACAGCAATTCTTTCGCGCAGGTATCAAGTGTAGCACCTGTAGTCACCACGTCATCAACCAGCAATATCTTTTTACCGTCCACCCCGGAGGGGCATTTTATCGCGAACGCGCCTTTTAGGTTTTGCATTCTTTCACTTTTTGACAACCCTGTCTGAGGGGGAGTGTTCCTCATTCTTATCAGATTGCCGCAGTAGATCAATTGCAAGAGGGGTAGCGGCAGGGTTTTCGCGATGAGGCATGATTGGTTGAACCCGCGCAGCCGGTAACGTTCGGTTGAAACCGGCACGGGGATGATAAGGTCTACGGGATATGACGCGATGAGATCTTCGGAAAAATGCTCACGAATAAGCTCAATAAACACACGTGTCATTCTACGCTTGCCGCGATATTTGAGTTGCTGAATACATTTTTTAAGGTTTCCGTTGTATGCACGGCAAACACGGATATCGGTGACGAATTCTGACGAGGCAGGAACGGGTATTGATCCAGAACGTATTGATCGCATGCACGATGAGCATATCGGAAGAAAGTTGTCTGTTGTGCGATATTCGCACACCGGACAGATGTCGGGGAACAGTATATTCACGCCTGATCGCAGAATATCAGTAAAATTGGACATTATTTCTTCCCCTCACTCATCACCCCTCACTCATCATCCATTGCCCCTGCTACTATATGAGACACCAAAATTGAGCAAATTCTTTCAATTTTTATTGTATTTATTGCTCTCGGAGGTAAAATAGTGCATAATCTAGTTTGAACCGGGGGATATTATGACCAAAGATACCGCGAAAGATCTTTCCATGTTTGTTTTAAGGTTCGTCCTGGGCATTATTTTTGTAATGCACGGGGGACAGAAATTGTTCGGCATGTTCGGTGGCATCGGGATAGAAGGAACAACCAAGATGATGGAGGGCCTGGGTTTTGCCGCTCCTCATTCTATCGCGCTGATCTGGTCCTGTATTGAGTTTGTAGGCGGTATATTCCTGGTTTTTGGGATACTCGCCAGATATTCTGCTGTGTTGATAATAAGCATTATGCTGGTTAGTATCTGGAAGATCAATTTGG
>JAHJBY010000101.1 GCA_018813285.1 Candidatus Omnitrophota bacterium
CCGCCTTTGCCACTGGCCACTGATATGATCATCCCTTTTATCCTCTGACCATTTTTGTTCCGCATTTAGGACATTTTACATTATAACAAGGCACTCCCGCCCCATGAGGCACGCATAATTTGCATTTAGGGCACACACAACTTCCTCCCGGGCCGGAACCTGCGCGATTGCCACCCATTCTGCCTCTACCTCCGCCTCTTCCCATCCCTCTTCCTGTTCCCAAACCTGTACCATTACCACCTGGCATAATACACCTCCTGCTTAGTTTCACTTTTATAAAATGATCGCGTCAACCGGACACTGGCTTATGCAAGCACCACAATCCACACATTCTTCGCTAATAATTGCTTTCCCGTTTTCGATCTTGATCGCGTTAACGGGACATGCGTCTACACAAGCCGCGCATCCAGTACATTTTTCATTATCTACTTTAGCTGCCATGTTCTTTTTCCTCCTGTCCAATATTAAAAAACTAATTTTTCTGAGTTCCAAAGTGGGAATCAACACTCGGACCCTCAGTTGATTTAAACTCGCCCTTTTTATATTTTTCAATAACTTCTTTTATCTTACCGGAAACACCGGTGATGATCTCAATGCCACCCGCCTCCAATGTTTGAAAAGCATTAGGGCCGACATTTCCAGTTAAAACAACTTTAACCATTTTTTCCGCCATCATTTGACCCGATTGTATTCCAACACCACCCATGCCATCTTTATTGGGATTTTCCAAAACATCGGTCTCATCTGTATCGGTATCAGCAAAAACAAAATACTGACATCTTCCAAACCGCGGATCTACCTCGGCTTCCAAATCATTACCTTGTGATGTTATACATATTTTCATTATTTTTCACAATCTCCTTCTTTATGATGCTGTTCGTCATTGGGATGATCACATTCAGTTTTATCAAGTCCATAGCCTTTCCCGGCACCGGGTTTACACAAGCTTTCACCGTTTTCAAGAATCCCGTTCGCTATTTTTTCCACAACAACGTCTATCTGACCGCTAACCCCGACTATCCTTTCGATACCCTGCTCGGAAAAAAGCTGAACAGCTCTCTGGCCCATACCCCCGGCAACAATACAGTTAACTCCTTTATCATGCAGAAACTGTGGCAAAAAACCGGGATGATGCCCTGGATTAGATATTTCTTCTTTACCTGTTACTTTACCGTCTTCAATATCAACTATAGTGAATGAGGGACACCTCCCAAAATGAGCAGATACATTGCCCCCATCCGTAGAAATAGCTATACGCATTTTACCCTCCATGTTATTTTATTTTTATTCTTTGTCCGTCTCCAACGCACTGATACGACTTTGGATATCTGACAGCTCCTGTTTGAGAAGCTCTGCTTCAGATCTTAAAGCTTCTTTTTCTTCTGCGGGCGTAAAGCCACTTCTTTGCCAACCCACGAGACCTGTCGTGTAATAACGGTTTCTCCTCCCCTGGCCTCCACCGCGGCCAAAAACTCTTCCTATTCGCGGGCGTCCAGAAAACCCCTCTACCTCGACAGCGCAATATCCTCTACCGCCTCCTGTCATTGGTCCTGTTCCTCTCGGACCTCGTCCATCATAACCTGGCATGACACACCTCCTTTTTTGTTATTTTTTGTTTTTACACTTATCACATAAACCATAAAATTGAATTATGTGGTTCTTGATATCGAAATTATACTTTTTAGAAAGCCCCTTTTCCGCGCGTTTTAGAAATTCCATCTCTTCATCTATAAAATCGGTATATTCAATTATCCTTTTACAGCTCGCACAGATTAAATGGTGATGATGCTCACTCTTGGGCCCTTCAGTAAGTTCGTACCTGGCCCTGCCGTCACCAAAATCAAATTTCACGACCAAACCCATCTGCGTGAGAAGCTCCAAAGTGCGATAGACTGTCGTAAGCCCTACATCAGGGGACATCTTGTGGACTTTCATGTATATGTCTTCTGCGCTAAGATGTTTATCTGTTCCACTCAAAACATCCATTATGGCTTGCCTTGGTACGGTCATCCTGTATCCGCACCCCCTGAATTTACCGCCCCATCCCGGAGACATCATTCTTCTTCTGCCTGGCATATTTAACTCCTCTTCTTATTGAAAATGGTTTCCATTATCAATTATACATGATTTCCCCCCTTTCGTCAAGGGAGAAATTAAACAAAAAGCCCCAGCTGTATTTAAACAATTGAGGCTCTTAAATGCACTTGATTTGCTGTAACTATACTATTGTTTCTGGATGCCTGAGTAAGATCAACATTCTTGCCACACCCCACGCTATTTTGTTTAAAAATCTACCTGCCCTCTTACCCCATACACAAATATAGTATCACTATCCTTACCCGAAACTGTTCCTCCACCGTCGGGTTCCCATATAACCTGCATATCCGGTGTTAATGTAAGATGATCATTCAACTTAACAGCATAATACGCTTCAAGATGTGTTTCGTTCTTATAATTAGACACGGTATCCCGGCAATCCTTACCCGGAATAACCTGACCAACGGCTATCGCAACTACATCCTCTTCACGCTTCCAACACTTACCTGTCATCTGTCCGCCTACAGACCAATGGTACTCAATCACAGCCACCTTCGGGTTTTGCCAACCAAATCTTTCAAATATGCCGAAAACATCGGTAATATTTTGGTCACAGCTTAGACCAAAACCAAAATTTTTCTCCTCAGTTTTTAAAGCCTCCTTTAGGCTGGTATGATCTGTTCCGTTATACCAGAAATACGCCCTGTATTTACCTCTCCACATCGGTTTCTCAAGGCCAAAAGCTTTTTCTGGCATAAAACTGAGCTGCACCCCTAGAAAAGGTTTACTAAATACCTCATCCCAGTTTCCGCCTCCTTCAAGATATATGGCACCAAGGTCAATAGCCGGAAAAAAGACCGATGTCATATAAACCCTTCCGCCAATGCTATTATCAGAAAATTCAATAGCAGGAGAATTCCTAAACATAGACCCAAGAAACTGAGTTGTCTCATCGTTAGCGAATTCATTAACATCGATATAGGCCGTAGGATCAATCTTACCTCCCGTAATTATTATTTGATCATTAAAAAGATATTGCTCATACCATGCTTCTGTCAAAGATACAACATTACCTGCTCTATCAGCATCCCTGTTAACGCTGCATCTTGGATAAAGGGAAAGATCTCCCTCTATTGTCTCTCCATCCCCTGTTTCAAGATGTACAAACGCAAAACCATAATTACCAAATGCTTTTGCGATCTCGACATCGGCAGAATATGAAGCGCCAAACCTCGAATCTTTTATTCTTTCGTTGCTATTGCTGCCAACAGCATTCGCATTAGGTGTACCCTGTCCAACAAAAGTGATTCCCGCCCCCACTTCAATAGCTCCGGCAGTTTCAAGTCTTTTAAGTTGTCCTTTTAAGCGTTCGGATATATCTTTGTCAAGCGGAGCTAATTCACTGATCTTTCTGGTATGTTCTTCAATTTTTCTCTCAACGATGCCATGTTTTGCCTCAAGCTCTTTTATCCTTTGGCTTTGTCCCTCTATAGTCTCTCCTTGTTTTTCAACCAGTTCTCTCAATTTTGATATCTGTTTCAAAAGCTCTTCATTTGACAGCACATCCCTTCCAAACGCGGAGTTACAAACGTAAAAAAACACAAACATCGCTAATACTATATTCCCTATTATCTTTTTCGTCTGCATGGCTGAAGTATCTCCTCTTTTTATTTGTTAGACATGTCTAACTTTTATCGCAAAAAAAATCTTCCTTACTTTCTCTTTATTTTCTTTGTGCAGGTCTTTGGCCTCTTCCCTTTTTCAATGTAATAGGTTAAACTATTAAGCCATTCCGGTTTTTCTCCCGTCGGACAGGTGTCAACAAATTCTATAAACTTTCTAAGTCTGTCATTCGTAACAGAACTTATCACATGCTCCATCCTGCAGGCGTCTTCCACCGCTGTTTGTTCATCAACCCCTAATATCCCCCCTAAGAACCTGACCAGAAGATCATGCCTTTTTTTTATTGCCTTGGACAATTGCCTTCCTTCGAGGGTCAATACCACATACCCATATTTCTCATGCCTTACAAGCTCCCTTTCTGAAAGCACGTTAATCGCGTTATTTACACTGGACTTTTTCACATCCATCAAAGCACTTATATCCTTGATCCTTACGGTTTCTCTCTTTTGATCAAGAATATAAATGGTCTCAAGATAATCTTCCATATTCGAGCTTAGCTTTTTCTTTTTAGTCTCATTAGGAATCATCGCGCATTCTTCCTTATGTTAGAAGGCTCTCTCCATGTTAGAGTACTCTAACATGTTTGCTTAATGCTGTCAATTCTTTTTCTTTGAAAATCTCTATTCCAGATTAAACACTATAGCTGCTTCCATCTCAATATAAGAAAGCTCTATCCCTGACGGTATGGCAGGAAAGGGTGAAGCCCTTTTGACTGTTGCCGCGGCCTCTATATCAAGAATATTATATCCCGATGACCGAACAACATTTATTGAAGATACAGTTCCTTTTTCCGATACCATGAACGTCAAAATAGCAATTCCCTCTATCTTATGTCTCCTGGCCGAACGAGGATATCTGCGATAAGATTCAATTCTCTGCTTTATCGCGTCTTTATATCGAAACATCTCTTCGTTTTGGGGGTCAGTAGTCTTGATCTTCTCTTCTCCAATTTGCTTCTCCTCTTTTATGATCTCATCTTTTATTTCATCTTCAACTTCCGGTTGAGGTTTTATTTCCTTGGCGATATCGGTTTTCTTCAATTTTTTTTCTTCACCGATCATATCTATTTTCGGAAGGAGCCTTGGTTTTTCTATCTCGATCTCCACTAATAATTCATTTTCTACCAATTTTTTATCAAAAAAATTCAATAACTCCTCCGGGAAGGCTAAAATAAACCCATGAACCCCCAGAGCTATAAAAAACGCTATAGCAATTATCTTATCTTCCGGCATCTTCTTCATTTTCTTTACGCAGAATCTCTTCTATTTCAGCAGAAATTACTATTCCCTTGGCACCGGCCTGTTTGGAAATATCTATCACCTTAACCGCAAGCCCAAGATTGACCAATTCATCCGCTTTCAAAACAATTATCTTTTTCGAGGCACTCTCTAATTCTATCCTTACCATTTCCCGCAACTCATCAATATTTATTTTCTGGCCATTTAAAAAAATCTCATTTTCTCTGGATATGAATATTGTTAATTTCTCATCTTCCTGAGGTTCAGCGGTCTTAGCTGTAGGAAGCTTTATTTTAATACCTGGCTGCATTATAAAGTTAGCGGTAAGCATAAAGAAAATGAGAAGCAAAAAAACGATATCAATTAAAGGGGCAATATCCAAATGCGTCTTTATTTTCTTTCTCTGCTCAAACTCCATAATCTACCCCCTCTTCAATCGCATTATCGCCACTGCCCGGCTTGTATCCAAACAATCCTTTTATGCCAAAAACATATTGCACGGCCTCCTTCATTTGGGACGAAATCCCTTCGATCCTCTCATCAAAATAATGGTACGCTATCATAGCGGGTATCGCGACAGCTAAACCGAAAGCAGTTGTTATAAGAGCTTCCCATATACCTCCTGCCAACACGGAGGCATCTACCTGACCTCCCAGACTCTGTATTTTCATAAAAGCGCGTATCATGCCTGTAACAGTCCCTAAAAGTCCTAAAAGAGGAGTGACATGAGCAATGATACCCAGTGTCCTGATGTTTTTTTCAAGTCTCCTGAGTTCCTTTGAGCCACCCATAGAAATTATTTCGTCTCTTTCACTTTTTGGCTGTAAACGTTCACGTAAGCCCAAGGCGATAATATATGCTATTGGACCGGAGGATTTTACGCAAGTTTCCTCAGCTTTGTCAAACTCCCCTTTGGCAATTAATTCTCTAACACGTTTTAGCAAATCCGTTATTTTTATTTGTGCTCGATGAAAATGAAATAACCTTTCTAAAACGATCGTAAGCGCGATAATTGAACAAAGAAGGATCGGCCACATAAGCACCCCGCCCTTTAAAAAAAACTGTATCATGTTTACCTCCCGCTTTAAATTACTTGTAAGATCCCGCGCCGCAGATCTATCATTAACATTAAACCTGCCGGCGCAGGGTTTACCATTTTTGTATCTTAAAAATCAAAACTCCATTGACAAACTCGCCCAAAGAAACCTGCCCGGCTCGTTCACGATATTCGGTGTCGCTCCCGAACCACTTGTAACGTCATATTCATAGGAATTGGCGACCGCGTAAGTTTCATCGAACAGGTTGTCTACGCCGAGATTCAATTTAAACATCTTATATTTACATCCACCCCTAAGGTTAAAAACACTCCACCCCGATATCTCTTTTTCCCCGGCGTCGATATCCGCGTTAAAATACTTATCGGACCGGACCCATTCAAATGTTCCAAAGAAGGAAAAGTCTTCTGTGTCAAGAACATCGGAACTGTCATAATGTAACGCTGCTTTGGTTTTTAGCGGTGGTATCTGGGCCAGGTTTTCGCTGTCATTATTCCTGGGCTCTGTGTACTTTCTCCCTATCTGATAAGCCGCCGCGCCTTCTATCGAAAACCCGTATATAAGATCATAGACTGCCCTTATGTCTCCCCCGAGGATATAAGCGTCTATATTTGTCCATGTTTTCGGGCCCGGTCCTTCCTGATAAATATAATCAACAAGCCAACTGTAAAATGCTTTTGCCCGGAATTTAAGTTTTTGGGTGTTGACCTCGATACCAAGATCTTCTTCTGTATTATGCGTAGGCTTAAGATCCGGATTTCCGTAAAAATTAGCATTGCCCTGAAGATATTTTTCAACACCTGTAGGTGTTCTAACGCTGTGGCCTACCCCGCCGAAAAGGTTTATTTCTTCCGTAAGATAATACTTGGCAAAAAGAAATCCTGAGGGGAAAACATCGGATTTACTATTGTTGTCAGTCATAGCACTGCTGAACTTGAGCCGGCCATCCGGTTCCCTGCCAGCCTCTGTGTAGGACCAGTCACAGCGTACGCCCGCGCCCAATGCCCATTTATCGATATCCTTGTCAACCTGCAGATATCCGCCTACATCAAGAATATTTATATCCGGGAAAAGATCAGGATTAAGCTGCTGGCCCGTATCCAGCCTTTTAACGAAACCGTCCCAATTGCGATAATACATATCCACACCGTATTTGAATACCCCAAGATCCGTGATCTGCATGTTCTCTATTTTCCCGCCCGTTATTATCGACTGCACTTCGTTGACGGTCACAAAACCGTTACTGATCGAAGCAGTCCTGAATTTATCGGATGGTTCATGTTTTATCCTGTTAAAGTACCCTGAAAGGCTCAACTTGTCCGAAAAACCGCAAAGGTCCTCAATAACATATTCAGCCCTGACAAGGTCCGTTGTTTCTCTCTCCATATCCATACCTACTCTGGGCGCCATGATATCCCGTCCTTCCCCGAAAGTATAAGACAAAAGAAGAGACTGGTCTTCCGCAAGATCGTATTGTATTTTCCCCCACGCGTCCTGCTTCTTAAAAGCTTTCATATCCCGGCCTTCCTGACTATAAGAAGAATTAAAACTGCTGAGCTTATTGCCTGACCCATCTTCATATTGTCCGGATTCGGAATAGTTATACCCGCCCACGGCCTGGACGATATCGTTACCGCCTGTCACATAGCCTCCGGTGCTCCAGTAATCAAAACTTCCTATCTTTCCCAGGATCTCACCATGAAATCCTTTACGGGGCTTTTTGGTTATCACATTGATACATCCTCCCAGCATCCCCGGGTTAGTAACATCATAAGGGCCTTCCTTTACCTCTATTTTATCTACCGTTAGCAGGGAAACATGTGATAACGACGGATCTTTCCTGCTCCCACAGGCGCCTTCGAGTATCGTCCCGTCCGCAAAGACCCTCAGGTTGGATTGAGAAAAACCCCTGATAGCTACTTCGTTCCCGTAGGCTCCCTTTCTTATCATAGTCGCCTCGATGATCTCATCAGAAAGAACTTCGGCAACATCAACAACTTTATGTGTTTTGAGTATTTCCCTTCCGATATTTCTTTCAGTAGAATCTCCTTTTTCTTCATCTACTGTAACATAGACATCATCTATGATCATCATACCCTGCGCCATAACTGAAAGAACGATCCCTGTGAAAAAAAATAACGCTGAAAGAATTAATTTATAAAATTTCATTTTTCCCCCTGACTGTAAGATATTAATATATCCAGTGCAAGCCTATTCAGATAGCTTCTTAAAGAAATACTTATTGACAGATGCTCTTGCAAATAGCGATTCCATGCGCAAAAGCATAAGCTGCATTTGGAAAACAACTTTTTCTTTGAGAAGAAATAGACTTTAAGAAATGGAGAAAACTGGTGGCGCGCGACTAAGAAATGATTGATCGTGGAGATATTGAGAGAAATGTTGGTTATCTAAAATAATTGCATGATTTCCCCGACATAAAAAGAAAGAAACAGGTTCTATGTCCAGCATATCAAATAAAGATGCTACAGTCAAAAATTCACAAGCAGGGCAATCATGATGATGTTCATCTTCTTCATGATGGTTATGCAGGAGAGGGTTTCCCACGGAAAGGAACAAGTAAAAACCCACGCAAATTATAAATGAAACAACAATTAATGATTGGTTTTGAAAATTTATACGTTTCATTTTAATATCACCTATATCTCAGTTCAACAATATGCTACTAGAGTACGCACTTATAGTCAAGAATTATGGTCCTGTCCTGACAATACGAGTCCACTGCTACACTGTACGCTTGCTCTCCTGAAGCCACCCGCTGAGATCTTTTACGGTTATTAGCTTTTCCATACTTCACCTTCCTTGTCTGGTGTCCAAATAGTGTCCATAGGACATCCAAAATAGGGGTAAAACGTATAAGTTGGTGGGAATAAAAAATCGCTGTAACTAGTTATGAAATAACCTAATTGCAACGATTATAAGGATTTGCGAAAAGTGCTCTTTTGGGTTTAGCAAACCGCTGCCTTAAAGAACTCTCTCTGAAGAGAGATAAAGTGAGATAAAGTGAGATAAATCCCTTTCAGTATATCGCCGATTCCATTTAATGACCCATAACCAAGCGTTATTCCGAGAGAATATTGAGTGCCTTCTTCTGGGTGGCCGGATTGTACCCATTAAATGCGACGCGTTAAATATGGGCGCTTATAGAGATAAAGAGCCCTTCGACTTCGCCCTGAACCAGGAACGGTTCATGGCTTCGCTCAGAATTCCGCTCACTTGTGTGGTTTACCAAATGGATTATTTGTTAGAGAAAGTTTTGTGTTTATTTTCCAGTTATTTTGCAATTGTCGCTCCAATAGCTATTGGGTTTTGGCGATGAGGGTGAGTTTTTTGGCGCGGGTCCAGTGTTTGAGTTCGTGTTCGCGTTTAAGAGCGGATGTTTTATTGGAATGCTCTTCGCTGAAGATCATTTTAACGGGCGTGCGACCTCTTGTATATTTGCTGGCTTTGCCTTTGTTGTGGTAATTCAGTCTATCCGTAAGGCTTTTAGTGACGACGGTATAGAGACTTTTATCTTTGCATTCGAGGATATAGACGTGCCACATGGTTCGAGTATACCATTTTTTTATAGGTGTTGGCCCTTCGGGTAAGATTTTTTTCCTTGAAAAATCTTACCCTCAGGACCAGGACAGACTCGAACTAGCACCTTGTGCTACAGGAGAACTCCTATCTCTGTTATTAGCCCTCTTTATTTTTACAAGCTCTTTGCATATAATGTCTTATTCTCCATTGTTTCCCGTATTTAGAGATATGTTTTGTATTCACAAAAGTGCCCCCAGGAAGACCTCGAACTAACTGCATGTAATCCACCATAAGGTTTTTGTACCGAGCAAACAACCGAAGGGAGTGCGTCGAGATATGGACACCCTAATACACCATAATAAACTTGACAAATTCACCCGTGTAAACCATACTTTACATATGTAAAGTATGGTTTACATTCAAGCAAAGGATACATTATGAAAGATCACCTTAACAGCATACTTAACAACGAAATTAAGATAAAAATTATACGCTTGTTTGCCTCCCGCTTAGAAGGATATCATTCCACGGGGAGAGAAATAGCTCGCCTGGTGGGGACAACCGCCCCAACGGCACATGCAGCCTTGAAAGATCTATATGCCTATCATATTCTTAACTATGAAATTAGCGGCAGAAACCATCTTTATAG
>JAHJBY010000102.1 GCA_018813285.1 Candidatus Omnitrophota bacterium
TGCCAAATGAACGTGCGTGATTCGGAGATCATCAAGGGGATGTTCTCAGGCGGCGAATACAAGTTTGTCGATGCCGCGGAAGAAGCGGATATTATTCTGTTCAATACATGCAGTGTGCGGCAGCATGCTGAGGACAAAGTTGTCGGCAGTTTACAGAGGCTCCTCGCGCGTAAGAAAAAGAATCCTGACTTGATAATAGGTGTTCTTGGATGCATGGGCCAGCGTCACGGCGAATTGCTTTTAAAAGAATTTTCCCAGGTGGACATAGTGGCGGGGCCCAGCAGTATTTATGATATACCGGTCCTTTTGGGACGTGCGGTTAATGGGGAAAGAGTTGTCGCCGCGGAAGACAGAAAGAGGCCTCAAAAAGGTGTGGATCAAGGGGTCAGAAACGGCGAGCTTTCCGGATTCGTTAACATAATGTACGGTTGTGATAACTTTTGTTCCTATTGCATAGTCCCGTATGTGCGGGGACGGGAAGTTTCCCGTCCTGAGAAAGATATTGTGAAAGAGGTAAAACAACTGGCTGACGGGGGTTTTAAGGAAGTGACCCTTCTTGGGCAGAACGTGAATTCTTATGGGAAAGGGCTGACCCAAAGAATCGATTTCTCGGATCTCTTAAAAGCCGTTAATGATGTGCCGGGGATAGAAAGGATAAGATTCACCACCAGCCATCCTAAGGACGCGGGTAAAAAATTGTTTAAGGCCATGAAAGATTTTGATAAAGTTTGTGAACATGTTCATCTTCCTGTTCAATCAGGGTCGGATAAGATCCTTGATCTTATGAATCGCAAATATACGATTGGTGAGTATCTTGATAAGATAAAATCATTGAGAGATATGATACCTGATGTTGGTATCAGTACGGATATAATTGTTGGTTTTCCGTCCGAGAAAGGATCAGATTACGCGAAAACGCGTAAAATAATGGAAGAGATAAGATACGATTCCGCTTTTATTTTTAAATATTCCCCACGATCTCCGGCCCTTTCCGCTTGTTTGATGGATGACGTGCCGGATGAAACCAGGAAAGAGAGAAATAATGAGTTGTTGAAAATACAGAAAAGTATTTCCCGCGCGAAAAATAAAGAAATAATAGGCAGCGATAGAGAGATACTTATTGATGGAGTAAGCCGTATGTCAAATGGAGAACTTGTCGGAAGAACGCGAAATAACACCCCATGTGTGTTTCCCGGGCATACAAACCTTATCGGCAGTTTTGTTCGCGTGAAAGTGACTGGATCCAGTCCCTTCACGCTTAAAGGGGAAATCATTTGAGCAAGGGTACGATTATTTTCATTCTCGGTCCGACATCTTCCGGAAAAACGGCCGTCTCGGTTAAGGCCGCTAAAAGCCTTAACGGTGAGGTTATATCGTGTGATTCCATGCAGATATACAGAGGTATGGATATCCTTACACAGGCCCCGTTACGCGGCGAGATGGAAGATATTCCCCATCATATGGTAAGGGTTATTGATCCCAGAGAAGAATATGACGCGGCATTGTTCCGGGATCAAGCGCGAAAGATCATAGAAAGGATAATAGCGAAGGGAGCAATACCGATAATTAGCGGCGGGACCGGTCTCTATGTTAAGTCTCTTGTGGATGGTATTTTTAAGGCACCCGGGAAAAATGAAATGTTCAGAGAACAACTTAAAAAAGAAGCTGAAGAAAAAGGCGCGGTACACCTGCACGCGCGTCTTGCGAAGGTAGATTCGGATTCCGCGAAGAAACTGCATCACAACGATCTTAAACGGGTGATCCGAGCTATGGAGGTTTACGAGATTACCGGTAAGAAATTAAGTGATAAAAGTCGTGAAACCGAAGGTATAGCAAGTTTTTATGAGTGCAGGATGTTCGGCATGGATCTCCCGCGAGAAATTCTCTATGAACGCGTTAACGCCGCTGTAGATAAAATGTTTATTGACGGACTTGTGGATGAGGTTAAAGGGCTCATAGGGAAAGGTTTAGGCAGAACAGCCTGCCAGGCGCTTGGTATCAAAGAGATATCCTGTTTTCTAAACGATGAGATATCTCTCGAGGAAGCCGCAGAAGAACTAAAAAAGAACACCCGCAGGTATGCCAAACGTCAGTTGACATGGTTCCGGGCCGATGATCGGATAGAGTGGATAGACGCGAATCGTGATCCGTCGGAAGTTGTAAAGGATATCGCGGAGCGTATACGCGATACGGAAGAACAATGAAACCTAAATATTTTAATACGGCACCGAAGTTGGAAAAAGCCATTCTTGTGGCGGTGGAACGTATTGGAGGCTCTTCTTGGAAGATAGAGGACAAGGCGGAGGAATTGCGCGGCCTGGCCGCGTCTTCCGGTGTTGAAATTAAAGGTGAAGTGATGTGCCGGATGAAAACATTGACTTCCACTTTTTTGGTTGGAAAAGGGAAAGTAGACGAAATAGCGGGTCTTGCCGCTGAATTCGAAGCGGATGTTGTGATTTTTAGTGACGATCTTTCTCCTTCGCAGCAGAAAAACATAGAGGAAGCGATAGAAACGAAGATTATCGATCGAACTCAGCTCATTCTTGACATTTTCGCCAGAAGAGCAAAATCAGACGAGGGGAAGATGCAGGTTGAACTCGCCCAACTGGTGTATCTTCTTCCGAGATTAAGCCGCATGTGGATGCATCTTTCCAGGCAGTATGGAGGAGTGGGAACGCGCGGGCCCGGTGAACAACAGCTGGAGATAGATCGCCGCCGTGTGCGTGAACGCATCGGACGGCTAAAGAAGGCCATAAGGGAAAAAACAGATCAACGCCGCCGCCGCCGCGAGGGGCGTGAAAAGTTTTCCATATTAACAATTGCTCTGGTAGGGTATACCAATTCCGGGAAGTCTACTCTTTTCAACGCTCTTACGGGGTCTGATGTGATCGCCAAAAACCAGCTTTTTAGTACGTTGGATCCCACCGTAAGAAAATTGACACTTCCCAATAACCAAACGGTTCTTTTGTCCGATACTGTGGGATTTTTACATGATCTGCCGCATCATTTGATAGAGAGTTTCAAAGCCACGCTGGAGGAAGTTGTCGAGGCCGATATGCTTTTTCATATCATTGATGTAAGCGATCATCGTATGGAAGAATTGAGCGACTCCGTTTTTGAGGTGCTCAAGGAACTGAAGGTTGAGGATAAACCGATCATGACGGTGCTTAATAAGATGGACAAAGTCTCCGGAAAACATGAGCTTGCTTTACTGGCAGGGTTTTTTGATCGGCCCGTGATTATGTCAGCGTTAAAAAAAACAGGGTTTGATGAATTAATGGAGCGTATAGACGAGTGTATCCAGAACGGAATGGAAGATATTGAGTTGACCGTTCCGCACAGAAGTCACTCGGTCATCGGGATAATACGTGAAAAAGGGGTCCTTGAAAAACTGGAGTATACAGAAAAAGGCGCGTATGTGAAAGCACGGGTCCCTCCCGGTATCAAAAACATGATCCTGAAAAAATTAAAAAAAAGGGATCCCATTACACCTACGAGGTGCAATGAGGGGTAGGACGGGTAACCGCTTCAAACATCCCTCTGTCCAAACATCCCACTGTCCCAACATCCCTGAAAGCTGATAACGTTGACAATAGGGTATCATATATGTTATAAAAAATGCTCTGATTTAAGGAGCAATTTTCGAAAACCGGACGCCTTTCATAACGAGCATCAAAACAAAGGGGAACGATCATGATCGAACGATATTCACGCCGGGAAATGGCCGGTATATGGACGGATGAGAATAAGTTTCGCAAGATGTTGCAAGTAGAAGTACTGGCCTGCGAGGCTTTTGCTGAAATGGGGCTTATCCCTCAAAAAGCCGTTAAGATCATTAAGGATAAAGCGGACATCAATGTTGGGCGCATCAAAGAGATCGAAGAAAAAACACACCACGATGTTGTCGCTTTCATAAAGAACGTATCTGAATACGTGGGTGAGGAGGCTAAATATCTCCATTATGGGCTCACTTCCAGCGATGTTCTTGATACTGCGCTTTCTGTCATGATGACCGAGGCTGCCGGCATTCTTATCAAGGATGTCGAAGATGTCATGAGTGCCTTAAAGAAGAAGGCGATAAAACATAAAAAAACCATCATGATGGGAAGGTCCCACGGGGTTCATGCCGAGCCTACGACGTTTGGTCTAAAAATGGCATTGTTTTACAAAGAAATGGAACGCGATCTCGTCAGGTTGAAGGACGCCCGGAACACGATCGCTTGCGGGAAAATATCCGGTTCAGTAGGGACATGCGCCAACGTGGATCCATTTGTAGAAAAATATGTATGTAAAAAACTGGGGTTAACCCCGGCAGGCATATCCTCACAGGTGCTTCAAAGAGACAGACACGCGTATTATCTCAATATGATCGCGATCACAGGAGCCACTCTTGAGAAGATCGCGCTTGAAATAAGGGGCCTTCAGAAAACAGAGATCGGTGAAGTTCAGGAACATTTTGCAAGCGGACAAACAGGTTCTTCCAGCATGCCGCATAAAAAGAACCCGATAATATGCGAACGTATTACAGGGCTTGCCAGGCTTTTGAGAGGGAACGCGATGGTATCAATAGAGAACGTGGCTTTGTGGCACGAAAGGGATATTTCGCACTCTTCTGTTGAAAGGATAATTATTCCGGATTCAACCATTTTATTAGATTATATGCTCGCGAAGACAAAGTCTCTCATAGAGCAACTGGTCGTTAACGAAGACAAGATGCTGGCCAATATGAAAGTGACAGGCGGGGCAATACACTCCCAGAGGATCATGTTGGAGCTTATCAAGAAGGGCGCGGATAGGATGGAATCGTACGATATTGTCCAGAGCGCGGCGCTTAGATCCTGCGAAACCGGGAAAAGTTTCGAAGAAACGCTTATTTCAGGAGGCAAGATAAAAAAATACATGATAGATGAAGATGCGAAAAAGTGTTTTGATATTAAATACCACACGAGACATATAGATGAAATATTCAAGAACATAGGACTATGAATCTTTTCAACTCCCCGGGCTGAAGTCCAGGGTTTTCAGATAGGGATTCATACTGAGGCGGCTCATATGTATTCCCGCTGTAAACGGCGGAGTTTAACCTGTCCCGCGAAGCCCCGAGGGGAGCGATAGCGAAGGGCGCTGCCGAATGTATAGATTCAAGAGGGGATAATGATGCGAGTAAAGCAAAAGATTACATACAAAGATGCCGGAGTCGATATCGATAAAGCCGATCGGCTTATTAAGGGGATAAGAAAGCGCATCGACACTACGCGGATCAAAGGCAGCATGGATTCTATCGGGGGATTTGGCGGGGCATTTGATCTGAAAAAATCCGGAGAAAAAGATCCGCTTCTTATTGCTTCCACCGATGGAGTGGGGACAAAACTTAAAATAGCGATCGATGCCGGCAAGCATGATACGATCGGCATAGATCTGGTCGCTATGTGCGTGAACGACTGTTTATGCCTTGGCGGACGACCGCTTTTCTTTCTGGATTACTTTGCTTCCGGTAAACTTGACGCCGGTGTTTGGGCAGGCGTCATCAAGGGCATAGTTAAAGGGTGTAAAAACGCAGGATGCTCGCTTCTGGGAGGAGAGACCGCCGAAATGCCGGGGATGTATTCCCGCGGTGAATACGATCTGGCGGGCTTTGCCGTTGGTGTGGTTGATCGAAAAAAAGTCATTAACGGGAAAAAGATCAAACCCGGGAACGTTATTTTAGGCATTGCTTCAAGCGGGCTTCATTCCAACGGTTATTCGCTCATTCGCAGGATATTTACCGCGAAGGAGCTGAAAAAGAACAGCGGAATATTTTTGAAACCCACTCATATTTATGTTAAACCGGTGCTGGAACTACTGCGTAAGATCGCGGTCAAAGGCGTAGCCAATATCACCGGCGGCGGGTTTTACGACAACATTCCGAGGATACTTCCCGCGAAATGTAAGGCCGTGATCAGAAAAGGTTCATGGGATATTCCGAAAGTATTTAAGATGATAACCGACAAAACTGCTCTTGATGAAGCTGAACTTTATAGAACGTTCAATATGGGGATCGGCATGGTGATGATTATAGCTAAAAGTGACGCGGAAAAGGCGAAAACACTGTTAAGAAAGAAACACGGATTAAAAAGCTGGGTGATCGGCGATATTGCCAAAGGCGTTCGCGGCGTGAAACTTGTACAGGAGAAAAGCGAGGTATGAATATTCTTGTGATCGGTTCAGGCGGACGAGAGCACGCGCTTTGTTGGAAGATCAAGCAAAGCCCGAAGACCGCCGATCTTTATTGTATGCCCGGAAACGGCGGGACAAGCGAATATGCCGTTAACTGCGACGTTGACATATTAGACAACGATGCGATCAAAAATTTTTGCAAAGAGAAAAAGATAGATCTGGTAGTGGTGGGCCCGGAGGTTCCGTTATCACGCGGGATCACCGATGTTCTTGAGACGGAAGGCATTCGCGTGTGCGGGCCTTCGTATGCCGCCAGCCGTTTGGAATCAAGCAAGATCTTTGCTAAAGAGCTCATGGGACGGTATAACATCCCGACAGCCGGTTTTCGAATATTTGAAACGGCAGATAAGGCGGAAGCCTACCTTAGGGAGATAGGCACACCGGTTGTAATAAAAGCTGACGGCCTGGCTGCGGGTAAAGGTGTTATCGTGGCTAAAACAGTTCCCGAAGCCATGAAGGCCGCAAAAGAGATACTTGAAGACAAAGTGTTTGGATCGGCCGGGAACAAGATAATTATTGAGGAATGTTTGGAAGGCGAGGAAGTGTCAATTCTTGTTATGTCGGACGGAAAGAATATTATTTCACTTGCTTCCAGTCAAGATCATAAGCGTATATACGACGGCGACAAGGGGCCGAATACCGGCGGCATGGGGGCGTATTCGCCGGCGCCCGTAGTAGATAAAAAACTTTTCAATGAAATAAACAAAACGATCATCCGTCCGATCATCGATGGTTTGGCCGAAGAGGGTACACCATACAAGGGCGTGTTGTACGCTGGGGTGATGATCACGGATCTTGGCGTGAAGGTTCTGGAGTTCAATGTCCGGTTTGGGGATCCGGAGACTCAGGCCATTTTACCGCGGCTCAAAACGGATCTGGTAGAGTTGCTCATGGCCACCGCCAGCGGGGATATTTCCGGGATCCGATTGAAATGGGACAAACGGGATTGCGTAGCGGTTGTGCTCGCGTCAGGAGGATATCCGGGGAAATATGAGAAAGCTCGGCAGATCACCGGCATAGACGACGCGGAAAAAGAAGGGGTTGTTGTTTTTCACGCAGGAACGATGGTTCAAGACGGAACACTCTTGACTTCCGGCGGCCGGGTGTTGAGTGTTGCGGGCATGGGCCTCGGCATCAAGAAGGCGCTAGAACACGCCTACGCGGGTGTTGACAGGATACATTTTGAGGGTATGACGTATCGAAGGGACATTGCGCACCGAGCGGTTGAAAGGCTCGGATAACAGAGGGGATAAGTATGAAGAAAAAAGCGGTAGTAAGCATAATAATGGGAAGTGATTCGGATCTGCCGGTTATGCAGGAAACGTTAAGGATGCTGGATGAATTCGGGATCCCGTATGAAGTAAAGATATTATCCGCGCATCGTTCGCCGGACAAAACCACGGACTTTGCTAAAGAAGCGAAAAAAAACGGCATAAAAATCATCATAGCGGGAGCCGGCGGTGCGGCGCATCTTGCCGGCGTAGTGGCGGCGAATACCACATTGCCGGTTATCGGTGTGCCGATGGAATCGAGGCTTGACGGTATGGACTCTCTTCTTTCTATAGTCCAGATGCCTTCAGGCGTGCCTGTTGCCACCGTTTCCATAGGGAAAGCCGGCGCTATAAACGCGGCGATACTTGCCGCGGAAATCATTGCGATAAGTGATAAAACAATTGATACTAAACTTGCCAAACATAAAAGATCGCTTGTCGCAAAGATCGAGGAAAAGAATAAAAATCTGTAAAGCATAAGAGACTCTTAAACTTGTTTTTATCATGAAGAGAATAAAGAAGATCTTGTTCGTATGTACCGGAAACAGTTGCCGTAGCATTATGGCTGAGGCTTATCTAAGAACTCGCGCTAAAGAAGGAAGCCTTGCGATAGAAGTGAGATCAGCCGGAACAATGGGTATGGACGGTATGCCGCCGGCGGACAACACGAAAAAAATGCTCAAAGAAGAAAAAATAGACCCGGCAGGATACAAATCCACCAAGCTGGATAAAAATATTATAAGGTGGGCCGACATGATACTTGTAATGGAGTCCATGCACAGAGAGAAGATCCTCTCCCTTGATCCCGCGTCCGTTGAGAAAGTATCTTATCTCGGAGAGTTTGGCGCTAACCCGGAACATTTTATGATACCGGATCCGATTGGGCGTCCTCCGGCTTTTTACAGAGTGTCTTTCAATATCATTAAGCAGTCAATCGAGGGGATGATAGGATGGTTAAAACAATAGTGATCGGCTCTGACCACGGCGGATACGCGTTAAAAAAAGCGATAAAATCGGTACTCGAAAAAACGAGTTACAATATCATTGATGTCGGAGCGCATTCGGAAAAACCGTGCGATTATCCGGAATTAGGTTTCGAAGCTGCCAGGCAAGTAGCCCTTAAAAAAGCCTGGCGGGGAATAGTGATCTGCAAATCCGGCATAGGCATGGCGATGATCGCGAATAAACTTCCCGGCGCAAGAGCGGGGCTTTGCCTGTCCGTAGAAGACGCCGCGTCCGCCAGAAAACACAACGATGCTAATATCCTGGTGCTGGCAGCTAAAAAAACTCGCCCTGAAAAAGCACTTAGTATTGTCGAAACATGGCTCGAGACCGGGGCGTTGAAGGGCAGGCATGCCAGACGCGTAAGGCAGATCAGGGCATTCGAGAACAAAGTATTTAAGAAAATCATATGAGGGGGGACAAGAGAGCATGAGACACTTGAAAGCGACGGACCCTGAAATATTTAAGGCGATCCTGAACGAGACAAAAAGGCAAAACGAGGGGATCGAACTCATAGCCAGTGAGAATTTTGCTTCACGCGCCGTTATGGAAGCGGTCGGTTCCGCTATGACCAACAAATATGCCGAGGGATACCCCCGCGCGAGATATTATGGCGGATGCGAATTTGTCGACATTGCCGAGGATATTGCGATAAAAAGGGCGAAGGAGCTTTTCGGAGCCGAACACGTAAATGTTCAGCCGCATTCCGGGTCACAAGCTAACATGGCGGTATATTTTGCCGCGCTTGAAGTCGGAGACACTGTTCTGGCCATGGATCTTGCGTGCGGCGGCCATCTTACCCATGGGCACAAATTGAATTTTTCCGGAAAACTCTACAATATGGTTTTTTACGGCGTGAACAAAGAGACAGAGAGGATAGATTACGACGAGATACTTAAGAAAGCCAAGGAACATAAACCCGGCATGATCATTGCCGGCGCTTCGGCTTATCCCCGCACGATAGATTTCAAGAAATTCAGGGAAATATGCGACGAAACAGGCGCCGTGCTGATGGTGGATATGGCGCATATAGCGGGACTTGTCGCCGCAAAACTTCATCCGGACCCGGTTCCGGTATCGGAGTTTGTGACAACAACGATACATAAAACCTTGCGTGGGCCCAGGTCCGGCATGATCCTGTGCAAAAAAGAATTCGCGAAAAAGATCGACTCAAGAATATTTCCCGGGATACAGGGAGGGCCGCTTATGCACGCGATCGCCGGTAAAGCGGTGGCCTTAAAAGAGGCGCTGCAGCCGGAATTTAAGACATATCAGAAAAATATCATTAAAAATGCCGCGCATTTAGCGGAAACACTTTCATCAAGAGGATACCGGGTGGTGTCGGGAGGCACGGATAATCACCTTATGCTTATTGATCTTTCAGGCAAGGACATCACGGGGAAGGAAGCGGAAACAGCCCTTGAGAAAGCAGGGATCACAGTGAACAAGAATCTTATCCCGTATGATACCAAAAGCCCGTTTGTTACCAGCGGGATTCGGATAGGGACACCGGCCGTGACCACACGAGGCATGAAAGAAGCCGAGATGACAAAACTATCCGGATTTATAGACAGCGCAATTATGGCGCGCAATGACGAAAAGGAACTCAGGTTTATACGAGAAGAGATCCGGGAGTTTCTGAAAGAGTTTCCCCTCTATGAGAACTGGGCAAACGAAATGGAGAATTCAGGGGATGAAACAATATGAACGGGAAGAAAAACAATCGAACGTCACGCCCGGCATGGGATGAGTATTTCATCAATATCGCCAGGCTTGTGTCCAGCCGATCGACTTGTCTCAGGCGCAATGTAGGAGCGGTGATTGTTAAGAATAAACAGGTGCTGACGACCGGATATAACGGCGCTCCCGCCGGAGTAAAGCACTGCGATGAGATCGGATGTATGCGGGAGAAAATGGGGGTTCCGTCGGGCGAAAGGCACGAGTTGTGCAGAGCTCTCCACGCTGAACAAAACGCTTTTCTGCAGGCCGCGAGGCACGGCATAAGCCTTGACGGCGCCACTATGTATATGACGACTCAACCGTGTAGTATTTGCGCGAAGATGATCATAAATGCCGGTATAAAAAAGATAATTTTCGAAGGAGATTATCCGGATGAATTTGCGATCGAGCTGTTAAAGGAAGCCGGCGTGAAATTGGAGAAATTCAAACAATGAAATGCCCGTTTTGCGGTAACACAGAAGACAAAGTCATAGATTCCCGGATGAGCGCGGAGGGTCAAAATACCCGAAGGCGCAGGGAATGTTTAAAATGCGGCAGGCGGTTCACGACGTATGAATATGTCGAAGAAACGCCGCTTATGGTGATAAAGCGCGACGGGAATCGTCAGAGATTTGATCGAGAGAGGGTCAAAGCCGGCATCATAAAGGCATGTGAAAAGCGGCCGGTCAGCATGGACCAGATCGATACAGCGGTGGATGAGGTCGAAAGAAAAGTCCAAAGGGAAACCGATCGGGAGATCAAGTCCACCAGGATCGGCGACCTGGTAATGGAAAAACTTTATGATCTTGACGAAGTGGCGTATGTTCGTTTTGCTTCAGTATACCGCAGGTTCAAGGATGTTTCGCATTTCATGAAAGAGCTGGAAAAGTTTTTAGGATAAAATAAAGCCCTGCGCGAATCCGCTGATCGGTTTAAGAAACGATTCCTCACAAATTCTATAAAGTGTCCAGAGATCTTTCCAATTTTATTTCCGGGGCTTTCCCCGCCAGCCATTTTTGCAGCACTCTTTTTCGCTGATCCATCATGACTTGCTCGCGGATGATCTCCCGCTGCTCTTCAAATTTCTCCTCTTCGGCAGGACTTATGACGTCGATGCGGGTGATGACCATCCCCTTGGGAGTGGTTAAAGGGGCCATGATATCGCCCGCGGAAGCACCGCCAAGCCTCTCGATAATATCTCTTGCCTGCCCTACGTTGTCGATGTAACCACCCAAAGAGACACCTTCGGCAGTTTGAACTTCCTGATCAAGTTCTTCCGCGGCTTTCCTTAAAGAAAGGGTTTTGCCCGCGATGTCCCGATAAATGATACCCGCTTTTTCCGCGGCAAGTTTCATTTTTTGCGCGTCCCTTAATTTTTCAACGACAGCTTCACGCACTTCTTCGAATCCCGGAAGCCCCGGCGGGAAAGCATCCAGCTTGCGCAGCACATACGCCGTGCCTTCACCCTCTCCGGATACGACCGGCGGACTGACTTCCTCTTTCGCCATACTAAAGGCGATGTCATGAACCTTTTTTGAGAATTTTGTACCCGGGATCAGGTCATCCACGGAAATAGGGCCGGTCTTGTGGTATCGGACACCATGGTTTTCCGCGGTTTCCTCAAATGTTGTCGGATATTTTTCCAACTGCGTATGCAACTCGTTTATTTTAGAGGTGACTTCTTTTTTCTCGGTTATGTTCGCATAAGGGATCTCGATATATTCGATATCTATCTTAGCCGGTATCTGGAATTTTAGTAGATTCGTTTCATAGTACTCGCTTGCTTCTTCTTCGGACGGCTCGGCGCTTGCGGTGAACTGTTCTTTATCTATCAGGATGTAGGATATGTCGTACTTATCGTTCAGGGTATGGTAATATTCTTTCAGTTCTTCATCCGGGATATTGATCTTTCGATAAAGCAGGTTCTGGACGGCGTTCACTTCAAGATTTTCGCGAACGAGTTCCTCAAAATTCCGCGGTTCCATACCGAGTGTGTTCCTTATGATGTAGTAGTAAGTCCACTGATCAAACGCGCCGTTTTTCTGAAAAAGCGGATGTTGACTCAAATAGGAGAGCACGTCCCGATTGGTCACTTTGTGCTCATTCGTTCGGGATGAATTAAGAAAGACCAGCCTGTCCCACGCCATACGGTTCATAAGCGGCCGGTTCCGGAGAATGTTGCGGAACACATCGTAGTTCGCGTAAGTCAAGAGCAGCTGTATTTTTACTCCGCTGAGACTCTTTACGAAATCGTTCTCCCGGATCTTCTGCTTTCCAATAGTGCCGATGATCCCCGGCCTTTTGGAAATGCTACCCGCTCCCCATAGAACGAATGCCGGTATTATCAGGATAAGGATGGCGTAAAGGGTCCTTCTGGCGAATTTCTTACTGCGAAAAATATGCAACATTAGATAAACTCCTTATTTGTGTTAGAGCGCGTTTCTTGTATTATATGTTTTTCGCGGAGATAGTCAATAGTCCATCACTAGTCGGTGTCAATGACCATGGTTCTGTGCCGAAAGCTGATAGCTCTCTTAACCCTTGCCTCTTTACTTCTCTTCATGTTACACTACTTCAAAATGGGAGGATCATGAACAAGCGAAGAGGATTGGCCGGATACGGCAAACTATTGCATGATAAAGGACTTGTGATCGCTTCAGGGGGCAACGTCAGCGCCCGGGACGGGAGCAGGTTGATCATTAAGAAGCGGGGTGCCGACATGTCCCAGGGACGCGCGAAGGATTATGTTTGTGTCCTTTTCAGCGAGACGGAGAAAAAAAAGGACATATTGAGCCGAGAGGCCCCGTTCCACGTTGCGTGTTATGACGCTCGCGAAGATGTTGGAGCTGTTGTACATACGCATTCCCCGATAATGATGGCCGTTGCCGAAAAAACAGCGATACTTTCGGACATTTCGTATGAGTTTCAATGCGTCGTTGAAAGCGCTGTCCCCGTAATCGGGTACCTCAAACCGGGTTCTGATGAGCTGGCCGCGGCCATAGCCGGGGAAATCAAGCAGGGTGCTAATGCTGTCTTGATGAAGAAGCACGGAGCGGTCTCTGTCGGCCGCGACATCGAGCAGGCATATGTGCGGATGATCGCTCTTGAGAGAGCTTGCCAGACATTTCTTTTAAGCTGACAGCTAATAGCTCCCGTTACCCTTCAACAATCGCGCCTAATTATCGCGCCTAATGTTCTTGACTCTATTGGGGGATTGATATACAATTATCACGCTTATAATATATGGGAGAGGTGTCTTTATACAAGCCCAGGAAGGTGAAATATGGCTGAAAATATATTGAAATTAGGGATTCCAAAGGGAAGCCTGCAGGAGTCGACCATTCGTATATTCGGCAAGGCCGGGTACAAGATCAGAGTGAGGGAAAGATCTTATTTTCCGTCCATCGATGACAATGAAATAATGCCAGTGCTTTTTCGGGCACAGGAGATGTCACGCTATGTTGAAGACGGGATCATTGATTGCGGGATAACAGGCAATGATTGGATCGAAGAAAATTCTTCCAGCGTCGAAAAAGTTGCTGAATTGATATACGCGAAGCGGAGCTTGCAGCCGGTGAGGTGGGTTCTGGCTGTTCCGGATTCTTCTAACATCAAGAGCGCAAAGGACTTAGAAGGAAAAAAAATAGCAACTGAACTTGTAAATGTAACGAACAAATACCTGAAGGCAAAAGGTGTTAAGGCAAACGTCGAATTCAGTTGGGGGGCAACCGAAGTGAAGACGAAAATGGGGATAGATGCCATAGTGGAGATAACGGAAACCGGCTCCAGCCTCAGGGCAAATGGGTTAAAGATCGTGGAAACGCTGTGTGAATCTACAACGCAGTTTATAGCGAATAAAGACGCCTATAAGGAGTCGTGGAAAAAAGAGAAGATCGACAGGATCGCTCTTTTGCTTGGCGGCGCCATACAGGCCGAAGGCAAGGTTGGCCTGAAAATGAACGTTAAAAAAGAGGACATCGGAAAGATCCTGGCGACACTTCCGGCGATGAAAAATCCCACGATAGCTCCTCTTTCCGACAGTGCATGGGTCGATATTGATACAATAATCGACGAAGAAGACGTTAAGCGGTTGATACCGGAGCTCAAAAATGCGGGAGCACAGGGCATCATTGAGTATCCGTTAAACAAGGTGATATACTAGTTTCTGCTTTTTTAAGGCGGATAGTAATTGACAGCAGGTAAGGGGGTGACAGGAGAGAATGCCTTGCGGGAAAAAGAAAAAACTAAAAAAAGTAAAAAGGCATAAGCGAAAAAAACGGATGAGAAGAGACCGGCACAAAAAGAATAAGTGATGAATTCATTCCGTATTATCGTTTTTACTGTCTGCTTCTTTTGTGTGTTGTCTTCAACGGGCGCGCGAAATGCATGTTCTCTGGGAATCCCCTCGGAATTTGACAGATCCCGGTTGGAACAGCCCGGCTTAGCGGACCTTTGGGTGGCTCTCTCGCGTTACATTGTGGGGATATTCTACGACAGCCGGGGGGAACCCCTGAAAGCTATCGAGGAATATAAAAGGGCCCTCGAGTCCAGGAGCGATATAGGGGCCATACACATAAAGATGGGAGCTGACCTTCTACTGTTAGGCGAAACAGACCGCGCATTAGCCGAGTTGGACGAAGCGCTCGCGCTGGAGCCGCTTAATGATCAGGCCCATTTGCTTATTGCTCTTGTGCACACGGCGAATGGAGAATACGATAAAGCCGAAGCCTGTTACGAGAAAATTCTTGAACGTGATCCGGAAAATCTCCGTACGCTGGCATTTTTATCTGACCTGCTTGTGGCGCGGGGGAGGTTTGACGAAGCCCTCAAAACATATGAGGAAATGCTCCGCATTTCGAGTGATGACACTATATTGTATTTTAATCTCGGGATGATCTACTCGAAAACGAATCAACTGAAAAAAGCCGAGCAAAGCCTTAAAAAGGCCATCGAAATAGATTTTGATTACACTGAAGCTCAAATGGTTCTTGGACTTGTCTACGAAGTGGAAGGAGACATAAAAGGGGCCATAAAACAATACGAAGCTGTGGAAGAGATCGACCCGTTGAATAAAGCGGCCTATGCCCGGGCGGGACAGTTGTACTATAAACTCGAAAAAAATGATAAAGCGCTTGAGCAATTTCGAATGATGGGGCGCATCGACCCGAAATTTTCCGAGCCATACATGAAGATCTTTGGCATATACGTGATGGACAGAGCGTATGACAAGGCAGAAGAGGTTTTACAGGAAGCCCTGGCAAACGGCGTGACGGGGGGCGAAATTTACGCCGGACTCGGATACCTGAACGCGATAGAGAAAAAATATGTCGATGCCGCCGAGTATTACGAAATGGCCATTGATGAGGATCCCGAAAATAATCAGTATTGGCTTCATCTCGGCCTTGCGCTCAACGACGCCGGAGATAAAGAACACGCGATAGAAGTGCTTGAAGAACGTGCTTCGATGGAGGGGGCGTCTCCCGACATATATAATTGTCTTGGATATCTTTACGCTGTTTCCGGATCCGAACTTGACCGGGCAACCGAACTGATCAACAAAGCGCTTGCCATGGAATCAGCGAATGGCGCGTATAACGACAGCATGGGGTGGGTTTTTTACCAAAAGGGCATGTATCAGGAAGCCCTCGGATATTTTACAAAAGCAGCTGAATATCTTCCGCAAAACGCGACAATTCAAGAACACCTCGGCGATGTTTATTTGAAACTCGGGAACTCGCGAAAGGCAGCGGAAAGATGGGGGAAGTCACTGGAAATTGACGCGGGCAACGTTACGGTAATGGAAAAATTACGATGTTTAAAAGATTTAACGAAAGGTGGGAAGTGAAAAAGATCACAGATATTACGGAATTGAAAAAAAAGGCAATAGATCTCAGGCGGGATACATTGAAAATGCTTACGAAAGCCGGCAGTGGACATACGGGCGGTTCATTGTCTGTCATAGAAATAATGGCGCTCTTATATTACCAACGAATGAATATAGACAACCGGGATCCCAGACGGAAAGATCGGGATAAGTTTATACTGTCCAAAGGGCACGCATGCCCGGCATTGTACGCGATCCTTGCCGATCTTGATTTCTTCCCTCGAGAAGAGCTCTGGACGCTCAGAAAACTCGGGTCTCGGCTTCAAGGTCACCCGCAGCTGGGGCTTCCCGGTGTAGAGATCTCTTCCGGATCTTTGGGGCAAGGTCTTTCGATCTCTGTTGGCATGGCGTTGGCGGACAGAATGGACGATTTGAATACCAGGATATATTGCCTTATGGGTGACGGCGAGACTAACGAAGGACAAGTGTGGGAAGCCGCCATGACGGCGGCTCATTACAAACTTGCCAGCTTATGCGGCATTATTGATTGCAATAAATTACAGATAGACGGGAGATGCTGCGAAGTTATGAACCCCGGCGCGCACGCGAAAAAATGGGAAAGTTTCAGATGGCATGTGATCGAAGCGGACGGGCACGATTTTAAGGAATTACAGAACGCCTTTGATGAAGCCGCGGCGGTTTTGGATCGACCGCAGATGATTATTGCGCATACGGTAAAAGGGAAAGGCATATCTTTCATAGAGAACCAGGTGGCGTGGCATGGGATAGCGCCGAAAAAAGACGAATTAAATAAAGCGTTCGCCGAACTGGATAAGCAGCGGAAGGCGTTGGATGGATAATCGTGAACAAGTGAATCGTGAACAAGTGAATCGCGATTCAATACGTTAAAAAAAGGGAGAGATTACATGTTGACCAGAGTTTTAAAAATGCGGTTACGTGAAAACAAGGTAAAGATCCTGATAGGGTTCATAGTTCTGGCATTGCTCGTACTTACGATCGTGGGGCTTAATTCTCTCGAATCATTCTACAGGAAAATGACGTTGGCCACAATGCCGCTGCAGTTCCTGATGGCCGGCATACATGCCGGAATATTTGTTTTCATGTACCTTACGTTCATGCGCGGCGGTTTCGCAAAATTGGACAAAGCTCCCATCAAAGGTAAAGATGTTTCCATCTCCTGGACGGATGTTATCGGCATGCAGGATGCCAAGCAGGAAGCGCTTGAAGTTGTTCAGCTTATAAAAGACAGCGCTAATGTGAGGAGGATGGGCGGAAGCGTGGTAAAAGGCCTCCTTATGCTAGGCCCTCCGGGATGCGGAAAAACATATCTTGCCAAAGCGATCGCGACAGAAGCAGATATGCCGTTCATTTCGATGTCCGGCAGTGAATTTGTCGAAGTTTTTGTCGGTGTGGGCGCGTCACGTGTGAGAAAGCTGTTCAAAAAAGCACGTAATCTTGCGTATGGATACGGCGGATGCATCATATTTATCGATGAAATAGACGCGATCGGGAGATCACGAACATTTAGCTTTATGGGTGGACAAGAAACTAACAGCACGCTAAATCAGGTTCTCGCTGAAATGGACGGACTCAAAGGCAAGGAAGAGAACATTGTGGTCATAGGCGCGACTAACGCCCAGGAAGAACATATGGATACGGCACTTCTGCGGCCCGGCAGATTTGACCGAAAGATCATGATCACAAAACCTTCGCAAGAAGACAGAGAAGAGTTGTTCAAATTCTATCTGACAAAAGTTAAGGCCGGAGATAATCTGGATGTTGGCAGGCTAGCCCGGCGAGCCGTAGGCAAGAGCCCGGCTGATATCGCGAACATAGTTAAAGAGTCGGCCCTGATAGCTACCCGGAATAAAAGAACCACGATAGATCTGAAATCACTCAGCGAAGCATTCGAGCGCGTAGATCTCGGGATAAAGCACCGCATGACTGTTACGCCAAAAGAAAAAGAGATGACGGCATATCACGAAACGGGACATTTGATGATCACTTATCTGAAAGCTCCTTCAAAAAGCGTTTTCAAGGCGAGCATTATTCCCAGAAGAGGGACGTTAGGTGTTGTGTGGTCTCCGGAGAGAGAGGAGTTGCATTCCAAAAATAAAGAGCAGTTATCGTCCGAGATAATGATCGCGCTTGGGGGTTACGTCGCGGAAAAAATTAAGTTCAACACCACCACAAGTGGTGTGTCCAGCGATTTTACAAAGGCCATGCTGTTGGCCCACGCAATGGTGTGGGCTCTAGGGATGGGAGATTCAGGTTATGTCGGCGACTATACCGCGATACCGAAAGAAGAACTTTCAGAAGAAGTGAAGATCGCCCTGAACAAGGACACCAGCACTCTTATCCAGCAATGTACAGAAGAAGCGCAAAAGACACTGGAAGCGGACAGGCCCATCCTGGACAGATTCGCTAAAGAGCTTTTAGCGCGCGAAGAGCTGGAATATGATGAGATCATCGCGATATTCGCGGAATATGGGCACAAGGAGACGGGGGAGCATCAGTGGTCCCTGTCTGATGACAAAACGACGGACAACAATACGAAAAATGATGTGTAAGAGAACAAGAAAAAATATATTTTCTATTATCATAAGTATAACGATCCTGGCAAGCTCTGTGCTGTATTTGTCTTCATGCAGCCCGACATACCCGAAGGAAAAACTGCCGGAAGCAATAAAGGAGATACTCAAGGGCGAATACGGCATGGATGTGGATGTTGCCGTTGCCGGGACAACGCTTGGAATATATCATCCCATGAAGGGGCTTCTCGATATCAGTTTAGGGATCAGTGAGAAGGCATGGGACCAAATAAGCAATCTTATTCTTGTCGCTTCGCGCATTGTATTAAGCACAGATGCCGATATTAAGTTTTATTGTGTTATCGCGCAAGATGAACGCTTGCCGGAAATGCAGATCGTGATAATCAAGTATGTGAATGATGTTAAAAGAGGGATGTTGAGGAGCATCGGACGTTCGGAATCATTTAAGCGCACACTTTTCAGCCTCAATCTGACCCCGCAGGCAAGAAAGGAACGTTCGGTGGAACAGGTATTTGACAAAATGGGGCTTGCCGAAGACACCAGAGAGGGCGTCCTTAATGAGTTTTTCAGGGCATCTCCGTCAAAACTGAGCGACATGGGGTACTGGCGCGGCCATTTCTATCTAAAGGACATAACATTGCGGGAATTTCTTGCTGCTCAGATCGCTAACAGGATAAAGATAGATTTCGGGGAAGACGAGAAACTATCCGCGCTTTACGAGTTTCAGTCAGTTGAAGGATATTTTTCATCCAGGCCCGGCGATAACGCGTTTGTTGTCAAGTTCAAAATATTCGATCAAAGTAAACCCGGTGAGGAAGAAAAACTCCGCGCGAAGAAAATAGAAAAGATAATGCAGATCACGAACGAGGTTGTGAATGGATATGAGTTTAAAGAATTTGATGTGCTTGAAATGGAGGATCAGTTAGAGAACATCAAGTTGTGGATCACGGTGGAAGATGTTTGTAATTACAGCAGCGGCCAGGTGCCGATCGAGGATATTGTGAAGGCTTCCGGCAAGTATTTTTAACTGAAGAACTAGAAAAATATAAAGGAGGAGGTTTGATGGATTGGGGCGGCAAGGACAAGGTGTCCACAAGAGACGGATTTGGAAAAGCCCTGCTGGAATTGGGCGAAACTAACAAGGATGTGGTGGTTCTGTCGGCAGATCTTACGGAGTCGGTCAGAGCACATTGGTTCAAGGAAAAGTTCCCCGAAAGATTTATAAGCCATGGCGTGGCCGAACAAGACATGATAGGAGCTGCTGCCGGCATGGCACTATCAGGTAAAGTACCGTTCGCCTGTACTTTTGGGGCTTTCGCGAGTGGGCGGGCATGGGACCAGGTCAGGATATCTGTGGCATACATGGACCTGAATGTTAACATTGCAGGTACTCATGGCGGCATTTCTGTCGGCGCGGACGGCGCGACACACCAGTCCCTCGAAGAAGTAACCCTTATGCGTGTTTTGCCCAACATGACAGTGGTGGTTCCCGGTGACGCGGAAGAGGCATTCCTGGCAACAAAACAGGCGGCAGAAATGCCGCATCCGGTTTATCTCCGGCTCGGGAGGGAAGCGGCTCCCATGTTCAAAAACAATCCCGGATTCACCATAGGGAAGGCCAGTGTTATGGTTCCCGGCGACGACTTGACGATCGTTGTCTGCGGACACATGGTTCTCAAGGCAATGGCGGCAGCGGAAGAGCTCGCGAAAAAAAATATCAGCGCAAGAGTGATAAACCTGCACACACCCAAACCCATTGATAAAGAAACACTTATAAAAGCGGCTACCGAGACCGGGGCCGTGTTGACGGTCGAAGAACACGCGGTGGCCGGAGGCATGGGGAGTGCCGTGGCTGAAGTCCTTGTTGAAAACAGACCCGTCCCCATGAAGCTTATGGGGATGAAAGGGAAATTCGGTGTCAGCGGTGAGCCGGATAAGCTGTACGAATTTTTTCACTTAACAGAACGATATATTGTGGAAGAGGCTGAAAAACTTATTGCCAGGAAATAGCGAAAAACAGTTCCAACATTATATCAAGCGCGGCGCGCGAAAAGAAAAGGATAAGGCATCATGGAAATAGAAGCGCCTGCCAAGATCAATTTGTACTTAAATATTCTTGGCAGGCGAGATGACGGGTACCACGAAATAGACACCCTGTTTGAGAAAATATCCATCCGGGATACACTTGTCGCGGAGCTTGCCGGCAAGAAAACGAATATTGTCTGTCGCAATCCTGATGTGCCAACAGGCCCGGATAGCCTGCTATCAAGGGTTATATACCTTTTTAATGAAAAGACCGGGAAAGTATATAATTTCACGGTCGAGCTGGAAAAGCGCATACCGGTTTCGGCAGGCATGGGGGGCGGTTCAAGCGACGCCGCGGCTCTCCTAAAGGCTATAAACGGGTTAACAGGATTTCCGCTGAAGATGGGGGACCTGTTGGAAATATCCCGTGAATTGGGAGCTGATGTGCCATTTTTTTTGCATGAAGCAAGCTTTGCGTATGGCAGAGAGCGTGGAGATGTCATTCGAGAGGTGGAAACGTCCGTTGATCTATGGCATATTATCGTGCATCCTCCGTTCAAGGTGTCAACCAAGAGCATATATGGGCGGGTTTCCCGTTTTGGCTTGACAAAGAATAGTGGCGTTGATAAAATGTTCACCGCTTTTTTGAGAGAAAACAATGTTGACGGTATTGCCGGAAATCTTCATAACGATTTACAAAGAATAACGTTAGAAGAATTCCCCGCATTAATGGAAGTGCTTTCCGAATTAAAAAAAGCAGGTGCAAAAGGAACACTTATGGCGGGGAGCGGGCCGGCTGTTTTTGGTATTTTTGACAAAAAAGATGCTATTCAAGCCAAACTCGGGCTTGATGCGATTTTTCCCGCAAAAGAAAATTGGGAGGTTTTTGTCGCCGGTACGTACAGGGCACCCGGTGGATCTCCCGGGGCGAAAGCGGCGCACATGACGCAGTGAGAGGGGCCGAACAATGAAGATCACGGAAGTAAGGATATTTCCTACAAAAAGCAGGGACGGAAGGCTGAAAGCCTATGCTGCTATGACGTTTGACGACTGGTTTGTCGTACGAAACATTAAAGTGATACAGGGGAACGGGGGGCTTTTCGTTGCCATGCCTTCCAGAAAGGCGATGTTTGTGTGTCCTGAATGTGGTTTTAAGAACGTACGCGGCAGCAAATATTGCAACGATTGCGGTGCCGCTCTCGAGCAACAAACCGAACCCGAAGAAACACCCGATGCGTGGAAGCAGAATGATCATATGGATATCGCCCATCCGATAAAACAAGAATGCCGGATATATATTCAGGATAAGATACTTGACGCCTTTAACGGCGAAATGAAACGAAAGCTTGCCGAAGGTGAGTCGTATAAACCCGTTAAGCCGGTTTCCATGGATGGAGTAAGTGAAGATGAGGGAGATTTTTCTGACGGGAATAAGGTCTCCGAGTCGAGTGGTCACAGCATAATAACGGAAGACGGCGAGGACATAGAATTGTGACGGCAGGTGTGCTTTTTCAGGTTGGCGGGTTGTGTAATGGTAGCACAGCAGCTTTTGGAGCTGCCTGTCGGGGTTCAAATCCCTGCCCGCCAGCCAAAATCTTGCGAAGCAAGATTTTGACCCTGAGAGAGGGAGAAAAAGGATACTTTTTCGACCGAACCGAAGGGCCAAATTCCGCGAAGCAAGATTTTGACCCTGAGAGAGGGAGAAAAAGGATACTTTTTCGACCGAACCGAAGGGCCAA
>JAHJBY010000103.1 GCA_018813285.1 Candidatus Omnitrophota bacterium
ACACATTTTTGTGGACATGCCGCGTAAAGGGGGAGTATAATCAACTCATTGGAAGTCTCTATAATGTCAAGGCGGGGCCTTTCACTTTGACGCCTTGCGGGGGAATGGAATGCCGAGTTGTGGGTACAATGAAAGCATGGACAGTAGTAATGGGAAACGCGCGCCGCGGCAAAGCGTAAGTCTTCCTATTCCGGAATGTTGGGGCGATAATAAGATCGTACTCATGGTGCGTGATCCCTGGATGTTGTATGCTTACTGGGAAATACAGGCTGATGTCGAGAATAGAGTGATCAAAGAGATAGAAAAAAAAGGCCTGGTGGTATCCAAAAGTGTTTTGAAAGTGCGCGATGTGATGGATGGATCGGCTGTGGAAGGTTCTCCTGTATTTTCCAGTTTTGACCTTAAAAATTACGCGAATAGCTGGTATATCCAGATAGAGAACAGTGGAAAAAAATGGGCAGTTGATATCGGCATAGAAAGCACCACCGGTGAATTTTTTCTTCTTGCCAGGTCCAACATTGTAAAGGCTCCTTTTTATGGAGTATCAGGAATATATGACGAAGAATGGATGTGCTCCGAAGAACTGTACTATAAGATGTTTGCTATTTCCGGAGGGTATGGGATAGGAACGAGTTCTTTGGAGATGAGGGAGACAATGAAACGCCGCCCCAAAAGCTGGTTTTCTTCAGGCATGTCATCAGGCATGATAGAAGATACCTCTTCTTTTTGAGAATAAATATGGCAAAAGGTTATCTAGCTTTAGTTTTACACGCGCACCTACCGTTTATCAGGCATCCCGAATATGACAGTTTTCTGGAAGAAAGCTGGTTATTTGAGGCCATCACTGATACGTACATACCTCTCATAAACGTCTTTGATAGGTTATCGAAAGACGGAGTGGATTTCCACATTACAGTTTCTTTAAGTCCTACGCTCATTGATATGCTTAGAGACGAACTTTTGATATCAAGATACATAAAGCACGTCGACAAACTTATTAAACTGTCTGAAATGGAGATCAAGCGTACGGCGCGGGACTCCCGCGTCAATGCTTTATCGCGAATGTATAATGAAAGATATATCGAGACAAAGTATGTGTTTTCCGAGAAATATGGCAATGATATCCTCAGGGCTTTTAAAAAATTTCAGGATCTCGGCAATGTAGAAGTTATAACATGCGGAGCTACTCACGGATATTTGCCTTTAATGGATCTACATAAACCCGCCGTAAGAGCGCAAATAAAAGTCGCGGTTGATATTTATAAGTCCGTTTTTGGCTGCGGGCCCAAAGGTGTCTGGCTCCCGGAATGCGGATATCACCCCGGCCATGATGAGATCCTCGCGGAGTTCGGAATAAAGTATTTTTTTGTTGAAACACACGGGATACTTTTTGCCTCTCCAAGGCCCAAATACGGGGTTTACAGCCCTTACCTTTGCAAGTCAGGAGTCGGGGTTTTTGGGAGGGATCTTGAAAGTTCAAAAGCGGTATGGAGTTCTAAAGATGGTTATCCGGGTGATGCCAATTACAGAGAGTATTACAGGGATGTGGGTTTTGATCTTGATTACGACTACATAAAACCTTTCATAAACGGTGACGGCGCTCGTGTAAATACAGGCATCAAGTACTATAAGATAACGGGAAGAACAGACAAAGAACCATACGATAGAAAGGACGCGTTGAATACAGCGGCGGATCACGCGGGTAATTTTATGTTCAACAGGGAAAAGCAGGTTGAGCATCTTTCAGGTATTATGGATCGCGTCCCGGTGATAGTTTCTCCTTATGATGCCGAGCTTTTTGGGCACTGGTGGTATGAGGGGCCGGAGTGGCTTGAGTTTTTATTAAGAAAAATATATTTTGATCAAGAAACAGTTAAAACTATCACTCCCGGAAAATATCTCGAGTTATATGATAAATATCCCGTGATAACCCCATCAATGTCGAGTTGGGGTTATAAAGGGTACAGTGAAATGTGGCTTGATGGGTCAAATGATTGGATATACAGGTATTTGCATAAGATGGCGGAGATGATGACCAGTGACGCGAGAGAATACAAGGATCCGACAGAGCTTTATCGCAGGGTCCTGAACCAGATGGCAAGGGAACTTTTGCTTGCTCAATCAAGCGACTGGGCATTTATCATGAAAACAGGCACTTTCGCGAATTATGCCGTGAACAGGACACGGGAACATATCGGGAGGTTTTTTGCGTTCCATGATCAATTGGAAAGAGGCAGCATTGATATGGAGATGCTTGAATCGGCGGAGAATAAAAATAGTTTATTTAAAGAAATCAACTATGAAATGTATCAGTAGTGAGGAGGAAAAATGGTCAATAAGAAAAGCGTAAAAAAACAAACTGTTGAGAAGAAAACATCACCAAAGAAAGATCGCGCTTCTGCGGCAAGGAAAAATGACGCTGATATTCCACAAGAGGAATTGTCTGAAATGGGTCTATTTCCGGCTGTACAGAAGAAGGCCTATGATCTTTATTTGCAAAGAGGTTGTGTCCACGGCGATGACCGGCTGGATTGGTATCACGCGGAAAAATCCGTGAGAAAACAAATGACCCGCGGCAAATAATCGCGCCTGTTACTCTCAAGATAACGTCAACCACCATGTGAGGATATTATGAATCCGATGAAGGAGGTGCTGTGTGTTATTCTCGGCGGCGGACGGGGGACGAGGCTTTATCCTTTGACTAAAGAAAGATGCAAGCCGGCAGTTCCGCTATTTGGGAAACATCGGCTGATAGATATCCCCATAAGCAATTGTCTGAATTCTGACCTAAAAAAAATATATGTCCTCACGCAATTTAAATCAGAATCGCTTAACAAACACATAAGCCGCACCTATAAGATGGATCCTTTCTCAAAAGGGTTTGTGGAGGTAATGGCCGCGGAGCAATCTTCGGATGATAAGGAATGGTTTCAGGGCACGGCAGATGCTGTCAGAAGGTGTTTAAAACATTTTAATGATCCGGATATTAGGTATGTTATCGTTCTATCCGGAGATCAGTTATATAAGTTAAACCTCAGGGATGTTATAAAATACCATGTGGATAAAGAGGCGAAAGTTACAATCGCGTGTAACCGTGTGAAGCTTTCGGATGCCGGAGATCTTGGCGTGATGGAGGTCGATCCCGAAGGCAGGATAAAAAGTTTTGTGGAAAAGCCCCAAGACGCGGCGTTAATAAAGAAGATGGTTGTTGAGCATAATGGCAACCCGGCATGCCTCGGTTCAATGGGGATATACATGTTCAACAAGGATACTCTCATAGAACTTCTCACGAAAGATTACAGAGTGGATTTTGGACGGGAGATCATCCCGGACGCGATAGCTACCCAACCTACATATGCTTTTACTTTTGAAGGGTATTGGAAAGATATCGGGACCATAAAGACGTTTTATGAAGAGAACCTTATGTTAACCGAGCCCGTCCCACCGCTCAATATGTTTGACGAGTCATGGCAGATATTCACGCGTCCGAGGTATCTTCCGCCGGCCAAGTTCGAAAACAGCCATGTTGAAAGAAGCATCATATCGGAAGGCGCGATCATACTTTCGGCTGAGATCATCCACTCCATTATCGGGCTCAGGCTGCGGATCGGTACGGGGACAGTTATTAGAGATACTATCGCGATGGGAAGCGACTATTACGAAACAGCGGATCAATTGGCTGTGAATGTGTCCAGCGGAAAACCTATGATCGGTATCGGCACTAACTGTCAGATAGAACGCGCCATCCTGGATAAAAATGTGAGGATAGGAGATAATGTAAAGATCTTAAACAAAAATAAGGTCCAGCATTTTGACGGTTCGAATTACTGTATCAGGGACGGGGTAGTCATAGTAAGCAAACAAGCCATTATTCCGTCCGGCACGATCATATGACGGGCGATAAGGAAATATTATGCCGGACACATTTCTAGTTACAATAATTTTCATAGCCATATGCGCAATAATCGGGGCTTTTGTCAAAGGCAGGTCGAAAGACAGATGTTTGACAGATTTTGACGGAAACATCGTAACCATAAGGATGAAAGACGGAAAGGTTATATGGGGCAGGATGCGTGTTGAAAATACCGGATTGGAACTAGTTTACGACCAACCTTACAAAGACGATGACCATGTAGAGACAAGTTACATCCTGTACAAAGGCGAATATGACGGGATCCTCGCGCTTATCCGGTACGAAGATACTCTTACCGCGCTTGAAGCAGGATCCCGCGCGCGCGATATTGAAAAGACCAAAAATCCCGCTTGGTGTTCAAGAGTAGCAAGGAATATACGTAACGTTTTCGGTACTGTTCGGGATTCTTTGATGGAGATCGCGGGCCTTTTGATAGGGCGGGCAAGATCTACCATGCCAGCCGGAGAATTGCTTAAGGGGCAGGATAAACATGTGACACAGCTGCAGGAAGATGCCCTTTCCACGGTTGGTACGGCATATGAGCCGGTCCTGGAGAGGTATATCGGAAAGAAGGTGGTTGTCGCGGTAACGGTGGAAGGCGGAAAGGAAGAATATTCGGGAATACTTAAAGAGTACACAGCAAGGTTTGTAGAAATACTTGATGTGGAATGTAAAAACAGCGATGGTAATGAACAAGCACGCCGGGCCGATCTTGTAATATTGCGCAACGTAGGCGTCATCAGGCACGCGGGAGATAGAGAGGCATAATGAAAGTTTTAGGAATAAATGGCAGTCCGAGGAAGGGCGGTAATACTGATATCTTGTTGGAAGAAGCGTTAAAAGGGGCCGCTTCGTCGGGCGCAGAATGCGAAAAAATAATGCTTAACGATCTTCATTTTTCCGCCTGCCAGGAGTGCGCGCGGCCGCCTGATAACGGGAACTGCGTTGTCGATGACGACATGCAGGCTGTTTACAAAAAAGTGGATATGGCGAATGTCGTTATAGTCGCTTCCCCGGTGTTTTTCGGAAGTTTGAGCGCCCAGACAAAGATGATGATAGACAGGTTCCAGTGCCGTTGGAGGGCGAAATATGTAACGGGTTTTGTGAATTCCACCCCTCCGGGAAAGAAAGGGGCGTTCATATCCGTATCGGCCGGGGATAAAAAGGAATATTTTGATAATGCCGCCTCTATTATAAAGAATTTTTTTGCCACAGTAGGCGCAGTCTATACCGGAGAGCTTTTTTGTGCCGGCCTTGAGAATAAAGGCGATGTTTTGAAGTGTTCGGAGATTTTCAACGCTGTGTTTAAGTTAGGACAAAAGGCGGTAAAAAATTAAAAAATCACAACAACAAAACCTTACACTGCCTATCGTATACCGGAAAAAATATTCAATAAAGGATCACCATGGCTCCATGTACAGAATGTTCGGCTGAATGCTGCAGGTATTTCGCTTTACAAATAGACACTCCGAGGACGAAAGTAGAATTTGAGAATATTAGATGGTATCTTGCCCATTCCGCCGTCTCGGTTTTTGTCGAGAAACGGAAGTGGCATTTGGAGATCAAAAACAAGTGTAAATACCTCCTGAAAAATCACCAGTGCGGGATATATAAAAAGAGGCCTCAAGTGTGCGTGGAGCACAATGTTTCTTCCTGCGAATATCGGCACGATGAATTTGACCATTCCCATCTTTTTACCAGCCTGGAAGAGTTTGATGCCTATCTTTTTCGTCGTTTTAAGAGAAAACGACGGAAGATCAGTTAAACGGTGTTCTTTTTCGGGACGAATTTGCATTCAGGGGTCGTGGAGTATAATATATATTGTCGGGTGTAAGCGCAAGACACCACAGGGAGGAGTATAGCTTGTGGCCAAAAAAATACTGGTAGTAGATGATTAACAAATGATCGTTGATATGCTGGAAATGCGCCTTGAAGCCGAGGGGCGGGGTTTCCCCGCCCTGAAACGTCTAATGAGAAGGAACTGAATGAACGCGATCTTGTTTATTGGTATCATAGTTTTTGTCGGTTTTATTTTCGGTGAAATAGCGGAAAAGATCCGTTTGCCGAAAGTCGCGGGTTATATTGTGGCCGGTGTTCTGATGGATCCGGAGATATGGACCTTTATTCCGGCTAATTTTATGCGCCATGCCGACATTGTTACGAACGTTGCCCTTTCGTTTATTACTTTTTCGATAGGCGGTTCCATTTTCTATCCTCACATTAAAAAGTTGGGAAAAGGAATAATATACATTACGCTGCTTGAAGCGGAGTTCGCGTTTCTCGCGATATTTTTTGGGTTTCTGTTAGTAACACCGTTTTTCGCGCATATACCCGGCGGGAAATGGGCCGTGACATTCATTCCGTTAAGCCTGCTGATCGCTTCGCTCGGGGCACCGACAGATCCTTCCGCGACTTTGGCGATCAAGGCCCAATATCATCCCAAGGGGGAGGTTATCTCGACGATGTTGAGCGTTGCCGCGTTTGATGATGTTCTGGGCATAATCAATTACAGTATCGCGGTGGTTATAGCGCAGGCCCTTGTTATGCAACAGAGGGCGAGCGTTGAGACGACTTTATTGGCCCCTATGCTTATTATAACCGGTTCGATAGTCCTGGGCATAGTTTTTGGGTTTCTGCTGAACGTGATAACGAAGTTTATACGCAAAGAGACAGAAGGTGTTTTTATTACGGTATTATTCGGCCTTTTGGCGATCTGCTTTGGCCTTTCGACGCTTACGGGAGCCGATGAGCTGCTTTCGACAATGGTAATGGGAATCGTGGTCGTAAATTTTAATCCCAAAAGAGAAAAAATATTCAGTTTACTGGAACGGTATGTCGACGAGCTGATCTTTGTTTTGTTCTTTACTTTGAGTGGCATGCACATGATCTTCTCCATCTTTTTATCCACAGCCGTTCTTTCATTATTTTTTCTTATTTTCAGATTTTTTGGTAAATTTTTCGGCACAGCGCTGGGAGCCACTATCGCGAAATCATCACCGGCAGTGAAAAAATATACAGTCGGTGGGTTAATTCCACAGGGTGGTATAGTGATAGGCCTTGCCCTGATGATAAAACAGAACCCGGCTTTTAGCGGTATCGCCGATATCATTATCAGCGTCATAATCGGAACGACGATCATTAATGAGTTCGTCGGGCCGATCACGACTAAATTCGCGCTTAAGAGGGCGGGGGAGTTAAGTCGTGAATAGATGGAAAAAGAATCATAAGTATCATTGCAAAATGCAAAGTGCAGATTGCAAAGTGCAAGATGAAGATAGAAGAACAGGAAGCAAAGATGTGAAGCGAAAACTTGACACATTACATAACAGTGAATAGTGATGTCTGATAACTGATAGCTAAAAAAGAGGCAAGAGGTAAGGGGCAAGGGGCGAACTGCATGACGCGAAGCGCAGGACGCAAAACGACATGGCGCAAGTGGCAAGGATCGAGAAGTGATGAGTGACGCTGACAACTGAAAACTAAAAGGGATAGCTTGAAGAAGACAACACGGGGCCGCCTGAAAAAAACGGTTACAAATGATCCGGCCTCCTGGAAAATAGTCTATGATAGGTTCAAACCGGCCAAAGAAGGCTTAAGGGAGGCGTTGTGCACGCTGGGTAACGGCTATTTCGGGACGCGGGGAGCTATGGTGGAGACTCAAGCCTCAAGGATACATTATCCCGGAACCTATCTCGCGGGCGGGTACAACAAATCGGCTACCTCTATTGCCGGCCGAGTGGCGGTAAATGAGGATTTTGTGAATTGTCCCAATTGGCTACCGCTTAAATTCCGGATCGGCGATGGTGAATGGATCATTCCTTCGGAAAATAAGATACTTTTCTATAAACAGGAACTGGATATGCATAAAGGGGCATTGACGGTGAAAGTTCGTATCCAGGACCGTGCGAAACGGAGAACAGAGATCACCATGCAGAGGATCGTTCATATGGCGGAACCTCACCGCGCGGCTATCAAATACACGATCGTTCCGGAAAATTATGAGGGCAATATTACAATTCGGTCAGCCCTGGATGGTACCGTTAAAAACACCGGTGTCGCAAGATACCGGCAACTTAATTCCAGACATCTAAAACTTTGTTCAATAGGCAGTTTTGGCAAAAATGGAGTGTATCTTTCGGTTAAGACTACACGTTCTAAATTTATTATTGGCCAGGCGGCAAGAGTGCGGATATTCGTTGAAGGAAAAGAACAGCATCCGCCCGGCGAAGTGCTTACGCGAAAGAAAAGAATGATCTGCCAGGATTTTGGAGTGTTTGTCGAACAAGAACAGTGTTGCGCGGTTGAGAAAGTTGTTTCTATTTATACGTCAAAAGACAAAGGTATCAGAAATCCGGTCAAATCGGCTATCAATTCCGCTGAAAAGTTGGTCAGATTCGATGTTTTATTCAGATCACATAGAAAAGAATGGAATAAACTTTGGAAGAAGTTTGATATCAGGGTGCAAGGTGATGATTTTCTTCAAAAGACAATAAGGTTGCATACATTTCATCTATTGCAGACAGCATCGGTGCATAATGTTTCGATAGACGCCGGGCTTCCGGCGAGAGGTTTGCACGGTGAGGCGTATAGGGGCCATATTTTCTGGGATGAGCTGTTTGCCTTGCCTGTTTTTGATACGCATATTCCTAAGATCTCGAAGGCGCTTTTGATGTACAGGTACAAACGGCTTCAGCCGGCTCGCAAATACGCCAAAGAAAATAAGTTTAATGGCTCCATGTTTCCCTGGCAAAGCGGTTCTGCCGGCTCCGAAGAGACGCAAACCATTCATTTAAACCCGATGTCAGGAAAATGGGGGCCTGATCATAGTTGTCGCCAGAGACATGTCTCTTTCGCTATAGCCCACAATATTTGGCAATATTGGGAGATGACAGGCGACAAGGATTTTTTGAACCGATATGGCGCCGAAATGCTGCTTGCTATCGCGCAATTCGGGGCGAGTTTATCAAAATATGATCCTGATGACGGGCGTTATCACACAAGGGGTCTTATGGGCCCGGATGAGTTTCATGAGAAGCTGCCGGGGGCGCAGAAACCGGGATTCAAAGATAACGCGTATACAAATATCTTGATCGTATGGACGCTTGTCAAAGCATTGGAAGTCCTCGACATTGTGACGCCGAAGAATAAAACCAGGCTCTCGAGAAAACTTGGCTTGACCAATAAGGTGATCGAAAAATGGGATGATATCAGCCGGAAAATGAATATCGTTATCGACAAAAACGGAGTGATAGAACAGTTTGGCGGATATTTTGAATTAAAAGAATTGGACTGGGATTTCTACAGGTCAAAATATAAGAATGTTATGCGTATGGACCGGATCCTGAAGGCCGAAGGGAAATCTCCGAATGAATATAAGGCCGCCAAGCAAGCTGATGTGCTTATGATTTTTTATGTTTTGTCAGTATCAGAAGTGAGCTCGCTCTTTAATAGAACGGGCTATAAGTTCCTGAAGAACACCCTGAAGAAAAATTATGATTATTACGCCAAACGAACATCCCATGGTTCAACTTTAAGTAAGGTCGTTCATTGTTACATTGCCCACTTAATAGGCAGGAAAAAAGAGGCGTGGAAGTGGTTTTTAGAAGTGGCGGGGTCGGATATTTATGACACACAAGGCGGTACGACTTTGGAAGGTATCCACGTGGGAGTGATGGGCGGGTCTATTGATATAGTTGTCCGTGGTTTCGCGGGTATAAGTTTTTCCGCTGACAGAATGAATATCCGGCCCGATATCCCACAGGCGCTTGAGAGTATAAAACTGAAACTTAAGCACAGAAATATTTGGTTCCAATTATACATCACAAGATCCCGGGTTACTGTATCCATTAAAGGCGCTAAGCCCGGGATGCGAAAGGTGCCGGTAGAAATATGCGGCAAACTTCATCAGTTTTCACCAAACAGAACCTATAGTGTGTCCGTTGCGGGGGTAAGCGGATCATCTGCGGGGAGGAGTTCAAAATGACTCAGGAAAGAATTTTAATAGCAGACGGGGATATTGCCCTTTCAGCTTTGCTTAAATCGAGGCTTGAATCAATGGGATATCTTGTGGATTGCGCGCGAACCGCGAAAGAAGCCCTGGATGTCCTTAAAACCAGATGGGTGGATCTTGTCCTCCTTGATATCGCGCTTAAAGGCGAAGTAAACGGGTTTCAACTATTCAAGAAGATGAGGACGAAAAAAGAGTTTCTTAAGATCCCGGTCGTTGTGCAGTCCAGTAAGGTAGGCATGAAAAAGATCTTCGAGATGATGGGCGCGGAAACCTTTTTTATTAAGCCTTATTCCGTGGATATGTTGATGAGCGAGGTGCGGGATATTTTGCAGGAAAAGATCCTTGTTTACGGAGATAGAAGCCGGGAGACGGATTCAGTTGTAAAGAGCCTGGGGAAGTATGACATCATTTTGGATGTCTTGCGTACACGGCATAATTTTTACTATAATGTGATAACACACAGGTATAAACTGGTCGTGGTGCAGTATAAGTGGCGCCCTAATATGACAGATAGGATGCTCTCTATCGTACGAGGCAGCAGTAAAAACAAAGAAGTCCCGGTAATTGTGTATGTGACGACAAAAATATCCGAGCTTGATGCCGGCGAGATCCGTAAGATCCATTCTCTCAAGGAAATGTGCGACAACCTCGGGGCTTGCGATTTTATGGACAAGGGATATTCAAGTAAACAGTTCGTCAAGTTATCCGGGAAATATCTGGAATCTTAAACCAGGGAGGGCAACATGAAAGATGCCAAATTGAAAAAATTATCGACACGATTAAGTTCGATAAAGGCAAAAGATATTATGACAAAAGATGTTATCGTTACCGCTCCCGAGACTCATCTTGCCGATATTGCCGAACTTATGATCAAAAAAAGAATAAGCGGACTGCCCGTTGTGGACAAAGAGGGAGATGTGGCAGGGACGATCACCGCGAACGACCTTTTTCTCGTAATGGACATGATCAGGTCCGGTGACATAGTGGAAGGAGAAAAACTTTCAATTTCGGAACCGACCGTAAGATTCGCGATGTCCGCGGGCGCTATTGTGATAAACACGATGACAACACTTGAAGAGATAATCGCGATAATGAAATACAGGAATGCGCATACTCTCCCGGTCTTTGACGGCCGCAAGATGGTCGGAGTGGTAGGCAGACGGGATATATTTAAAAATTTTTACGCCGTGGTGAAAGAGATATACTGACGCACGCGGTAAAAACCTCCTGATATTGAGTAAGGACTCTATGAGTAGGAACATTAAGCGTGGTATCGTTGCCCTTTAAAAAATGAATAAATTTTCGATTTCACACATCTTTGAAAACAAGGATCTTTAACGCTGATGGTGAAACAGCTTAAGTTGAAAGTGAAGATTTGACCCCTTCTATGTCGATAACAGATATATTAGAAGCGATCGATAATGATACGTTGCTATCCAGAGAACAAGTCGTTCATCTGTTGGATTTAGAGCTTGAGGACCTGAAACTCTTGTATAGGAAGGCGGATAGCGTACGTGAACAATATGTC
>JAHJBY010000145.1 GCA_018813285.1 Candidatus Omnitrophota bacterium
CCGCCGCGCCCAGTCTAAACAACCTGGTTTTATCAAAAAACAGTTTTACGCCGAAGGCTGAAATAATGAACATTAGCGGGTATACCGGCAGGACATATCGGAGGCCCAGTTGAAGATTGGCGCTGGAGGCGACCACGAAGAACATGACTATAACAAAAAGCAGATACATCTTGAACTCGCGTTCAGGCCTCTTCCCTTTGACGATAGTAAACATGCCAATGAAAAATGAAAGGATTATCGCGACCGGCGTCTTTATCAGGAACGCCAGCGCGTAATACAACGGATGCCCCCGGGCGCTCCATTTGCCCATAAAAAATGTCGCCGCGCCGCCGGCGCCGTGTTTTAGAACTCCCAGGGCTCCAAGTATATATGAACTAAGCGGCACAGGCGCCGTGTATAGCATATCTGTGATACGCGCGAGAGACGCGTCCCCGACAAACGGAAATACGCTTCTGATCATATTACGAAAGATGAGTTCCTTCTCACCGGCACGCAATACATCCGCGAGAAAAGGTTTTAATTCAAATCCGTTTCCCGCCCATAAAACAACAATAGCAATGATCAGGAATAACAAAAATCCCAGGAACACATCTTTTTTTCTATTTGCCGGCCGGAAGGCCGCCCACAACATTGCAAGCGAATATACCGGCAGAAGTAATAGCGCTGAATATTTTGACATCAACGCGAGTCCGAAAAAAATACCCGCGGCCGCCGCCCTGCCGCGGGACGGCGCGACGATAAGGTCCCAATATGACAACACGGAACACATGATAAATACTGTCGAGGCGATATCCGTCGTGGCCAATCTCGCGTGTGCCATGATATTTGGGGACATGAAAAAAAAGAAAGCGCTGAGAAGAGCCGCGCCGGGACCGTAATGTTTCCTCATCCAGAAAAACAAGAAAACGCCGCCTGCCGCGCCAAGGAGTATCATATTCATACGCGCGTAAAGAACCATTTTCCCGGCCAGAGGCCTGTTGAGCTCATACATGAATTCCCTGGAAAACTTCGCCCTGTCGGGACGGGCCCAGAATGACCTCTCGGCCGGAAGTTCTATATCCATAAAAAGAAGTGGAAAACCTGCCAGGTATCGCGCCAGTACAGGGGAATCCGTAGCATAGGCGATATCACCTTTTGTCAGAAAAACATATCCCGCGGGTATGTGATGCGCCACCTCATCCGATGTCGGAGACTTTACCATGGCGCTCGTTATTGTCAACACGATAAAAATAGCGACAAGAACGCACAATACCGCGGCATCTTTAAAAACGCGTATGTTGATCATTTTTATACGGTGAATATCGGAACGTTACTTTGTGTTTTCCGGCAGACAAACGAACAGCCATTAATATATCCTGGAATTTTTCGATCCTAGTTCTTATACCGTCCACTGTTGCCTGCCATCCGGGATAGTTAAACTCCGAGAAAATAAAATACCCGTCTTCCTCTATATCCACAAAGAAATCCGCGTAACCTGAACGGTATTCTTCTATCACCGCCAGGCCGCCGATGATCTCCGCGGGTTCTTTCAAACTTCGGGCCGCATATCCTCTGGGAAAGGTTTCTTTTAACTCGTAGAGGTATACATCGCCTTCATTTTGTATTTTCTTTAAACCTGTCTCTTCCAATTCTTCCGATGAGATGATGTATTTCACGTTCAATGATCTAAGCAAGTCCCTGTTCTCTTTGATGAAATCCGGCTCCGGTTTTAAAAGCCCGAGCGAATCGTCTACGGCTTCTGCGCCTTTCAACTTATGGCGGTACAGTTTTGAGGCAAGCGGTGAGTAAGCCGCCACACTGTCTATCCCATAGGCGGCATTCGCGTTAGGTATAGACCAGGCGGGCAATTCTCCGGAAAAAGCCCCGTATGGTAATATCCGGAAGATATCTTTATCCCGGGATACAGTCTTGAATATAGCCGGATAATCAGGTTTTAACGTATCAAAACTTTCGATATTCCCCCGGAACCCTGTCCCATAAACACCGAATATAAGCAGATCCAGAAAAATGAGAGAAACAAACGCCCCTTTTAAAAGAGGCCCGGAATTACCTTTTTTTGATAAATACTTCGCGAAGGCCAGCGCGATGATGCATAATACAAGTGAAGTGATCACAAATGGGTCGAGGATCGACGTTTTCTGGACCATATTGCCGTAAAAATCCCGGACTCTATCTACATATCCGGGGAGATCGTACCGGTGAAAACTTTTCCCATAAACATGATCAGTTACGTACCGGATACCAAAATCCACTATTTTCTCTCCGAACAACAGTAATGTCCCTTTAGCGATAAAGAACGCGCCTAATGCGGATGATATAAACAGGGAAAAAGCTCTTAAAGCCTTTCCCATGGCATCGCGGGTAAGGCCGTGAAAAAACACAGTGAATCCGTAACCGGCCATGACAGAGCAGGCAAATATGCCGAAAAACAGGAACTTTGAAGGATTGCGGAAGCTGTAAAAACCCGTCAGCTTCAGAAATATCACATACAAAGGATTGTATTCCCCAAGGGCGAAGAAAATAGACAACAAAAATATCAAAAAGACCGGGCGTATAACTGTCGTACTCTTTAGTTTAAAAAATGACGCGACAACAAACAACAGGCTTAACACCCCTATATAAAATCTTGTCCCATGAAAAACAGAGTATGGAAATACCAGACTGATGAAATTGAACGGCGCGAACGACCCCCAGAGAGCGAACCCCAGAGACGCGTCCGCTCTTCCCGACGCCTTCGCCAGGGGCCAGCTTAACGCGAACTGCGGGAAAAATATTAAAGCGGCCAGAAAAAAACCGGCAAAAAGCACGATGACATCTTTTAATTTCAGGTTGCCGCGCAATTTAAGCCCATAAATAAAATAGACCGCGTAAAACAAGGCGCTATAGATCGCCGCCTGGGCAAAACCCGCAAGGAGCTGTATACCAAGCACAAGCCCGGCGCCGAGAATATACCCTGTTTTTTTATTGTTAAAATATTTCTCGAACAACAACAAGACCAGAGGCACCCATATGAGCGTCTTGACGGTCACGGTGTTATAAAAACAACCGGCGTACGCGCTGCCGAAACAAAAAAGAAGCGCGGAAACGGCGCCTCCCCACTGACAGCTCCCGAGTTTTCTTGTATAAGCGTACGTAAAAAGACCCGCCAGGATGAAATGGAACACTACGATATAATTGTAGGCTGCTCTGAACGGAAGAAGAAAGAAGAAGATAAAATTGAACGGATAAAACCCGCCGACCTGTCCTTCCGCCATCAGGGGGAACCCTGACTGAAAAAATCTGGTCCAGAAAGGGAAACTGAAACCCTTTATGGAATCGGCGTATATCATGCTCCACGGATAGAACTGCGCCAAGTAATCGCCGCCGAGAAAAGCGCCTTTCATGAGGATCAATTTCCAAAGGAAGATAAAGATCACAACCGTAAAAAATATGATAAACCCGCCGTGTTTCCTCATTATTTTATCCTGTATATTCTTAAGGCCGGGCCCGGGCCTTTCCGGGAAAAAAGCTCTTTATTCGCGACAGGGATACATGTCGTAGCGACGGGATCCGTTGTTTTCCTGAAAACCCCGTCGCTGTAAGGGCTGAAATCTTTAACCGGTGATCCGTATATTTTTAATTCCTCGATAAATTCCGCTTTTTCAGGCCCCGCTCTCTCGCCGCTAATGATCACATAATCTATCGCGTTATCTCTCAAAACATTCATATCATAAGGCAAGGCGGGCAGCGTATCCAGAAATTGCCCGCTTTCATCCGGGTCCTCGCACAGGAAATAAAGCGGGAATCCCTTGTACTCCTGATCCATCGCGGTAAGCGTCATTTTAAGTTTTTTTGCTTTGGCGTTTCCAAGCCCCGTCTGTTTTGACAGAAATTCTTTTTTCGCCGCGACCTGTGAATACGGCTGTTTTAGCGCCGGCCGAAAATGGGTCGACGCGCAAGCTATCCTGGAACCTTCACTCAGGTTTTCCTTTATCCATTCCGCCGCGATAGTTCTGGTATCCCGCGCGGAAAAGATCATATCCGCTTTAACGGATTTTATGGCTGTAGGCGCGAGCAAAATAAATACGACAAAAGGGATAACTATTTTTGAACGGAAAAGAGCAAAACGTTTGTACAAGACTTCAAAAACAAAATACGCCGCGCCTACCGCGAAAAACGGGATAAGCAGAAGAACATATCTCGCGAAATGTTGGCTCTTAAATACGATAACGAGGTAAAAAACGAAAGGAAAAGAAAAGAGTATTATTCCCCATCGTTTTTTGAAAGCGATAAAAAACAGTCCCGCGCCGCCTGTCGCAACAAGCGGGCCGGAAAGACCCTGCCGGAGAGAATACGCGATATGGTGCAGCCAGCCGGTATACCAGAAAGCGCGGCTTTGTTTTGAAACAGACTCCAGAAAATTCGGCCAATCCAGTATCATGTATGGATTCACGGCCGCAAAAACAACCGCCGCGCTCGCGGCGCCTGCCCATAGCTTACCTGAAAACAACATTTCCCCGGCACTCTTCTTGCCGTGGATGATGGCCATAAAATGCGCCATAAGGTACGGGACGGCCAAAAGTACGGCGTTATATTTGGCCCCTGCCGCGAGCCCGATCATTATGCCGGCGGCGAGGTAATTTTTAAGTGTGGGGATTTTATAAAACGAATAAATGGCGTTATATGCCAGCACGGTAAACATAACCAGCAGCATATCCGTGTAAATATAA
>JAHJBY010000016.1 GCA_018813285.1 Candidatus Omnitrophota bacterium
GATCTCCTCGACTGTCGCTTTACGAATATTGTTCAGTGTGCCGAATTTTTCCATAAGCCGCCTCTCACGCGCCTCGCCTATTCCCTTTATCTCCCTGAGTCCGGACTCAAATGCCTTCTTTTGCCGTAATTTTCGATGATATTCTATCGCCACACGATGCGCTTCGTCCCTTACGCGCTGGATCAGAAGAAGTAGTCTCGACCCCGGAGAAAGCCTTATCGGTTGCTTTCTGCTTCGCGTGTACAGATGATTGAACTCCTTCGCTATCGCCACTACCGTTATCTGCTTTAACCCCAGGTCTCGTAATTCCGCCTCGGCCGAGGAGAGATGTCCTCTCCCGCCGTCAATGATCACAAGATCGGGAAATCTTCCGCCGTCACGCGAAAGACGCGTATACCGCCTGCGCACGACTTCGCGTATCATGGAATAATCATTCGCGCCGATTACATTTTTTATTCTAAAACGCCTGTACCCTGCCCGATCCGGCTTTCCCGCGACAAACTTCACCATCGACCCGGCCGCCTGGGTGCCTCCGGTATTCGAAATATCAAAACATTCTATCACTACCGGCGGCGCCGTCATAGCAAGCGTGTTCTGCAGCTCTTCCAATTCACCGAACATCGGACGCGCGGAACGATCGTGCAGTTGCTGAACAGCCGTAAGGGCCGCGACGCGCCTTTTAACGACCAGTGCTTTTTCGTATTCTTTTTCCCGCGAAAATACGCGCATATCGTTTTCCAACGAACGGATAAGATCGTCTTTGCGCCCTTCCAAAAATGCCACAAGCTGGCCGAGTGGCCTGGAGTATTCTTTTTTTGTTACTTTCCCGCAACAGGGGCCCGGGCACTGCCCTATATGATATTCCAGGCAAACCTTTTTGTGGAGCCTGCGACAGCTTCTGAGCGGAAAAACTTTTTTCATAAAAGACAACGCTTCTTTTAAAAGCTTTACATCCACATACGGACCGTAATACGCGGCATCATCGGCGAGTTTTCCGCGTGTAAGGAAAAGACGTGGATATTCTTCATTCAGCGTGAGTTTCAGAAAAGGGTATGATTTGTCGTCCCGAAGTTCTATATTGAATTTAGGCCGGTGATCTTTTATAAGGCCCGCCTCATATATCAAGGCTTCCGCTTCGGACGATGCCCTGACGATCCGGATATCGCGTATCTTGCTTACCAATAATTCCAACCGCGCGTGGCGTACCTTGCCGCGCCTGAAATACGACGCGACCCGCTGTTTCAGCCGCTTAGCCTTCCCGACATAAATGACGCGCCCCTTATCGTCCAAAAAGAGGTACACACCCGGAGAATCCGGCAGGTTTTTTATCTTTTTAACCATATCCATGGCCGCTAATCCTTCGCGCCCTTTAGCATCCCGATAGCTTTTTTTACACCTTGAATGCCGAACACATGGGCAGCTGCAAGGTATACAACACCAGAAGCGGCCATCGTAGCCGCGATCCCGGCAAGCCCGGCCAATCCGGAAATATCATTCTTAAGTAGAATATTTTTCGCGACGCGTGTGACCAATATCATGACACAGGTAGCTCCGCATATTTTTCCGAATATATTGACTATTTCCGCGGTTCCTATATCCCCTATGCGCCTCACCAATAACACATACAGTATCAGAAAATTAGTCACAGCGGCTATCGAGGTGGCCAACGCTAGCCCGCCGATCTTAAGCGGCCACATGAGTATCAGATTAAGGACAATATTCACAACGAGTGAAATAGCCGCGGTCCTGACCGGCGTACGTGTATCGCCCATTGAATAGTAGGCGTTGACCAGTATTTTTATTCCGGCATACGCGAAAAGACCAAAGGCGTAAAAAAACAACGCGCTCTGAGTTATAGCGGTCGAATATTCCGTGAACTCGCCGCGTTGAAATAGTATTCTCACCACAGGCTCCGATAATATCATAAGACCGGCCGCGGCAGGAACCATGACCATAAATACCGTGTTCAGAGAGAACGCGATCGTGCCTTTGAGCTTTCGAATATCATTAGCGGCGGCTTCTTTGCTCATTCTGGGCAAAACCGCCGTGGCCAGCGATATCCCGAATATAGCCAACGGTAGATGTATAAGCCTGTGCGAATAATACAACGCGGCAACGCCGCCGGCACCCACTATCCCGGCCAGCGACGCCAGGATGGTATCGATGAATACACTCAACTGATACACTGCCGTTCCCAGTATCCTCGGCATAAGAAGTTTTCCGATCCGGCCAGCGACAGGATGCGCGAGATGGAACCCTCCTCTGAACCTGAAACCCCTCTTATAGAGAGGCGGGACCTGTATAAGCACTTGAAGAATTCCACCGGCCGCGACACCCGCCACCATCCCGTGTATCCCTATGATCGGACACAAAAAAAGTATAGCCGCTATCATAGTCACGTTCAAAATGACAGGAGCTAACGCCGGTGTCGTAAAATACTGAAAAGAATTTAACACTCCCTTGGAATAGGCCCATATACCGAGGAATATCAGGTAAGGAACGAGCATTCTTGTTAAGAACACGGCGCTCGCGAATTTCTCAGGGTCATTCAAAAAACCGGGGGCTATTAGTCGAACCAGTATGGGCGCGAAAATTACTCCGACAACCGACAGAATCACAAGGACCAGGAGCATCAGGTTCAATATAACGCGCGCCGCCTCCCAGTACTCGCTTTCGGTGCTTTTATGACGATATTCGGTAAGAACCGGTACGATCGCGGCGTTCGTCGCCCCCTCGCCCACCATGTCACGAAGCATGTTGGGGATCCTGAATGCCACCACAAAGGCCTGGGCGTATATGTTGGTCCCGAACAATTTCGCGAAAAGAACATCCCTCACAAAGCCAAGAACGCGGCTTGAAGACGTCGCGATCCCGATAAGCCCGGTGGATCTTATAAGTGTCTTGTTAGTAGTCATCGTTTATAGCCGTATATTAGCATATATCATAATAAAAGTCATCAGCAAGACGCGAGACGCGAAACGCATAACGCAAAACGACATGACGATTCACGATTCCGCGAAAACACGGTTGACAACCCCCCCTCCTCTATGTTAAATTATGCTCTAAATTCACTGGTTTTAAGAAGATGGAAATAACGGGAGTAAAAAATATGCCACAGATCAGGTCAGCTTTTAAAAGATTGCGACAGGATAAAAAGAAACATATGGTCAACAAAGGTACGATCACTGAGCTCAGGACACTAACAAAAAAAGTGAGAACCCTGATATCCGAAAAGAACACGGAAGCGGGAGAAATGGCCTTAAGGCAGCTTGAATCAAAAGTGGGCAAGGCCGTCAAAACAAATACCATGAAGAAAAACAGCGCGTCCCGCAAGATATCAAGGCTCAGGAAACAGCTTGATCAGACAAAAACCGCGAAATAAGCATATCCATCGCGAGAGAGGGTTTTTTGATGCCGCCTTTGATCTCGTGATCGGTCGCAAGAAGAAGTGATACCCATTGTTTTATTTTTTCGTTTGAATACTTTCGTGCCTGGCTTATCAGCCTCCTCGCGTACCCGGTGGAATATCCCAGTTCGGAGACGATCTCGTTTTCTCCGGAACCCCTCGAAGATAACAGCTTTATTTTCTGTATTATCCTGACATACCATCCAAGGTATCCGATGATCTCGGTAGGTTGTTTTTTTTGATCGTAAAGATCTTCAAGTATCCGCGCCGCCCACGCGGCATCAGCGGTGTTGATCGCGTCTACAAGCTTAAAGACCTCTTCCGTCACACTGCGCCCAACAAGCATTTCCACATCGGTAAGCGCTATATTTTCACCGGCTGAATAGCAGGCCAGCTTTTCCAGTTCAGACCTCACCGCTGTCGTATCGTTGCCCTTAAGCTCCACAATGAGATCGACAGCCTCATCGGAAATATCAATGTTCTCTTTCTTAAAAAAACCCTTCACCCACTTCTTCATGGTACCGGGGGCGGGCCTGTCCGCTTCTATTACTTTTGTTAACAACGAAAACTGTTTATAGAATTTGGATTTTTTAAAAGAAGCATTCGCGGCGATCACAAAAACAGTAGCATCCGCGGGATTTGACAAATACCGGATAATGCCTTCCAGCGATCCTTCCGGTATATTCTCCGGATCTTTTAAAAGGACCATTCTTTTGTCGGATAAAAAAGGCATGGTACCAAGAGCGTTCATCAGGCCGGAAAGATCGGAAGAAAAATGCGCGGAAAAGTTCAGGTCCCGCTCATCCGCGGATAGAAGGCTGTCTTTCAGCTTCGTTATCTCACGATCCCGCACGTATTCGTCATCACCGACGATCAGGTAATTGTCTGTCATTGCCAGGTTTCAACTGTCCGCTCAACGATCCTCAGGGCAAGGTCTTGCACCACGCGCTTCTCGGCCTGGGATTCGGTTATCCTGTTAGGTCCCGCTACATAATAATTGGTCTCGCCCATAAAACTCTTCTCTTCCCACATAAGCTCGCCGGTCTTGTTGTTATAAAGGCTAACATCCACAAAAACTTCCATACGAAATTCCTCGATGTTGTAATCATCGCTGTATGTCAATGGATACTGTCTGAAATCCACAAGTGTTCCTTCAAGCCGAAGAGCCGCGTTATCTTTCGTCTGAAGTTCCAGATGCCGGTTGAATATAAACCCGTTAATAACGGCGCGGGTTATATCGTTTTCCAGGGCGGGACGGTAAGAATAACTATTTCTCCTGTCGGATATTTCTCGCGTTGGGTTGATCCCATTCACAAAATTATCAACATGCACCGAATCCAATCCGGACGCGAGAAGCGCGGAAGAGGAATAGCCGCATCCGGAAATACACACGCACAAAAGCGCGATAGCCGAAAAGTAATAAAGCCCGCGATCCATTAATTGCTTCACTTCTTCACCCGTTTTTCAAGCAATTCTATTCTTTGCCTGGCAACCCCGACAGCCTCAGAATCAGGGTATTTCTCGATCACGTCACGGTAATAAATAATGGCGCTCTCGTATTTCCCTTGTTTCTCATAAAACTCCGCGATTTTCACTACGCTATCGGCCTTTCGCCCTTTCAGTACATTGATCGCCTGATCGGCCTCTTTGGCGATAGATGGTATCGCTGTCGTTCTTGATATCCTTTCAAATTTCCGAAGAGCCTCGTCCGTGCTTTCCTGGTCATATTCGGGATCGAGCGACGCCTCATACATAGTGGCGGCAAGCTCGTATTTCGACTCTTCGATAAGGCTGCTTTGCGGATAATCCGTTATGAGCCGATCGTACGCGTCTACGGCCTCGTTATACTTCCGCGCGCGCCTGTAACATTGTGCCATGTTGAAATAAGATTGATCCGCGTACTTGCCAAAAGTACTATTCTCGATCACTTTCTTGTATATTGTTATCGCCCTGTTTAATGAAACATTCAACTCCAGATTCATCAATCTCGGGGCATCCTTAGCCTGGTATATCCCGGCAATATTGTATTCACGCTCGATCAGCTCGTCCATTCTCCCGGTATGAGGATAGTTTTCGACAGTTTTTTGATAGTTTTCAAACGCGAAATAGTATTTCCCGAGCTCTTCGAAAGACCTTCCGGCATAATATTGCGCTTCCGGGGCCAGGTCAGAATCGGGATATTTCGACACCAACCTGGTAAACTCCTGCTCGGAACGTTTGAAATCCTGGTTCTCAAAAAACCGCATCGCCCAGTTGAACTGTTCCCCCGGAGTATCTTTTGGAGCATGTCGCGGATCTTCGGGAAGTTGATCCCCGGGTGTCCAGACCCAGAAAGCAGAACAAGTCTCGGCGCCAAAAACAAGAATAAGGGAGAAAACAACCGACAGGATAGCTGAAAATATACCTTTTTTCATAGATGAAGGAAAAACCTCCATGACATCCACCGGTAAAGTGGGGTTTACATATTTAACTCTGAGCCGTTTCCGTTGTGACACCGGTATCATGGCTGTTATACATCCCAAGGCTTTCGACATACTCAGAAATAAGTTCTCGGTCTTTTTTGGAGATCTCAAGAAACTGATTCCCGATCTCGTAGTCGTTGCCTGAATCCGTTTTGCGGATCCACGCGACTTTGGAGATAGCCTTTACCGGCCTGGTGAGCATGGGTATGTCCACTTCGAGTATCAACCTGCAAGCCATTGAAATAAATTCTCCGGTTCGGAAATGAACTCCACCCTGGCTCAGATCCCTGCTTAAAGAACCGACACCGACAGAGCCCGCGCCCTCTCGTAACTTCCGGTATTTAACGGGGACATGAGTTTTTATCCGTTTAAATTTTCTTCTTTCTGATATATCGTTCACCGTTTACCTCCACTTTTGTCGCCAATATTATACACCATTATTGTACATTTTTCAAATCCTAACCTTCATTTTTTAGTAATCGGTGAGTGAACAGGGGAATACTCCTGTCTGTCATTCTGAGGAGGGCACTTCGACTTTCACTCTGCCCGACGAAGAATCTAACTTAGATCCTTCGCTTCACTCAGGATGACAAGCGATCAACCCCCCGTTCACTCACCGATTACATTTTTTTTCACTCCGAACGAATATACTCATTCCGAAGGAGTTCCACATTGCCCATAAACCCCTGTTTTATAAGCTCTTCGTCAGTACTATCTCCCGTAATCGGGTTGAATAGCGAGATCGGCATAAGCGTGTCCCTGCCTGGCCCTTTGACCCCGATATCCATCTTTATGGTTTGACCGGTAAATTCCGCTTTGTTCTTCCTCTGGGCCATGAACTTAGAGACAACTTCATCAACATCGGCGCCTTTGATCCGGCCTTCCGGCGCGTGCTTCTCATCGGCAGCGGTTTTTTCTTTGTCCTTCTCTTCCCGCGCGAGATCAAAAGCACCATATCCCATGTAACTGTCTTCTTTTGTTACTGTCTCCGGTCCATAGGTCAATACTTTAAGCCGATAAAGAACATCTTCCACAGACATCTCCGGGTCTTCCGAAAGTATAAGGGCTGATACGCCCGCTATGAATGCCGCGGAATAAGAAGTGCCGGCTTCGCCTTCCGCTCCGGGGAGCGTAACAACATCCCATGGCGCGAACAGGTCAAGTTCACTCCCATAATTACTCCAGGACGATACACTACCATCGGCATCGACCGACCCCACGGTAATAACACCTTTCTGAGCGGCAAGACTTTCCGGCGAGATCTCCGTTCCCATATTCCCCGCGGCGGCTATCA
>JAHJBY010000104.1 GCA_018813285.1 Candidatus Omnitrophota bacterium
TCGCTGTCCGTCGTAAGAAGCACCGTGGTCCCTGTTCCCATCGTGCTTTTGTATGTCTCCATCGTCTTCAAAAAATCATAAAAATCGGGATCGTTGTTATATGCCCCGGCGTACGTGATCGTTGCCCGGGCATCTGCTTCGCCTCTCAAGGTTTGCGCTGTTTTATACGCTTCCGATGTAATGCTTTTCAATTCTTTTTCCATTCTGCCTTTTATCTCCGCGCTTTTCCCTCTCCCTTCAGACCGGTACTCTTCGGCCGCCCTCTTTCGTTCCGATATCATCCGTTCGTACACCTTTCGTCTGACATTTTCTACATAATTGATGCGTTTAATACGAACATCCACTAATTCAATGCCGTACTGCGGAGCTATCTGTTTCGCCCTCTCGAGGATCTCCGCTTCCATCGCTTCTCGGCCCTCTTTTATGTGGGCCAAGGCCTCTTCGGCAAAAGAAGCAATGGCTACATTATCCTCTTCGTCTAGCACCGTATTGCTGTTCCGTATAACCTCGACAAGCGGCCTTTTGGTGATGACGTCTCTGGTGGCGGAATTTATAATGTCGTCTAATCTGGTGTACGCGGATCTTTCATCTCCTACAGACTGGAGGAACTTTAACGCGTCCTTGATCTTCCATCTCGCGGTCGTATCCACCCAGATATATTTTTTATCTCGTGTAGGGATCTGATTCGGGTCTCCGTCCTGTACAAGAAGCCGCTTATCGAAATAATGGATTTTTTGTATTATCGGCACCTTAAAATGCAACCCGGCTGTCGCGATCGGGTCCCCAACCGGTTTCCCGAACTGCGTTATGACCGCTTGATTGACCTCCGAAACAATATACACCGCTCCTGTAAGGAACCCGACAGTAACAATTACGCACAATGTGATTATTATTCTGCTTATATTTTTCATTTCTGGATCCCTCCGTTTTTGTCTAATTCCAACAGCGGCAATATGGTTTTTTGCCGCGGATCTATGATGTACTTCTTGTCCACCCCGGTCATGACAGATGACATAGTCTCGAGATAAAGCCTCTTTTTTGTGATTTCGGGGGCTTTATGGTATTCACGCCAGGTCGCCATGAATCGCGACGCGTCGCCTTCCGCGCGGTTGATCTTATCAAGCGCATATCCTTCCGCCTGGCTGATAGTTCTTTGCGCTTCTCCCTTCGCCTTGGGTATGACCTTGTTGTACTCCTCCCAGGCTTCGTTTATCATCCTTTCTTTCTCTTGCTTGGCTTCATTAACTTCGTTGAACGCCGGCTTCACTTTGTCCGGTGGATTCACATCCAATAGCTTAACGGTAACAACGTCGATCCCGGTGTTATACGTATCGAGCAGCGATTGCAGCTCGACTTGGGCCTCGTGGTCTATTTCCTCTCTTTTTGTCGTAAGAAGTTCATCTACCCTGTAATCCCCGCCTAAGCGGCTCATCACTACTTCGGCCATATCTCGTACGTTTTCCCTGGGGTTTCTTGTCGCGAACAAAAGCTTTACGGGATCCTTGACCTTAAACTGCACGATCCAGCGGACGTCAAGAATATTAAGATCTCCCGTCAGCATCAGTGATTCATCAAGATACTGTTGTAACGAATACCTCGTCTTCACCCCGGCAAGAACTGTCCTGAACCCGAACTCTTCTTTAAAAATCTTTCTCACCTTAACGGGCGTCGCATCCTCGATGCCAAATGGCAGTTTTATATGTAATCCCGGCCCTGCCTGCCGGACATATTTGCCGAACCTTTGGATAACACCCACTTCATCGGGCCCGATCGAATAGACCAGGCTTTTTAAAGCAAAGATCGCTATAAAAACCGCGATAACGGCCGGTAGATATTTTGCATAGTGCTGGCTGGCTTCGCTCATTTTTTTTGACCCTTCTTTAAAAAGATCCTCCGGCGTCCTGAAATCTTCCATTTCCTTCCCCTCCTTTTAATTGTCGCCATGTATTTAAAAACACCGGAGTTCGGTGTCATTCCGCCACGGCGCTGGTTATACAGTCTAACCTGAAGTTTCGCTCCTCTTCTCTCAAGTGGCAATAAGCGATTACATACAGTTTATCGTAGCCTTTTCTGATCTGCCTGGGAGCTATAACGCGATCAGTAATTTTGTTGTTCCAAATAGATTGGTAGGTGATCCTTAATTGTCCTTTCCCCTGTATCGCGTTTTCCAGGCTCTCAAGGATGGCCCTATCGTACATACTGATATCTTCCCCGCGCGTCCTGGCGGGCTCCATTATTTCTTCGACATTGGACACGCCGTCTTCTTTCAGAATACTGAGTTCTCTTTGAAATATCTTTGCTGTCATAACCGCATCAGCAAGAGCGCGGTGTTCGCCTTCAGTGCTAAACCCAAAGGATTCAGATAAATGCCCAAGATTGTATCTGGTTTTCCCCGGAAACAATTTCCTCGCTAACTTCAAAGCATCTATTGTTTTAAAACTGCGAAGCATATAATCCCTGTATCCAAGGGCTTTTTCAATAAATCCAAGATCAAATCCGGCATTGTACGCGACAAGAACGGTCCCATCAATAAATGCCATAAAACCTGTGATCACATCTTCTATCTTCGGCTGCCCGATAAGCATTTCCGGGATTATCTGATTCACTTTAAACGCGCCGAGAGAGATCGATCTTTCCGGATCGACCATAACATGAAACGTATCCTCCATCCCGTCGGGTTCAATGCGTACGGCGCCGATCTCGCATATTTTGTCGCCCGCATACGGATATAACCCGGTCGTCTCTACGTCAAACACCGTGTACGTCGCTTCGTCTAAACGCATAGGCTATTTATTTACCTTTCTTTTTCTGTTCTTTTGCCGCGATAGGGATCCTGTCCACTTGAACAGCTTCGGCAATCTCTTTTTCTCCGGATACGCCTAATTCCTGAAACTTTTTTATGCTCACCATCACTCTGCTGTCCAAAGATCTCATCATATTATTGAACGAATCCACGGACTGCGCAAGGGAGCTTCCTGTTTTGTTGGCATGTTCTATAAACGGCTGAAATCTATTGTACAGTTCTCTGCCGAGTTTCGCTATTTCACGGGCGTTTTTTTCGACCCGCTCCTGCCTCCATCCGTACGCGATAGCCCGCAAGAGCGCGATAAGTGTTGTCGGTGTCGCGATAATGACCCCCTTTTCCATGCCGTCCTCAATGAGCGTAATATCTTCTTCAACTGCGACACTCAAAAAAGATTCCCCTGGGATGAACATGACGACAAATTCCGGAGCTTTTTCGAATTGATCCCAGTACGCCTTATTCGATAGCGCCCTCATGTGTTTTCTTACCTGTTGCGCATGACGGGCAATGCATTCGGAGCGCATGTCATCCGTTTCGGCGGATAACGCGTCAATATACGCATCCAGTGACACCTTACTATCGACAACTATTTCCCGCGCCCCCGGCAGATGCACTATCATATCCGGCCGAACCCGCCCGGAAGGAGTGTCGACGGACACCTGTTCAGTATAATCACAGTGATCTATCATCCCGGCAAGCTCCGCGACCCTCTTGAGCGTGACTTCCCCCCACCTGCCCCTGACCTCGGGTCTTCTTAACGCCGTAACCAGGTTGCCTGTTTCCCTCTGTAAAAGCTGCTGCGACTCCACCAGAGACCTCACCTGGCTGTCCATGCTCGTGTACGCTTCGGTTCTTTTTATCTCAAGATCTTTGATCTGCCGCTCATACCGCGCAAGTGTCTCCTTGAGAGGGTTGACCAGGTGTTCAATCGACTGCTCTTTCTGCGCGAGATCCCCTTTTGCTTCTTCAAGAATGACCTTAAGACTTTCTTGCGCGAGATCCAGAAAAGCACGGTTGTTTTTTTCAAGAGAATCGCCTGAAAGCGCTTTGAACGTATCCGACATTTTGTCTTTCGCCAGATCAACAAGTTGCCGCTGTTCTTCCAGCTTCTTGTTAGCCTCTTCCAGCCGAACCTCAGCGGTGATCTTTTCCTGCCGCAGTTTTTCCGTTTCGTCGCGCTCTTTCTCCCGCGACCGGAAATGCCGCGCCACCCAGCCAATAATAACCCCCGCGGCAAACAACAAAATGCCGGCCAGAACCGTTATGCCGTCCATACCGCTCCCCTGTCCTTAACCCTTTTTGCGCCTTATGTTAGTCCATGTGCTTCGCGGCTTCCTGTATCAATGGAAGCACCGCGACCACTTCTTCTTTCGCCATCCTGCCAAGTTTGGCGAATCTGAGTTCCCCGGACGCGTTCCGGTTCTCTCTGGATATCTGTAATTTCTTTTCTCCCTGGTTATAAGAAAAGATGCTTACTGTCAACTTCTGTTTTTCGTTTTCCCAGGACTTTGAAAACAAACTCACATCCAATTCTCTGTCATACGGCATGTTAATTACTCCTTTGTTCGGCCACTCTTACTCTGTTACTGTTCGAACTGTCCTTTGACCTTTGCCCTTGTAAAGAAAAACACAATACCGGCGTTGAGCACAAGAATAAAAAATGTCATTAACATCATAAAGAACTTCCCTATCGCCATCGCGGCGTCCATGGCTCTTTCAACGTTCGCCTCGCTAGGTTCGATACCCTGCATGTTCTCCTGCAAAAGTTGGACGATCTGCGGCCTCACTTCTATGTCGTATTGCTCCTTGAAATAGCCCCGGCTTGTGTTCAAAACATACGGCAGGGTCGCCAGCGTTTCAATGCCCACTATCACCGAGATCACAATTATGGCTGTACGTGCCCACTTTTTCAGTTTTAGCAAGTAGATACCGACAACTATCGAGGCAGGCAGGATCATCATATAGAGAAAAAATGAGAACGCGGGGCTCAACATCTTTGCGTTCTGCAGCGTCAGCAGGTTGCCGATAGATCCTACTATTATCACCCAACTGAATATCGTAACGCCTACCGACCTTTTCTTGTCCGCCATTTGTGCCCTTCTCTTGTCACGCTTTATTATTGATCCCAAAAAACCGCATCCACTTCGGATGCGTCTGCCTTGATGGTTTGTATCTCTTTTTGAAGGTGAGAACACCGGTGGTTATGCCCGTTATGGCGCCCACCGCTACGCAAAGGAACCCGATCAATGTTCGGCCGAGAACGAGCAAAAAAAGGCCGCCCATATACAACGCCACTGACGCATATGGCAGCATCTGCAGGTATTGTTTATTTTCCTTCTTTGCCATGCCCACGCCCTTTCTATGTTGGCCTTTCTTTTTGATTTTTGTCATTTGTCGGCCGAATGGCTTTGATGTGCCTTTTTCAAATACCGAAAAAACACGATGTTCGCGCGCCGCCTCTTCCCTTCCTCAAAAACTCTCCCTAACCATGCACTATATTGTAAGGGGTAACGGCTTGGATTACAAGTTTTTATCGTCCGGTATTATACCCGTAACTATATCACTCACCCCACCATAGTAACACAAATTTAAGGGAATGAGGTTTTAAAGGAGGGTCTCGCCGCCTTCGGATCGACAGTCCGATGCTTTAACTGCTTCCCTTTTTAAGTATCCTCCGCAAGAACTTACAAATAAACTACTTGTAATAATGCCCTCTTCTCTTCATTACATCAAACTCTTGCTGGAGACCGTCTGGGGACTTGCCTTTTTATGACTTTGGGTTAGTCTATGCAGACTGCATAGCTTTAAGCTGACCTGCGTAAATCTCTTTTAATAATTGTGGGTCATACTTTTCATCTTCGGGTATAATAAATTTGAAGATCCTCTTCCCTTCCTGGATTATTTGCAAATGTTCGGTAGTCATTTCCACCGACTTATTAGCCCATAAATTCATTGCTTTGGTTAACATTTCCAACACTCTTACATAAGAATTCTCAGGCAATTGTTCCATCCCTTCGGAATTCCTGTGGGCATAGTAACGAAATAATATTTTCTTCTTTCGTATAGCAACTTTATCCTGTTTTTGCGCCAGGTATCCGAAAATACCGCCACCTCTTCTATACAACAACTCCTGGATATTCTAAGTCCGCTAAGAATAAGGCCCATCGTATTCGAAACCATCACCCAGTGGCAAACATTTCAAGAAGCCACTGCTACAGCGCTGTAATTCCATCTCCCAATTCTGCCCAATTCTTGTACGGTAAATAAGACCAAAATTTCTGGAAAAATTCCTCAACATTCTAATGTAAATGAATAATTTTCATAGGTGAACCAAAAACAATTACACCAGCCTCTTTCCCATTTTACCAGACCTCATCTCATTATATCTTATCCGTTTATTTGGTAATTCTTTCCATCGAATCTTTCAGCCGCTGATTATCCTTATCAGTTCCCCAATAAAGAGTTCTGTGCGGGAACGGTATTTCGATCCCGAGTTCATCAAACTTATTCTTTAATCGTCTCTTAAACTCCCTGGAAACTTCCCACTGTTTAATCGGTCTTGTTTTTATTCTAAACTTGATCATTACGGCCGAATCTGAAAAATCATCGACACCAAACATCTCCAGATCAGCTAATATTAATCTCCCAAAATATGGGTCCTTTCTCATTTCATCACCCATTTGTCTGATAATTTCCATAACCTTATCAACATTTTCTTTATACGCTACCCCCACATCAAGCAACGCCTGCGAATATCCTCTCGTATAATTAATTACCGCCTTAATTTCCCCGTTCGGTATAATAATAACCCGCCCGGCTAAGTCCCTTAAAGTCGTTATTCTCAAGTTTATATCTTCTACCAATCCCCCCATATCATTTATCTTCACTACGTCGTTTACCCTGTATTGCCCCTCAATGAGAATAAAGAGACCGTTAATAAGGTCTCTTATTAAATACTGGCCTCCAAAACCGAAAGCCAACCCCACTATTCCCGCTCCTGCAAGCAGCGGGCCAAGGCTGACTCCAAAAGTCTCAAGAATCATAGAAGCAACGATGCCAAAAATAACAAAACTACCAAGCCAATGTAAAAGTCTGGCGATTGTGTTTATCCTCAATGAAAGTTCATCTTCTCGAATGTCATTTGTTTTTACAAATATCTTTCCAAGCCTGGCTATCACAAAATTTAATAAGAAAAAAAGCGCTATGCCTATAACAACGCTCACTCCAGAAACACTTAATTTTTCCGCCCAGCTTCTTTTGAGTGATTTTTCCCTTTTAATACCTTGTATGGCTTCTTTGAGCTCTTCTATTTTTTTCTGATTTGCGTCAAGCTTCTGCAAAGCAAGCCTTTCCTGAATCTCTACCATTTTTAGCGCTTCCCTCTCGACATCTGCTTGTTCTTTTATTTTCTCGGCTTCCCCTTCAAGCCTTTTGGCTTCTCTTAAAAGAACATCATCTTCTCTTACTTCGGCTTCTTTTTTAACAGCTTCCGCTTTTTCTTTCGCTACGTTAGCTTCCTGCTGTTTTAGAAGCACTGCTCCTTCAGCTTTGATTTTTTCCTCATTTGCTTTTTGGGCCTCTTTTTGAATTTGGTCCAGATCTTCTTCTTTCTGCTTTATCTCTTCTTTTTTTTGATTTTCTTTTTCTTCAAGTTTTTCTATCTCATCCTTTTGATCAATAGCCACAGCCTTCACATCAACTTCTTTCGCGTCTTGCGAGTAAGAAACATCTTTTACTGATATCAGTAAAAAGCTGATAACACAAAAAAACATGACCAAGCTAAATCGTCTGGCGTTTCCCATAAAACCTCCCCTACAATTTACATCCATTTTTTCCTCTTGAAATAAAGTAATAAAGAACTTCCTATAGCCGCCATCAGTCCTAAAACAGCGAAATAACCCCAATGCCATTCAAGCTCCGGCATATACTTGAAGTTCATGCCGTATATCCCCGCGATAAGGGTTAAGGGTATAAATATCGCGGCGAACATCGTTAATACCTTCATGATCTCGTTCATTCTATTGCTCATACTCGAAAGGTAAATATCAAGCAGCCCCGCGGCCATATCCCTAAAAGCTTCGATCGTATCGATCACCTGGATCGTGTGGTCATACACATCCCTGAAATATATTGTCGTATCCGCTTTAACTAACTGATCCTCGCCTCTTTGAAGTCCGCTGATGATCTCCCGCAAAGGCCATACCGATTTTCGCAGCAAAATAGCGTCTCGTTTCAGTTTGTGGATGGTCTGCAGAACTTCGATCCGGGGACCGATCGCCAGATCCTCTTCTAATTCTTCCATATCCTCATTGTAATTCTCAAGTATGACAAAATAGTTATCGACAATAGCGTCTATAAGGGAGTACGCGAGATAGTCCGAGCCTTTTCTCCTTATTCGGCCCTTGGCCTGCCTTATTCGTTCTCTTGTAGGATTAAAAACATCTCCCTCTTTTTCCTGAAAAGATAAGACAAAATTCGAACCTACAACCAGGCTGACTTGCTCAATTATAATTTCTCCGCCTTGTTCGTAAAACATTTTCAGGCTGACAAAGATATATTTTCCGAAATCCTCATATTTGGGTCGTTGTCCGGTGTTAACAATATCTTCCTGAACAAGCGGATGTAGTTCAAAGTATTTGCCGATCTCCTCTATTATGGAAGTGTCGTGGACTCCATTAACATTTACCCAGGTTACCGTAGAGGTATCCTTGAAGGGAAAAATATCTTCAACTTTTTCTACCGTCTTTTCCTGAAAATTTTCCGCGTCATAGTCGAAAACGGTTATAGTCGTGCTTTCTGTTTCGTTTTCACCTATGTGGACAAGCGTTCCGGGAGCAAGGCCTGCCTGTTTTGATAATTTCTTTATGAAATGTGTCATGTTTGCTCCTCCTTTTCTTCTATTACGCGTTTAATACTGATTATATCCCGACTCCGGTTAAGCATGCAATCTAATTCGCAAATATAGTACATCGTGTTAAGTGAAGGTGCCGGTACACAAGAAAAAACGGCCGGCGAAGAAGATGCAGGGAAGAAGATGCGGGGAGATATTGTCATAAACCGCCAAGTGCGTTATACTCTAATTCACATATGGATCTCGATTATATTAATAAGATACTTATCACTTGCGCACGCGGGATCTCTCCGTTCCTGAAAAATGAGGTCGAGCAACTCGCCTTTAGCGTTGAATCCTCACATGATACCGGTGTTGTGATCCGGTCCAGGTTTATAGACACTTATAAGCTCAATCTTGAGTTGCGAACAGCGTTCAATGTGCTTTTTCTATTGAAAGAGTTTCGTTGTGTCTCTCCTGATGACCTTTACAACAAAACCCATCAGTTGCCGTGGGAGGATATTATTCCGGAAAACGAATATATTTCGGTTGTTTCGCAGGTTTCTAATCCGAAAATAAAGAACTCCATGTTCTCCAATCAGAAACTTAAAGACGCGATAGTTGACCGTATGGTTAAAAAAACAGGCGCGCGGCCGGATTCAGGCCCCGATAGACGGAATATTGTTGTAAATCTGTACTGGAAAGATGATAAAGCCTGGATATATCTCAACACTTCGGGCACTAAATTAGCCGACAGGACCTATCGAAAGATACCCCTCGAAGCCCCTATGCAGGAGACCTTAGCGAGCGCCGTCCTGCTCGCGTCCGGATACAACGGGACTTGCAATCTGATCAACCCTATGTGCGGCAGCGGCACTATCGCCATAGAAGCGGCATTAATAGCTTTACATAAAGCTCCCGGCCTTATGCATTCAAACTACGGCTTCATGCATTTAAAAGATCACGATAAAACATATTGGCAGAACCTTAGAAAAGACGCTCTTAAAAGATCCGAGAAAAAACCGAGTCATTTTATCATCGCGACGGATATACGCGAAGAAGCTGTTGCCGCGGCTGTCAAAAACGCGAAAACATGCGGTGTGGATCACCTCATCAACTTCAAAGTATGTGATTTCAAAAATACGGATATACCGGCGGGAAAAGGTTCTGTGATCCTTAACCCGGAATATGGTGAGCGTATGGGTACAGCGGAAAAACTTGTTAAGACTTATAAAGAGATCGGTGATTTTTTCAAGCAGAAATGCCGGGGTTACTCCGGCTTCATTTTCACCGGCAACCTGGATCTCGTGAAAAAAGTCGGCCTCCGTTCAAGCAAGCGCATACCTTTTTATACCGGCGATATCGAATGCCGTTTGCTGGAATACGATATACATTAATAATTTCAGGCCGGACTCACGTGATATGGATCGTTGAAGTCAACAATAAGCGTGGGTAGTTTTACCCTTTATCAAGCTCTTCTATTGTCTCTGCGACTATTTCGTCTATCATTTCTTTAACAGATACAATTTTCTTCACTCTTGAAACGTTACTTCCGGTAAACACTACCGCGTTATCTATGTTCCCTTCGGCAGCGTTGATCAAAGCTTTGGCAATACAATATTGAACCGTATCAGGGTCGCAGGTCCTGAGACATTGATAAGTACAGGTAAATTCTTTTCTTTCTCCGCGCAGTATTTCGTCAAGAAATTTTGTCCTTATCACTTTCGCCGGCATACCCACCGGGCTTTGTATAAAAACAATATCTTCTTCACTCGCGTTAAGATATAATTGCTTAAATTCATCAGCCACTGAACACTCAAGAGTAGCTACAAACCTGGTACCGATCTGCGTGCCTTTTGCTCCCATTTTTAAAAATTTCGCCACATCTTTACCGTCAAAGATGCCTCCTGCCGGGATAACGGGAATACTTACCCCATACTCCTTTTTATATTCTCCAACCAGATCCAAAACATCTTTCACCGCATTTTCAAGTAGCGGCTCATCTCTCATTTTTCCTTTAAGAGATTCTAATTTTTCTAAACTGTAACCCGCTATATGTCCGCCTGCTAACGGCCCCTCAACTACAAAGGCATCCGGAAAACGGTTATAACGTCTCTTCCACGTTTTCAGCAAAAGTTTAGCTCCTCTTGCTGAAGCAATTACCGGGATCAATTTTATTGGTGAACCCTCTGCAAATTCCGGCAAGCTTATAGGTAACCCCGCCCCTGAAATAATATAATCCGCTTTTTCCTTTACAGTGGTTCTCACCATGTCTTCATAATTGCTTAAAGCTACCATTATGTTTACACCGATAACTCTATCAGACAGCGATCTGGCCAGTCTTATTTCCTTTTGAAGATGTTCCCTGCAAGATTTAGGGACATCAGCTCTGTTGTCTTTCGTATCAGGAGGAAGGCCCACGCTGGCTATGGTCCCACCGCCGCCGCAATTCGCTACTGCGGCGGCTAAAGACGCCGTAGATACTCTGACCCCCATTCCACCTTGAATGATAGGGATCTTGATTTCCAGATCACCGATTATAAGCGGCTTTAATTCATTGAACATAATTTTTGATTTCCCCAACAATCCTTATCAATGTCATGCTTTCTAATCGAACATTTTCGTTCTCATCATTATACTACCATCAATACATGAAAATAAAGAAGTTTTTGGGAATCGAGCTGGCTGGAATGTTATCGAAATGGGAATAACTTTATTACCAGCGCTTACGTCGCAGGTTACCTTTGCCTCTCGCCTTTACCAAACCCCTTCGGGGCCTCGTCCGATATACCGTCTGGGTCCTGAACTCCTCATGCGGAACCTCAGGATGCTCCAAGATCGGCAAGGCCGTCTTTATGATATTCTCAATATTGCGTATATCTTTGCCCTGTTCCGGGGTAGCGAACGAGATAGCGCGCCCTTCATGTCCGGCCCGTCCTGTCCGGCCGATCCTGTGCACGTAATTTTCCGCGTCATCCGGGAGATCATAATTTATGACCGTTTCTATGCCCACAACATCTATCCCTCTGGCCGCTATATCAGTCGCGACAAGTATCCTGTATTTGCCTTTCTTAAAGCCCTCAAGCGCTTCTCTTCGCTGCGCAAGTGTGCGATCCGAATGTATCTCCGCCGCGTTATGCCCCATATCTTTGAGCAGGCGTTTGATCTTCGCCGCCCCTCTTTTTGTTCGCGAAAAAAGCAATACCGGGCCCCGGTACTGATCAAGTAGCTTTGCCAGCAATTGTTTCTTGGCGTCTTTTTTTACTATGAATAACTCCTGGATAATACGTTCCGCGGCAGTCCCTGACGGCGCGACCTCGACATGAACGGGAAGCTTCATATGCGCGGCTCCTATTGACACGATCTCACCGGGTATCGTCGCTGAAAAAAGCATGGTTTGTCGTTTTTTGGGAATGAACTTAAGGATACGCTCTATATCCGGCTTGAAACCCATATCCAGCATCCTGTCAGCTTCGTCCAGGATCAGTATTTCCACATCATCCAAACGCATGGTCTTCTGATTCATATGATCGACAAGACGGCCGGGCGTTGCGATAATAACACGCGGTTTCTTTTTCAGGGTCTTCAGCTGGGAATGCATCGGAACCCCTCCTATAATAACCACGGTATTTATACCGAACATGGGCGCCATCTTCTGAAAGGTCTCATTTACCTGTATGGCCAGTTCTCTGGTGGGAACGATCACTAAACACCGCCCCTGGTTGCGGGCAAGACACTGGATAACAGGTATAGCAAAAGCCAGGGTCTTGCCTGTCCCGGTCTGGGCCACCCCGATAATATCGGTGCCTTCTATAGCGATAGGAATGGCTTTGTACTGGATTGGGGTCGGGTGAACGAATTTCAGTCTGTCTAACATTCCAAGTATTTTCGGGGCGATGCCCAGCCCATCAAAAGAAATGTTCGTCTTCAGTTTGTTTGTCATAATATTTTAACTCCTTACTTTTTTAAATCCGGCGGCAAGCCTTTACCTGCTTGCCCTTTTCCGGTCATTTTCATTCAAATAAAATTTTCTCATCCTTATATTTTTAGGTGTTATCTCTACAAGCTCATCTTCCTCAATAAACTCAAGGGCAAATTCAAGCGTCATCTCCCTGGGAGGAATAAGTTGTATCGCGTCATCTGACCCTGACGCGCGCATATTAGTAAGTTTTTTTCCTTTCATCGCGTTTACAACAAGATCCCTTCCTTTATTGTTGACCCCTACGATCATTCCCTCGTATAAGTCATCCCCTGGCCTGACAAGTATCTCTCCCCTCGGTTGTAGATTAAAAAGCGCGAAAGCGATAGCCTTGCCGCTTGACTGTGACACCATAACACCCGTCTGGCGTCCCGGCATTTCCCCCTTATATATCTGATACTCCAGAAAGTTCTGATACATGACTCCCGTTCCCCGAGTCATAACTAGAAAATCGCTTCTAAAACCTATCAACGCTCTTGTGGCAATAACAAATTCCATCTTGGTGGCGGCCGACGATGTCGGCGCAAGGCTCTTCACTTCCGCTTTTCGAGCGCCAAGCGCCTGCATGACAGCGCCCTGGTACTCTCGATCCACCTCAACGACCACTTCCTCTACAGGCTCAAGTGTTTGCTCCCCCATTTTTTTTAATATTACCTGCGGGCGCGATACTTCCATTTCGTATCCTTCACGACGCATTGTTTCTATCAGGATCTCCAGATGTAACTCACCCCTTCCCGAAACTTTGAATCGTTCTCCTCCTTGAACCTCATCGACCTTTATTCCGACATTTATCATTGCCTCATGATTAAGCCGTTCGCGTATATGGCGCGACGTCAAAAACCGTCCACCATCCCTGCCTGCGATAGGACTTGTATTATGTGAGAAATTCATCGAGATCGTCGGTTCGTCTATCTTTACTGTCGGCAGACCTTTCGGATTATCAATACATGCCAAAGTCTCGCCTACCTGTATATCCTCTATGCCGGAGATCGAGATTATATCACCCGCTGTCGCATCCATACACTCTACCTTCTTTAGGCCCCGGTATTTCATGATTTTTGTCGCTTTTCCCCGGGCGATAGTGCCGTTCCGTTTCATAAGGGCCACAGGGTCACCGGTACGAATAGTGCCATGAAAAATACGCCCGATCGCCATGATCCCCACATACGAATCGTAATCGAGCATTGTGATCAGCATCTGAAAAGGCATGTCCGGATCAGCGATCGGCGGCAGCACCCGGTGCAGGATCGTCTCTAAAAGCGGCTTCACCGATTCCTGCGGCTCATCAAGATCAAGAGTCGCGTACCCGTCTTTTCCTGAGGCATACACTATGGGAAAGTCGAGTTGCTCATCTGTCGCGTTCAATTCGCAAAAAAGGTCAAATGTCATATCGGCAACTTCATGGGGTCTGGCATGCGGTCTATCAAGCTTGTTGATTACAAGTATCGGCTTTAGATGAAGTTCAAGTGATTTTTTAAGAACAAATTTTGTTTGAGGCATAGGCCCTTCGAACGCGTCAACCAGAAGAAGAACACCGTCGACCATCTGCAGGATACGCTCTACTTCACTGCCAAAATCCGCGTGACCGGGAGTATCAACGATATTTAATTGTACTCCTTTATACTGAAGAGAGGCATTCTTTGACAAAATAGTGATCCCCCTTTCCCTCTCCAGGGGATTGGAATCCATTATGGTGGCCTCGCCCTCTTTGAAATCGTAAGCTCCGGTATATTTCAGAAGTGCGTCAACAAGCGTCGTCTTCCCGTGGTCTACGTGTGCTATGATAGCGATATTCCGTACATCTTTTCTTCTTTTTTGATTTGACATATTATTTGTTCCCATTAAATAAAAAAGCCACAAGACTAAGATTTCCTAACCTTGTGGCTTAAGAATTCCTACATTTCACCCGTTCAGTATCTATTTCTTGCTTTAGTTTATACTAATTTAGTGAATTTGTGAACCAAATTATGGTCGAACCTTGAATGACCGACCCCAGGGATCCATATGGGTTCAATTTTAGGATCATCTCTGGGATCTTTAAAGACAAGCCCCACCAACATATTGCCGGGCCTTGTCTTCATTCACGACATTACGACTTTGCTACGTTTATAGCTTCCGGACCCTTTTGTCCCTGCTGAACTTCAAATTCAACAGACTGCCCTTCATCCAAAGATTTATAACCTTCGCCCTGAATTGAGCTGTGATGAACGAATACATCCTGCGAGCCGTCTTCAGGAGTAATAAACCCATAACCCTTTGAGTTATTAAACCATTTTACTGTTCCTTTTGCCATTTTTCCACTCCTCCTCTTGGAGATATTATGGTAGTAACGATCAGCGTGAAAACTCAAAAAGTCGTGAAACCCTTACCCCTGCGCTTACACCCTGTACTGCTCATTTACCACCGCTTTACAGGGCATTATACCTTAATGCCCGCACCTGTCAATAAAAATACTGCCGGCGCCGCCTGAAAAACAACCCGACTTGACGATCAAAAAGTGCCGTCAAAGCCCGGCTAAATATCCTGTTGAAAATGCCGCTTGCAGATTGAATCCGCCGCAATTCCCGTCAATATCTATCATTTCACCGGCAAAATACAGCCCTTTCACTTTTTTTGACTCCATGGTCGTTGGATCTATCTCTTTTACCGATACTCCGCCTCGTGTTACCTGAGCTTTTTCCAATGAAACAGTATCCTTAATATCAAATTTCAGACCTTTCAAAAGCATTATGAGATCTTTTCTCTCTTTCGATGTTAATTGATTGGCTTTTTTGTCTTGAGGAATTCTAGAAAGCTCTAAGAGGAGATCACCAAGCCGCGTGGGCGCAAATTCCTTTAGAACGTTTTTTATTGTTTTCACCGATGATCCTGAAATTTTCTTTATCAGCACCTCTTCGAACTCTTTCTGGTCAAGCATAGGCATAATATCGATCTCCAAAGACACCTTTTTGCCTTCATCCGCACAGTCTATCACTTTTGAGCTGGCAGAAAGCGTTATAGGCCCAGATATCCCATTTTTTGTAAAAATTATACTTCCCTTTTCTGACATTACTTTCTTTTTGTCAGCCTTGACAATAAGTTTTACATCATTGAGGGATATCCCCTCTAATCTTTCGGGAAAAATGCTTTTTAAAGTTAATGCCGCCAAGGCGGGTTTTACGGGGATTATTCTGTGTCCCAGTTCCTCGGCCAACTTTATGCCATCTCCAGTTGAGCCCGTTGCTTTGTAAGAAAGTCCGCCGGTAGCTACAATAACCTTATCCGCTTCGATAATGGTCCCATTTTTGCATAACACACCTGTAACAGCGTCTTGCGATACATTGATCTTTTTAACGCTTGTGTTAACTAAAACCTTTATCCTTGATCTCTTCAGTTCTTCCTCAAGTAGATCCAAAACGCTTAATGCCTTATCTGTCACGGGAAAAACCCTTCCGTCTTCTTCTACCTTCGTTTTTAGCCCTCTTTCGGCGAAAAACAATATAAGATCCTTATTGTCAAAGGTTTTGAACGCATTTCTCAAAAAATTCCCTGTTTTAGAAAAATTATGGATCAGCTCTTCTGGTTCGCATATATTTGTCAGATTGCAGCGGCCGCCGCCGGTTAAAAGAAGCTTTCTCCCAAGATGTTCATTCTTTTCAATAAGAGTCACTTCATTGTTATTAGAAGCGGCGCTTATTGCCGCCATCATACCGGAGGGCCCGCCGCCAACGATTACGATCATTTTTTTCTTTTATATCTCACTTGTTGTATTGTCGCGCTTAGTGATTAGGTTGTGAACGGCGGAGCGCCGAAGACAGGAGCTGATCAAATTGCCGCTCTTTTGGAAGATAAGACCTGGCAATCTCTTGCCAGGCCTTATTTCGTAGGTTACGTTATATCTTTACCACGTTGACAGCTTGAGGGCCTTTCGCGCCTTCTTCGATGTCAAACTGGACTTTTTGTCCTTCGCCCAAAGACTTAAAACCTTCGCCCTGGATCGCGTTGTGATGAACAAAACAATCTTTGCTTCCGTCATCTGGCGTAATAAACCCATAACCTTTTGAGTCATTAAACCATTTTACTGTTCCTTCTGCCATTACTTCTTACCTCCTGTTGATGATACATTTCCCGTAAATGGGGCTTTACACAAAAAACCACAAGGCGCATCGTTCCCAACCTTGTGGTTTAAAAACTTCACTCCCCATTTACACCTCTACAGACGATAGTATACACAAATACCAGGGTTTGTCAAGAAAAATCCTGTTGAGCTGGGTACCTGCCAACATTTTGGACTAAAGAGGCCGCTCGAGGGACCTCTGAAACTTTTCTTACACCCACCTCCCGAAAAATGACAGTATGCCTCGTTGTTTTTCTTATTGTAAACGGTGGACCGGTGGAATGGGTTTGATGAATTCCTGCCTTAAGCTGTAGGTGTAGGCACCTTGCATGGGGATAAGCAAGATATCCCCGGGGCCGATATCCGACCCAAAGTATGAATACCCCCATAGATCATGAGGAGTGCAGAGCGATCCGAAGATCATACAGGGATGCTCATCTAACGAAGGCTGGCTTAGGTTTATGACCGGGAAATAATCTGTTTCATATCTCTCCCATCCGATCATATTGGTTCCACCGTCACAGATTACGGTATCATACGCTTTTTTATCAACAACTTTTACCAGTATGTGCATGGCTTCATGGCTTATCCATCGTCCCGGCTCCAAATATATCGTGCAGTCGACATATTTGAGGACATGCTCTTCCAAAGCTTTTGCTAATCGGCGGGCAAATTCCCCGATCGGCGCGGAGGAAATGCCATAATGCTCCATCCCCTCCGGAATGCCGGGTTCAATACATTGTTTGAGTCGTCCTTCCTGTGTCGCGCATGGCTGTATCCACTCCCCCTGGACCGGCCAATAGCCCCCTCCGATATCAATGAAATTTATCTTTTGAAGAACATCCCTGTTCATTTGCGCCAGCACCCTGCCCAGACGGGAAATAAAATCCGTCTGTTTGCCGGCATCAAGGTTCCAGCTGGAATGGAACTGCAAGCCGCATAATTCGACATTAGGGTATTTTTTCGCTTCATCGAAAAACCGTTCTATGTCGCTTAAAAGTATGCCGAATTTTCTCCATAATCCTTTTTCCTCGATCATAAGCCGTACGCCCGCTTTTATCCGTACATCTTTCCCCGAGGCGGTTTCCCCGAGGCGGGAAAGTTCGCCAAAGCTGTCCAGAAGAACGGTCACCGTATCGGCATTACCGCAAGCAAGGCAAAGCTCCTCAAGAGTTTTACCCGGACCGCTGAAAATAATTTTCGCCGGGGAATACCGCAGCGCCTGCTCGAGTTCTTTTCCGCTTGATACATCGATCCCGTACCCCTCGTTGATCAAGCTTTCCATGATGAACGGATGGCTGTTGCTCTTAAGCGCGTAAAAGATGCTAACTCTGGGAAACTCCGAATGGAACGCATTCCGGAATTCTTTTGCTTTCCTTATTAACGCCCTTTCATCAAAAAGGTACAGAGGAGATCCGGCCCGATCATGCGCTTCCTGATATCGTTGGCGGTCTTTAATAAACTCATCAACGAACGAACGTAGTCGGCCCTTATCGATCAACGGCGTCCGTGTCCTTAAAATGTCCCGCGCCTTATTCAAGTATTGTTGGTCATCCATACTTCATTCCATTTCAATAACCAATTTCCGCGATATCTCCATACACTGCTCTTCTATCCCTGCATTGGGATCCGGCCGAAAAATGACATAACCAAGTATACGGGAACCGTAATCTTTCGGAGGAAGTTCGATCGCCTCTCCTATCGAGCGCTTAAAATAACAGTCAATAACCCGGGTATCTTTTACAAGAACTCCTGCATCAAGCGTCTTCAAGACACCTCGCTGTAAAGCGATCAGAGAAAGCCCGACCGCTTTCTCCCATTCGTCCCTGTCCGGGACAAATATCTTTTTTCCTTCAGAAAAATCAAGCGTTGCTTTGAAAATATCAAAACCCGAACTCGCCTGTATAAGGAACGGTAAGCAATCACCGCCCGGCCGCGGCGTTATTTCCAATAAAAATACCTCATCGTGACATATTTTGAGATCCACCATGGCTATTGTCCGGTCAAGCCCCAAACTTTTGGAGGCAGCTTGAAGGCGTGTTTCAAGTTTTTTTATATCCCAATCTCCGGGAAGATCCACCTTTAATATGTACGCTGACACAGTTCCGAAGGTTATCTCGTGGTTCATTATTTTTTTCGCCAAACGGAGAACCCTGACTTTTCCGTTTTCATAAATAAAATCGCAGCTATACTCATCTCCGGGAAGATATTGTTCCATAACAACATCTTTCAGCGGATCTTCTCCGCGCGGCATATTGCGTGATGAATACATCCTGTTATCATGATGATCTTTTAATTTTTCGGTGATCGTTCTATATGCTTGCCGACAATCCTCATCAGTCTTGCACAATAAAACGAATTCCCCGCCACTGCCCGTCAAAGGTTTCATCACAGCTATACCATTTAATGACTTTAAAAAAAGAGCAGCGTCCTTTTCATTCCGGATCAAACCGCAATCCGGACAAGGTATGCCGTTAGCTTTCCAGATACTTTTGGATAGATATTTTGACCGGCAATTCATTACCGGATCAAGCCCGGAAAAGGGTAATTTAAATTTTGAGGCGATTATTGCCGCAAGCGCCAATGATTCACAGTCAAAACACACTATTCCCGATGGTTCAATGTTATGTTCGCGCAAGTATGCTTTTAGATCCCCAAAAACAGCATCCTGGTCCTTGAGATCAAGCAATACCTCTTGTAAAGGCGCGGGCTTTTGCCCCTTCCATTTGATCCTTTCGCAAGGATCTGTAACAAAGAACACTCTTTCCCCGAAACGGTCTATCAATAATTCTATGTAGTCGGCGGTTGTTCCTAAAACTATCACTTTTTTTAGATCAAGCATTTTCTTGCCTTAGATATCATTGCATAACTTATATAGCGGATTAGGGGAAAGATGAAATATTTTTTTCCATGAAAAATCGCCGCATAGGAAATCCACTTTTTCGTATTTTTCCCTGCAGGCTTCCTTCATATGATGAAGATTGATAACTTTAGCTACTCCCGGATAGTCATTGTGAGTTCCGCCCGCCAGAAGCGTGTAGACCCCCTGATAGACGCACCCCATATCAACGGCGGCCGGTTCTCCGTCTATAAGGACCGTGGTCATCCTTAACCAGCCTTTTTCATGAAAATGATCTTTCAAATCCCGAAAGCTTTCGAGGAATCTTTTATCCGAAAAATATGATTCATCACCAAACCTTCCCAGGCTCATTTGAACCATCAAGTCAAAATCTTCGGTCCGGTTTGTACGGATCTCGACCCCTTTTTTACATATCTTGTCAATATCCTGTTTGATCTTTTTGATGGATTTTCCGGAAAAGAGGCTATAATATCCGTCAATATCAAACCCGACAGATCCGGGCTGAAAAAGATATCCCGTTTCATCCACGCTTACTGTATCCGGGCAGAAATGCTGGTTATCAACAAGATACCTGAGAAAATATCTTTTGCCGCCTTTGTCCAGCCAATTCAATATTTGCACAAGAACGTTCCGGTTGGGGACTATTACGCGATTTTGTTCAAGCCATGTTTTCCCGTTCCAAACCTCTCCCGGAAAATATCCGTAATAAGATCTCTCAGGAATAAAACTCAACGGCAAAAAACCAACCGGATCTCCGTCGCGTTTTGCTGTCACAAAAAATAATTCACGTTTAAAATTGCGATGAAAGCATTCGCGGACACTCCAAAGATCGGTAAGTTGAACAGGCGGGATAAAACGTTCCCAGAGCCGACGGCATACATCAATGTCTGTCTCGCCGCGTATTTCCAGCATGCTAATAACGATGTTTCACATTCGTAATGGTTCTTTTACCCTTAAAAAATTCTCGCGAAAACTTTTCAACAATTTCGAGATCATAGGGTTTGCAGCTGAAAACATCCAGATAAACAGTATTGGTCAAGTTGGCAAAATGAGCGGATATAAGTGATGTTTCTATGAGTTGAACCATGGAAAAACCAGCCACCCTCTCTTCTTCGCCAAAATGAACCACCATTGTTTCTCCGAACCGTTTCATCTCGATCAAGTCACAAAGCTTTTCGACAAACTCTCTGATTTTAACGGCGTCACGAATCGTCGCGGGATCACAATCATAAATGTCAATACTGCCGGCAATGCCCCACACCTGCTTTTCCTTACCCTCCCTACTCATATCCCTTTTGGTAAGAAGGGATTCCACACACACACTTTGGTCTGTTCGCATTTTCACTCCTCGTAAAATATTGCATGTTTTTTTTACATACCAAATTTGTCATTGCTAAAACCCTTTTTGCCTGCCGCTCACAAGCCTCTGGTCAGGCTTGATCTGTCATTTATTCTATAAGCCAGAAACACGCTGTCTTCTGATTATATGGACATGTGGTCATATAATCATCCAAATATGCTTGTAGAATGCCCCAATAACTTCTTTATGTCAATATTTAAATGTAAATTTTCTTATGGTTTTATATAAAATGAAGGTAGCATCCTGGAATCGATTCCGGAAGGGTTGTTATACCTATCCTTTAGGGGGAAAGGCTCTTGGAGATCCTCGACTGATCTCTCTTTTATCGTTTGGAATCCATGCCCCGGAAACCATGTGTGGATTTCACTTTCGGAGTGTCTTGCTTGAACTGGTTAACGGGCACACCATCGACTTTGTCTTCCCAAAAAGTCGATTTGAGATGAACATTGCAATGGTCTGCATGGTTGTAAATGCTTAGAATATTATTGCAGAACGGATACTTACATTTTCGATGTTCGGGTGAAGTTTTTATCTGCATATTGTTTATCCTTGCGGGGTCTTGCCCTGTTTGTGTTTAGTCCTATTTAGGATCATTATAGGCCTTCCGCGTCAGAAAAGATACATGAATCATACCCGCGGGATATTTGGTCTTTATTTCGCGGAAATTTGGTGTATTATGAAAATACCTGAAAAGTTAATGGCGAGAGTAACGCCCCTGTGTTTAGATATCCAGGCCTTTCTTCCTGACAAGTTGATCAGTCAGGGTCAGCCAGTCAACAATAAGTTTCTTCAGCTTTATATTGTATTGTATTTTGCTGAACCTGTTAAAATCAAGTTGATTGACTTCATCAATGAAATTGTTGAGTATTACTTTTCCATAAGAATAATTCACCGTATCGTCCTTAACTATAGATTGTGCCACTTCAACTTTTTTTTCTGATATTTTTATAAGTTCTCTCGTCTTTTTTATCTCTTCATAAATATTTCGGAGCTCCGTATAGATCCTTATATGCGTATTTACTTTCTCCAGTACGCGCCGCTCATGTTCCACTTTTGCTGTCTCCTGTTCAGCGTGTTCAACCTGACCCGGGAACGGATAGTCCAACGACACCCCCGCAAACACTCTCTTATCGTCTTTCCTGAGATACCGATCATCGGATTTGATCGCATATTCCGCGAAAAGATCTATCGAAGGAAGCAGATCATCTGCGTCCTTATCAACCGCGAGAGCACTTTTCTCTTCCAGCATATCAAGGATCATCGACGTTCTGCTGTCTTCTCTGAATTTTTTGTAATCCTTTTCGAAATCTATGACCACATTGTCATACTGGTCTATCGGGTACGGCAAGAGAGCTTCTTCAACATCATACCCTATGCTTTTCTTTAAAAGATTTGTATACTCCTCAAATTGGCTCCTCAACGCGATCAAAGTCTCCTCTTTCAGCAGTACTTGGAGTTTTACCTTATTAACATCCACCGGCAAGGCTATATTGTTCTTCGCTCTTTCCTCGACGTTTTCCAAAAGCTTCACGTTCGCATTGTAAGAGTTTTCCGCCGTCTTGACATTCTCATACGCTTCATACCAGTCGTAATATATGCTAATTACTATGGATAAATACTGCTCATACGCTTCAACTATCTGGTATTTGGCGATGTCTATTTCCATGCCCACGATCTTATCCAGAAGCCTGGTTGCCTTGCCAAAGGCGTTTCGCGCTACAGGCTGCGAAACTGAGGCATAAAATTCAGCGTCTACGTCGCCTATTATGGTATCCTTGATGGTCGAATTGTATCCAACCTCTATTTCAGTGCCTGTATAGGGAAAAAGCTTACTAAGTGTCACCTCATAGACAGGATATCCCTTGTCATACTTTAAAAATACTTCATACTCGCTTTTAGCGGATATCACTATATCATCAGCAGGAAGCTCCAGCTTCTTTTTGTAGTTCAATTTGAGATTTTCTATGAGTATCCGATCAAATACTTTATCTCTCGCGCATGCAAGCTCAATAAATTCATCCAGCGATAAAGTCTCTATTTCTTTCGCTGTTTGAGCGAAGACATGTGGATTCAAAATTAAAATGCCTAAAAGCGCTGTTATCAGGATTTTTTTTATCATATTATTTTTTTACCAGATCATATTGAACGCCTTTATAAAAACTGTATATGCACGGGATCAACACCAGGGTTATCAGGGTCCCGAACAAAAGCCCCCACGCGATCGCCAGCATCATCTGCGCAAGCATTGAATCGTACCCTGCCCAGCCATAAGCCGTGGGTATAATGGCCACAACTGTAGTCACTGTTGTAAGCAGTACCGCTCTTAAACGAGTTTTAGCTATACCCGATATCTGTAGATCTTTTTCTTTTCTGTCTTTTCCCATGTCAAAAGACCGGTCAAGTTTTGTCATCATTATTATGGAATCATTGACGACAACACCCGCAAGCCCCAACGCCCCGATGACCGCGAAAAACCCGTACATACTTATTCCGTGCACCCAAAAAGCAAGAATGATACCCACTATTCCAAAAGGAATAGCAAGCATGATAATGAACGGTTTAAAAAGGGAGTTGAAGAAAAGCGCCAGTATTATGTATATGAAAAACACTGCCATTATAACGGCAAACATAAAATCTCTTCCTGACTCCCTCGTATCTTTGACCTCTCCCCTGAATTCCACTATAGACGTGAGATATTTCGCTTTGAATTTCGGGAATATATTTTTTTCGAAATTATCCGCGATATTAAGCGGTGTTTTCCTGGAACGTGGAACGATATCGGCGTAAACCGTGGTGCACCTTTTCATGTCTTCCCTGATTATTGAATCCGGGCCTTCGACTTTTTCGATCGTGACGAGGTCTTTAAGCGGCACTAAATACTGGCCCTGGTTTTCCACCGGTATCTCGAATATTTTAGCAATATCGTCTTTGGCGCCCGGAATAACGGTAAGCCTTACATACACGGGTTCTTCATCACCGCTGAATTCATAAAGTATGGTACCTTCGAGAGACGCCCTTAGTGTTTTGGCAATATCCGAAGGATTTATCGCAAGGCGCCTTACTTTGTCTCTGTTTAAAATAAGACGATACTCCGGATTATACATCGGCCTATCGATCTCCACGTTAATAAGCGCGGGATCTTTCCGCATTTCTTCCGCAAGTTCATCAGCCAATTGATATCTGCGCTGATTATTGTTCTCCTTTATCAATATCTCTATCGGGCTTGCTGAGTTCTGGCCGTGCCAGGTTTTACTCATGCGTATATTTTCTATTCCCCGCACACCCTCAAGTTTGCCCTTCCATTCTTTTATAAGCTGATCGGCGGATTTTTTCCGCTGTTCTCTGGGGAGAATTTCTATTCTTATGCGGAACTTATTTTCCTGAGCGGCGGATCCCCCTCTTGATTGTGCTATTTCATTTCTGTATCCCATTACCTCTCCTCCGGTGTAATCCTGCACAACATCTTCTATCGGTTGGGTCATGCGTGCCGTTTCATATCTCATGGTTCCGGGAGGTGTTTCCGCGGTGATCCTTATCTGTCTGGTTTCCTCATCCGGGAACATCACGAACTTCATTCCCCTGGAAGCGATACAACCTGCCAGTAAAAGCACTGCGACAAAAATAATGAGTACCGTGAACTTATGTTTCAGGGTTTTGTTCACTATGGTCTCGTATTTATTTTCTGCCCATTCTATCCAACGTTCACCTTTAGACTTGTTTGAATTTTTCTTTTTACCAAAAGGAAGCATCATATGCCCGGGTAATATAAAAAGCGCTTCAAACAAGCTTCCTCCAAGCATTAAAAAGACGATAGGCGGTATGAATTTTACCATCGTCCCGAAACGCCCCGCGAAAAAGAAAAGCGGCACGAACGCGACACAGGTCGTCACTATACTGGCAATAATAGGCAGCAACACAAAGGCCGTACCCTTAACCGAAGCTTCTTCCTTTGTCATGCCTCCGGCCCGCATCCGGCTTATATTCTCCGCGACAACTATAGCGTCGTCCACGACCATTCCCATGACTATTATGATAGCGGCAAGCGTGATATTGTTTACGGTATATCCTATAAGAAGCCCTCCTACGAGCGTAAAGCAAAAAGTGAAAGGGATCCCCAGCGCCACCCACAATCCGGAACGGAGATCAAGAAACACGAAAAGAATGATTACGACAAGTATAAATCCGATCGCGCCGTTCATGGTTATAAGACTCAGCCTATTCCTTACGTCAAAAGATTCGTCATCAAGAAGAATAAGTTCAATACCCGTATCCTTCAAGGTGTTATCGCTAAAACCCTTGACGACTTTTTCAACCGCGTTTACGGCGTCAATAATGCCATATCCGGAATTTTTCCTCACATTCAGGAATATCCCTTCGTGCCCGTTTATTTTTAAGACCGTCTTCTTTTTCTCATAACCTTTCTCCACATTCGCCAGATCTTTCACCCTTATTATCTGGCCTTCAAAACCGCCCTGAACGCTCATCTCCTTGAGTTTTTCGACTGTATTGAGCTCACCTGAAAGCGTCACTTTGGGCTCGCTTATATTTTCTATGCTCCCGGCCGGCTGGCGCACATTGCCGTTCTTTATTTCCTGCATAACGGTGTTAAAAGTGATGTTGTATTCTTTAAGCTTGTCCGGCACGATCTCTACATGTATCTCATCTTTCAGATAGCCTGACCTTGATACTGAATTTATCTCGGGCAGGTTCATGAGCTCATTTTCAAATACAAGAGCGTACGTCTGGAGTTTTTCACGGGAAGGAATATCGAGGATATTTTTCCCCTTGTATATAAGCCCGATATCGATTATGGCTTTGCGTGATGTCTTAAATACACGGACGTGCGGATCGTCAACGATATCAGTCGGCAGATCCGCATCAAGCACCTCATTGCGTATTTCAGATATGACCGCTTCTTTGTCAGGATGGTCTTTTTCTATTTCGGCTGTTACCGTACAATTCCCTATGCTTGTCGCGCTGTAAACACGGTAAACTCCGTCGATATCACGGATCGCTTCTTCCACAGGTTCCGTGACATAATACTCCACATCCTCAGTGGAAGCCCCGGGATAATTGGTGGTAATCCTTACGGTATCAAACGTTATATCAGGCAGTTCCTCTTTGGGCAGGCCTATCCACGCGAAGATCCCTCCTGCCAATATCCCGACAAATATAAGATTGGTTAACAGATGCCGTTTTAAAAAGAATTGAATTAATTTCTCGCTCATAGTGGTTGCCATTGTATCATCAATGGATATATCTTTCTATTTTTTCCCCCGAAAAACGGGCTTATCTCTAATAAAAAAAAGAATGTTCCATTTCTTTTTAAAGTGATCCCACTTTTTTATCCTGTCTGAATATCTCCTCTCCCCTTCCGCGGTCGCGCGCATTTGTTTCAAGCTCTCTCCGCTGGGAATAGAGAATTTTCTCTTAAGCGTTTCATACTCTTTATCAAGATCAGCGTTTTTCATATGGTTGTTGTAAGGTATACTCAATCAAAAAATACAACGAGGCACACATGTGTAGTAGCTAATATGATCGTTAGGATCGCGGACCATACATGCCACTTCATTTTAACCCATTTGACATGAAATTTAAAGGCCGACAGGACTGTCGTGTCAACAGGACTGTCGTAAAACAAAGAATGTGCTATAGGGAGGGGTAAGGCTATTTTTGTTTATTCTTTTTTCCTATGAAGTAGCCTATTGATCCGCTTAATAGAACTATTCCCAGAACAACTAAGACCTTGCAAAATGGACAAATTTGGCCTTCGGCGCGCATGCATAGTGCCCAAATATTCATAACAACCTCGCTTGTCAATTATCTTCTAAAAAAAACTTCAGGGTCAAGTTATGTCCGGAGACATCTGCCCCGTATCCACATTGTCCTGCATGTTTTTTTTCTCTAGTTTGCTTTGTCTCTTATCTTCTTTTTTCTTTTTCTTTGCCAATTCTTTCTGCCTCTTACTGAATGAGTAATTATTTCTCGCCAATGTAGCCTCCTTTTTTTCTTCGGGGGTGTTATGCCTTCGGGACAGCGGCAATATCTTATATTGCAATATCTGAACGATGTCCAAATCGATTATGAGAAGATCCGCGTGGTCTCCGATTTCGCGGCCGGCCTGCTTTCGTATGCGAAAGCACTGAACCCTGCGACGAGGAAAAATACCCGCGCCGCTTAAAGCGGGATCGTCCCTGGTCATTATCAGGTGATATTTATCTGTTTATCGAAACCCGCTATCTTGAAGACCTGAAACCTCCTTGGATTGGAAGAATGACGTTATTGTATCATAAATTCCGGAATACGCACCATAAAAGCAAAAAACTGGGTTGCTACTTCTCAGCATTCTCTCTCTCCTATTGTGCAAGGTTCCGTGCCGACTTGATGGCTAGTCTTTAGTCGGGTTACCTTATTCATGATAACCCGCTTGTATCAGCTTTCTTGGCGCACATTAAGTATTGTGTTCCCGAAATTAAAACGGTCTGCTTTGTATTTACCAAATACCCGGGATCAAACGATATCTGGTTTTATTTACAGCAATAGCCCGGTAAGGCCCTAATGCTAACAGTACAAAAACGAACATTATCAGTTCGGCAAGATACACAGGGTGACGCACAATAGCATACGGCCCGGTTGCCACTACACCCTGCTCTTCCTCGACTACAATAGTATGGGCAGATATTTATTTTCTTTGAAAACAAGAAAAAGAAATACATATCCCGCAAGAAACAGGACCTCCGAAGCAATCATAATAACGAACGGCACTGACGACCAACCATAGTGCTTGTCGAGGCCGGAAAATATAAGAAGAGACCGACCGATATGTAAAACATCTTAGCGATAATGCCTTGCTTGGGCTTTTTCTCTTTGATATCCAGTCTTCTTTTCAGCAATTCAGGGCTGCATTTAAAAAGATACAGGGCTATTAAGATCATTGGGATAAGGTCATAAAAACCCATGCCTGCCAATAAAGAAAAGTCCTTGCCGGGACAAACAGCAACAACGCTGTTGCTACAAGCGCCTTTATGTAGGGCAAAATAGTATTTTTTATCAATGCCTCCTGTTTCATGTGATTTTAATATCTGAGGAGGCCTGACCCCGGTTATTTGCCTTATTTATAACTCGTATCATCTCGCAAAGTCTACCGTAATCGCGGCGATTGAACTTCATCGAAAGACGCGGCAAGTCAAGATATTCGCCTCTTTCTCTTTCTACTTTTGCCGGTTGCGAGACCTCTATCTTCCCGGAGGAAAGTATATCCTTAAACTCTCTATTTAAAAGTTCTATGTCCCGGGTCGGGATCATTTCTTTGAGACGAATAATGGTCAAATCCCCTAAATACCTCACGGAATGATAGATCTTGTAGAATTCCTCAATATAAGATACGGCTTCGTTAACATCCCCGGCTATGTAAAAGAGCTTCATATCTTCTTTATTCACATATCCTTTTTTTACCAATTGGTTATTAATAAAACGTTTCCAGGATGCCCAATAGGTCGATCCTTCAGGCTCCATCAAAACTATGGGCCTTGGCATTGATTTACCGGTTTGGATCAAAGTAAGCGCCTCAAATCCCTCGTCATTTGTTCCGAACCCCCCTGGGAAAAGCGTTGTAGCGTCTGTTTCTTTCATGAAAAATAATTTTCTTGTAAAAAAATATTTATAATTGATCAGCCTCTCTTTCTCGTCCATATAAGGATTCGGTTTCTGCTCAAATGGAAGCCGGATATTCAGGGCGAAATCCTTGCCTCTTTCGGCGCCTTTATTACCGGCTTCCATTACCCCCGGCCCGCCCCCGGTCACAACCATATAGCCCTTCCGGGTTATCGTTCTCGCAAATGAATCAGCCATCCTATATTCAGCTGATGTTTTTTTAGACCTGGCAGAACCAAATATGATAACTTTTTTCGTATTTCTGTACTTCGAAAATACCTTGAATGAGTAACGAAACTCCTTGAGGACATTGTTAAGAAGGTTGATGTCAACTTTGTCTTTTGATTCTATTCCGAGCTTTACAACCGTTGTGAAAATTTCGCGAAAAACAGACCTTGTCTCGGTAGACGCGGAGCGTTCGACTAATTTATTTATCAAAAGATGAATCTCATCATCCCCGACCTCATATTGTTTCGGTATATTTTTCATGTCCCTCCATCATGTTTGCGTATTTAGAAACAGTCCCCATAGATACTTCACGTCCGGGGACAGTGATAAATTGGGCGTAATCAGTTTAAGGACCAGCCCTGATTATATATCTTCCACCACTGAACGAACCATGCGACCATGATAACTATTAGTCCCACTGTAGCCAGATTAATATCCATAATTACCCCCTTTTACAAGCAAGTATACGCGATTTCATGATTCGAGCAAAAATTCTTTGGATCGCAGTAAATAAGCTGCAGTCAGCCTGGGAAGCTCTCTATTCGAAACTTCTGGGAACGGGTTCACACTATGAAATCTGGGATTGATCTATGGACGGGTCCCTGGTTGTCCCAATCGATGGCGTCTCTCTTCTATGTTTTTATCGGACAGGTACTCATCATGCGTCGTGTTGACTCTGTCGATGTACCCATATGGTGTGATCTCGATAATACGGTTTGCTACTGTCTGAAGCAGTTGATGGTCATGCGACGAAAAAAGAATAGTTCCCTTATATCGATTGAGCCCTTCGTTCAAGGCCGTGATAGCCTCCAGGTCCAGGTGGTTTGTAGGTTCGTCCAGTATCAGAACATTGGCTTGTACAAGCATCATACGCGCCAACATGCATCTGACCTTCTCTCCGCCGGAAAGAACGTTCACTTTTTTAAAGGCTTCATCGCCCGAAAAAAGCATGCGTCCTAAAAACCCGCGCACAAAGGCTTCCTCTGTATTCTCCGTGTACTGCATAAGCCAATCGATAAGATCGATATTCGCATCAAAATAACCCGTGTTATCTTTGGGATAATACGCTTTTTTTGTCGACACCCCCCAGGCAACTTTGCCGGCGTCAGGTTTGATCTCGCCCATAAGGACCTGAAATAAAGTCGTCTTGACAAGATCATTTTGACCTACAAAAGCGACCTTATCTCCCTTTTCTATTCTGATATTCAGATCCTTGAACACGACCTGTCCGTCACGTGACTTGGACAGATTCTCGATGCTCAATATGCTATTTCCGGCGTCGCGCTCTTGTTCGAAATTTATATACGGATATTTTCTCGAAGACGGCTTTACATCCTCAAGCTTGAGTTTTTCTAAACTTTTTTTGCGGCTGGTGGCCTGCCTTGCCTTGGAGGCATTGGCGCTGAACCGCGCTATAAACGCCTCAAGCTCTTTACGTTTTTCCATTATCTTTTTATTAGCCTGATTGCGCTGCTCGAGAACAAGTTGACTTGACTGCATCCAGAAAGTGTAATTCCCCGCATACAACTGTATCTTACCGTAATCGATATCCGCGATATGCGTGCAGACTTTATCAAGAAAATGCCGGTCGTGAGAAACAACAATAGCGGTATTTTTGAAATTGCATAAAAATCCCTCAAGCCACACGCAGGTCTCCACATCCAGATGGTTTGTAGGTTCATCAAGCAGTAAAATATCGGGGTTCCCGAAGAGTGCCTGAGCTAAAAGCACGCGGACTTTCTGCCATCCCTCAAGCTGTCTCATCTCAACGTCAAGAAGCTCCTGCGAAATACCTACATTGCTTAACAGTTTAGCCGCGCCGGCTTCGGCATTCCACCCGTCAAGCTCGACGAACTCGCCCTCTATCTCGGCAATTCGCATCCCGTCGTCATGGGAAAAATCCCCTTTTTCGTAAAGCGCGTCTTTTTCTGTCATTATGTCATGAAGGCGCCTATGCCCCATTATGACCGTATGAAGAACCGTATATTCATCAAAAGCAAATTGATCCTGATTCAGGACCGCTACCCTTTTACCGGGGGTAATAGAAACCTCTCCGGACGAAGTTTCTACATCGCCTGACAATATTTTTAAAAATGTCGATTTACCCGAACCGTTAGCGCCTATTAATCCATAGCAATTACCCTGTGAAAAAGTGCAATTGACCTTGGAAAAAAGTTTGCGCTTGCCGAATTGTAGTGATACGTTGTTAACTGTTATCATATCATTGCTTTTTGTTTACTTAATTACACTGTGTCCGTTTATCCCGGAAACGAAGATAATACACAATCTTGGGGCTTTTGTAAAGGATTAGAAAAATTTGGACTGGTCCGGGGATTAAAAATAGCTTTCAGATATCAGCTTTGGGATTGATTCGGGATGGTGACACTTGTAGGGTGGATTTTTTACCAGGTGTAGCTTGGATTCGAGAACCGTCGCCAGAATTCTAATCCATAAAGTATCTGCTATATTTTAGCTTTTTTACTGAAGCACTTCCGCATAAATACTTCAACTAAACGTTCTGATACGAGAGGGATACTTTCCTTCTCAGGCATGATCTTTTTTGTTACCGTGGCCTGAACGCTCTGATCCCACATGATTCTCTTACCCCCTATTCTCTTAAAAATCACCTTGCGCGGACCTCTCTCCACCACAAAAACCGCTTCCAATCTGGAGTAGTTCTCTTTTATCATGGCGTCATACACGCCCGCAGCCGCACTATGCACCATATCTATCGGATCTACTTCTATCCACATGCGTTCTGCAATATCACAACTTATTATGATATCCGCGTCTTTTTCATCATTAACAATTACAAAATGGATGCTCTTTCTCGCCTCGAGATCGGATTCTAAATCCTTTTTGATAAGCGTCACAAACTCCTCTGAACTCCCGCTGGAATCTCTTACATCCCGGATATATGTTTTTACTTCGCTTTGGTCTTGCAAGACAGAATACAGGTTCTCCCTTTGTCTGGATTCACCGATCTGGGGAAAGATCACCTGCATGGCCATTGTCATTGATAAGAGTACCGCAAATTTTTTCTTCATAACTTTCTCCTGGTTATTGAACGTTTTCTTTCCCCCATTATACCCCCCCCAGCATTATATTGGAACATCTATTGCCGTTTATGAAACCGATCCTACAACTGCTTTATTGCTGAAATGTGGCCACTTGTGGCAGAGTAGATATAAAAATTATGTGATACAGAAGGATCTATACCTTATTAATTGTGCCACTTACATAGAAATGAACCCTGTGAGAGCAAAAATGTGCCAACACCCCGAAGATTATCCCTGGTGTAGCTACAGGGGAAGAATCATAGGTAAACCAGATGAAATATTAGACGGTTATGTGTTTTGAAGATACAAGTGTGAGATTAAGACCAGGTACAGGTGCGGAATTAAAATCAGGTACAGCTATGGGTTTAATTTGATAAACTAAAAAGTGTTACCTATTTACTGAGCATATACACCTGTCCCGGCCTGGCAAATATCTACTGAACTGCAAAAACTTTTAGATGATTTTAAATACTGGCTTGAACATAAAACATACAATAATGATGAAATAGCTGTACGTTTTCATCACCGGTTAGTTTCTGTCCACCCTTTTTCAAATGGTAATGGAAGACACGATAGAATGATGACTAATCTTATTCAAAAACAAATTTTGAATGAAAAGGAATTTAGTTGGGGGCGTACGGAATTATCACAAGCTGGAGATTGTAGAAAAAGATATATCAAAGTACTGCATGCGGCTGATAGCAATAATTACTCACCATTGCTTGAATTTGCCCGTTCTTAAAAATAGACCAAAATAGGGACAGATCTGGAATTGATTTGATAAACGGTACTGTATTTTCGTAAACTCAACCGTCTACCCTATCGTGCAGATCTTTTTTGTTAACGAATAGGGGATATTGAAAGTTGTTGTTTTGGGGAATCCGGGGAACATGTTCACATCTATGACATACGCTTTCTTTTTATACTTATCCAGCATCACATCGATACCAGCAAAGTTAAGGTTCAGCGCTTTCATCGCCAGTATGCACTGTTCTTCTATCTTCTTTATTGCGACGCTAGACAATCCTGCCCGGATGCGGGGAGATCCTTTCGCTCCCTGGGAGATATTTGTGGTTATTGCCCCTGATTTCCCTTTTCTTGGGTATATGTATAAAACCTTGTTTAGAAATACGTAAACTCTAAAATCCACGATACAACTGTTCATCTTTAAAGGATCAATCGCTTCTTCCGCTATGATATCCTTCTTAAGCAGTTCCCTCAGGAAAGATCTGTTCTCCGTAATATCCTTGAAAACCCATCCATAATCCGAATGCTTGCTCGTGATCTTATTGCGGCGTAACTCCAAGTTAGTCTGCCAGTTGCCTTTTTCAAGATACGTTATGCCCTTCCCCATGGATCCGCATCTTGGTTTTATAAAGATCCTGCCATCCCGTTCCAATATTCTCTTCATGCCTCCGATGCTCCTGGAACTTACATCACGGGGGATGTTTACACCATTTTTAGATAAAACTTTTTTCATTATGAATTTATCTCTGTATAATGCCGAGGTTTCCGGGTTATTCACAAAAATAATCTCGTCTGCAGAAACGGTTTCCTCCAATCTTTTCCGGATAGCCTTCCCGTATTTCATGAATTTTTTATGAAAAGTAAGATTACCGTACATCCCCCTGTAGGTTTTATGTTCGATCTGGTTATCCCAGTATTTAAACGGGAAGAAGATAAATACTATGACTCTCTCATTTTTTATTACAGGTACTCCTTCGGTAAACAACCTGTCAAAATCGATAGACCTGTAAACAAATCCACTGCTTCTTATGACATGTCTCTGCTTATGAAACTTTTCATAAGAATCAAAATCTTTTTTTTCCCCTACACTTAATATGGTAGTTCTTCTTCTCATGCGAAATATTGCTCCAGATACTTGTAACCTTCCGTAAGTTCTCCACCTTGCACAACTACGGCCTTTCTAATCTCAGCAGGAATAACAACATGCTCCGTAATATTAAGGGCCCCGTGCTCAGCCACTTGATAAACATATTCCCGTATGAGCCGGCTGAAACTCTCGGACGAATCTTTGGGAAGTTCTGTAGGCAAATTATCAATAGCAAGCATTGTAATCCCCGGCGCTTTATATCCTTTTTTATAAAGATCATGCGAGGGATCATATGTATAAACCGGTGATTTCTGGTCGGTAGTTTTATATGTCGCTTCTATTGACCCTCCAATATCGCATGCTATATCCGCGATAAATTTCATCCTGAACCTCTTTTTATTGTAATGCTCCTTCAGCATATGTTTGGAAACCATCCTCGGGTAATGTGCATCCCAGTAAGAGGCATTGACCAGAATATTAAGCTTGGATATATATTTATCCATGTTGGATTTAAATTTCTCCGGATGTTCAAGGTATTCTTCAAAATAGAATCTTTTCCCTGTTTTGGCCCTTATTTTTTCCTCCCGGTAAAAAATTATCATATATATTTTTTTCGCATCCCTCCGGCGTACCTGCACGAACCTGTCTATATCCCTCGGGTGTACTTCTTCCGCTCCCATAAGGCTTAAAACTTCCTGCACACCGGAACTCACGTTCCCCCTGCCTATTAAACCTGTGATAAAAGGCTTTATTTCGTTTGGCAAACCTTCTGTTGCTATTTTTTCTCTTACCTTTTCCAGCCCCTTGCGCATATCCTCTGCATCTTTATACTTCCAGCTTTGTTTAAGCGTCAAGAAAGGCGTAAATATACCATCATTCTTCAACTTCCGCGCATAGTAGTAAAGGCTGTCTACCATACCGCATATTCCGGCGTATTTGCCAAAATGAACCAACCTTTTGCCCCTCTGATCTTTTATCCTCTCATAATCTATCAGGGTCACGTTTTTCCTTATAAACTCCTTCAGCAGAGTTATATTATTCTTCTGCCCTTTGGCAGTATGTGAAAATATCATATACGTTTTACCGCCTATAATGTTCGGAGGATCCGGGGATTTCACCCCCACCAATAACGAGGCGGCTTTGATGTTTTTCACTATGACCGCCCCGGCTTTTTCATATTCACTGTCATTGAAAACCCTTTGAGTATTTGCTTCTACCTCAACTTTGACGTTCCTTTCAACCAGCCACTTAACATCCGGAGGGCTTAACGGAGCACGTTTTTCTCCCGTTATGCTTTTTTCTCTTAAAATCCCTACAATAAGTGGTTTTCTTGTTCTATCCATAATGTCTGTCCTTTACATGATCACGTGTAAATTTTATCAATGTTCCGATTAATTTCAATCCTTCGGATATCATTATAGCGTATGGACAGCTAAAAACCAATCCATTCCTCCTCTTCGTCTTAGCAGTCAGGTCTCCACACTTGACAATTCAATCTTTTTTCTACAGGAAGTATGATCTTAAGACAAAAAGATACAAGGAAAAAAGAAAAGACCGGATGATGATGAAAAAGAAAAACCTGAACCCAAAAAGAAAGGCGGCGAAGGCTGGTGGGCGTGATAGGATTCGAACCTATGACCTCTTCCTTGTAAGGGAAGCACTCTAAACCGCTGAGTTACACGCCCTCGCAGTTCCGACATTATATACTACACGTCTGTCTCTGTCAAACTAACCCGCTATTGCGGAAGGGCTGTCAGCATAAATACCATCACAAAAAGAGCCACGGTTTCGATAACACCCACAACCATGATGTAATTACTAAACCCTTTCCCTGTTTCAGCAAGGGCGTCTGCCGCGCTCGCGCCGGCCTTCCCCTGCATCCACGCCGACATGCCCATCGCGACGCCGGCAGCCAACCCCATTAGCATTAACGCGGCCTGATTTGAAGCGGCAAAGTTCGCCGATTTGATGGCGTTCCTTAGGATCATCCCGTAGATCGTCTGGGACAACGGTGCCCCGACAAACGCGATCAGTATAAAAGGAGCCGCTTTGTTCTGTATAAAAGACCTTTTCCACGCGCCGATCGCCGCCATCCCCGCCACACCCGTACCGAGGGCAGATCCGATAGCCGCGAATGTTAATGAAAACCCCGCGTCTCCTAATCCCTGAACCATGTCTTTCCTCCTATCTTAAATTATTGTCTGTTCACAATCCACTTTAAGGGCGGGGAAACCCCACCCTACTGATTAACCATCTTTTAGTTTCTGGTACTCCGTCAAGGCTCAAATGAGGGGCGTCATTTTATAGATTCCCGCTTTCGCGGGAATGACAGAATAGTATGACTGGCAAAATTACCCCTCAATTCATCGTTGACAGAGCACTAGTTTCTGGTTTCTGGTTTTTAGAGTATCTATTAAGCGCTAAAAACTAACAACCAACAACAATCTCATTTTTTGAACGGCGCGTACTCCTCGCCTGTCCATTGCATACCGAGATGGCCTGAAAATTCGAGTACATTAAGCCTTATCCCGTGTACAACCACTGCCATTATCGCAAGCGTGATATTCAATGTGTGCCCCATAAAAAGCACGGCTGCCGCTATTAAACCGCCCATAACGCTTTTGATGCCGCCCCCTATTGCCATACTGTTAAAACTCTCCGCCACAATAACGGTCGCGTATCCTACCGCGAACAACCTTAAATACGATACAATATCCGAAAAGGCGCTAATGACATTCAGCGGCAGGCTTGTAAGCGTTTGCGTGATGCCTTTCATAATGTTTTTCTGATAATTTTCGAACACCAGGACCATCATGATCCCCGCGCCAAGCATATACCCGGCGAATATCGGAAAGATTTTACCCACAACGAGCGTCCCTGCCGCAAAAAACATTCCCCAGAGTATAGAGATCCAACCTGCTTGCGCGATCGCCAGCGGAGAATTGATCACTCTTAAACATCTTTTCCCATGCGCGATGGTCAAGTGAACCACTCCTATTGTAAAACTGAGATACATCATGAAGTGTCGGTTGCTGGGTCCAAAGCTGCTTATCTTCTCAATGATGACGCTATTGAACACCGGGAGCCGCGCGATGCCGCTGGCGCCGAACCATGTTCCTGTCACCGCGCCCCACAGAATAGTCGCGCCGCTTAACAAATACATAAGAAAAAACGGTGCCGGCGGAGCGTTTTTCATCCTCTTTTTTGCAAAAAACGTCGCCGCGAGGAACAATACACCGTATCCGGCGTCCCCCACAAGCATCGCAAAAAATAAACTGAAAAAGACCAGAAAAACAAAACTGATATCAAATTCATCGTAACCGGGAACAGTATTCATGAATTTAAAAACGGGGTCTATTATGCTTATCCACCGCGGGTTCGTTATGAGCGTCGGCGCTTCAGACGGATCGTCCGGATCCTCGATAAAGTAGCCGGCTCCTTTTTCTTTGGATAGGGAAACAATTTTTTTCACGTCCTTGTCCGGACAGAATCCCCGCAAATAAGAAAACTTATTTTCTTCGGCCATCCCGAATTTTACCGAAAGGAATTCACAACGATTCTCCATAACTTTTTTTAGCTTTTTGAAATAACCGGATTCGGCGGCGGCTTCCCGGAGATGCTCTTCCTGTTTACGTACTTTCTCCTCAAAACGTTTTATCTCATTATTAAGCGCTTCAGGGTTCCCAGACGGCAAACTCATCTCTTCCAGGTTAAGGCCCGCGGGCATCTCGCAATTCACCAAACAACCGTAAACATACCGCTTATCTTTTCCGGTTACGGTGAATGAGCCAATATCCCGGGCCTTTTTGAACGCACCTTTCCCCAGGCGGTAAAGTCTGATATCAACGCCTTTATCCTTAAGCCTGGTTACGTCTTCCGGATCGAACGCCCCCCAATAGCTGAACCTTTCCTTTTCTCTTCGCATCGTCAGGATATCTTTTAAGAACTGTTCTTTTTCATAAAAAACGCTGATAATGTCTTCCGCTTTTTCGTTATACGCGTCTTCTGACCATTTTTTGTTCTCCGCGGGCTCTCCGCCCGCGTAATGAGACAATATCGTTATCACCTTGTCCGCTTTGTCAACTTTTTGTCTGGTCTCGTCCAGGCTTTGCGCCTCCGGCTCTTTCACGGGCTTAACATGAACCGCGCCGATATTCCGCAAAGCGGAAAGAAAATGATCTCTTTCCGGTTCGGTCACCAATAATGTTATCTTTTTCATTTTCGCTATCATGCGCTGACCAGGTCTTCTTTTTTCTGGATCTTCTCTTTCGCGATCTTGCCTGTAACCACTTCCGCTGTCTGCAGATCTCCCAGAAAAATGTTTATTTTTTTAATATTCCTCCGGGCCTCGGGTATTTTTACCTTTTCGAAAAGATTAACCCGTTGCGTTGTGGTTCTGAGCTCCTGCCTTAAAAGTTCCAGCTGCTTCTCATGGATCTGGACCTTAACATCCCTTGTCATGGTCTCCTTCGCCGCTTCTATCCCGGCATCCACCCACAAGGGCGTCAGTATCAGATCATACTTCGCGATATCAAACTCCATTTCCGTAAACACAGGTATATCGATTCCGGAAATATTTTCTTCTCCCGTACGGATGTTCTTTATGCGGATTATGTCCGTGATCATAACGTCTTCGCCGAAGACATCCACCCACTCAAAGATCTTTTGTATGTTTCTTTCCGCTTCCTCTTTTTCTTTTTCTAACACGTTTTGAACCCTGTTAACCTCCATCTGCAGCTGCTGTTTCTTAAGCTGCAGCGTGGGCAGATAGCGTCCATACATTTTCAGCGCTTCTCTTTGCTTCTTCAGTTCGCTTTTTGTAAGTCTTATTTTTGCCATCAAAAAATCTTCCTATTATTTTTTGCCGCCTGTCCCGAGCGAAGCCGAGGGGAGTCCCTCGACTGCGCTCGGGATAAACGAAGTCGAGGGATGCCCCTTATTTTATTTCGGCCAAAACTCTTCCACCAGATCTGTTCGAAAGTTCGTTTCTTCCGGATTGAAACATTCCCCGAGGATCTTCCATCCGTTATCAAGCGCTTCCTCCAACGACACATTAACCTTAAGATCCATCATGTGCGATTCGAACAAGCCTCCGTATCTCAAGAGCTTGTTGTCCCAATCGCTCATTCTGAAACCCATTGCTTTTTTCTCTTCTGTTTCTTTATATTGCGCGTAAAGTTGTATCATGCCGTCCATAATGGCCCGGTGGTCTCCCCGGGTATCCTTGTTTACCTGCTGCTTAAGGCGGCTTAACGAACCAAACGGTTCTATCCTTCCATTCCTAAGATAAAACTGTCCTTCGGTGATATATCCCGTATTGTCGGGTACCGGATGCGTTATGTCGTCCCCGGGCATCGTAGTCACAGCAAGAATAGTGATCGACCCGGCGTCAACAAAATCAACGGCTTTTTCATATCGCACGGCAAGCTGGCTGTAAAGATCACCCGGGTATCCTCTATTGGAAGGAACCTGCTCCATTGTAATGGCTATTTCCTTTAATCCATCGGCAAAATTTGTCATGTCCGTCAGAAGAACAAGGACTTTCTTTCCGTGCAGCGCGAACTTTTCGGCAACGGCAAGTGACAGATCCGGCACCATCCGTCCTTCAACGATCGGATCGGCGGCAGTGTGTATAAAAAATATGGATCTAGCCAACGCTCCTCCCGCTTCCAGCGTATCGCGGAAATACATAAACTGGTCGAACTTGAGGCCGATCCCGCCAAGAACGATCATGTCAACTTCCGCCTGAAGGGCGATCCGTGCCATTAGTTCATCGTATGGTTCTCCGGATACGGAAAATATCGGCAACTTCTGCGATTCAACAAGAGAATTAAACACATCTATCATCGGGATATTGGTCCTTATCATGTTCTTCGGTATGACGCGGTTCATCGGATTGACAGGAGGGCCGGCAACCTCGATAAGATTGTCTGTGATCGCGGGGCCGTTGTCCCTGGGAACTCCGCTGCCGGTAAATATCCTGCCCAGCATGTTATCCGAAAAACCCACTTGCATGGGATGCCCCATAAACCGGACTTCATCGCCTGTTGAAACGCCGCGCGCGCCGGCAAACACCTGCAAAGACACCATATCGCCGTCAAGGCGTATAACTTGCGCGAGCGATTTTCCGCGCGAGGTCAGTACCGTTGCCAGCTCTTCATTCGCGACCCCATCAGCTTTCACGCTTACCACATCACCCGCTATCTTCAGTATTTTTGTGCATACTTTTCTCATCGGCTCACCTTCCGGTATGGTCTTATCGCGGCGAGTCCTTCTTTTTCTCCGCCAATAAACTGTTGATCTCTTTTTCTTGTTCTTTAAATTCGGGAGATCCCCACTTCTTGTAATTCCAGTTTATAAATCTGTGTCTTAGATCGTAGAAAAATTTTCTCGCTTCGTCTTTACTGTCGACCGTGTATTCTCCCTTCAAAACTTCAACAACTTTATTGAACACGTACATCTGGCGTTCTGCGGACGTGGACGCGTCAACTTCGTCAAACCCGTTTTGTTGAAAATATACGCTGTCGAGAAAATCGCTTTTGAGATAGACCGTGTAGTCCGCTGTTGTCGTCCCTTCTTCTCCTACGACTTTCATCATCCGCGCAACTTCATCTCCCTTGACCATAATCGTCCTGGCACGATCGGTTAGATCCCTGCCTATAAAACTGTTGTATTTACTCCAGCTTTCAAGCGGGTCTACAGAGGGGAATTTGCGCGCGTCTGACCGTTCGCGCGAAAGCCCGTGAAAAGCACCCACCACTTTAAGCGTGCTTTGCGTCACAGGCTCTTCAAAGCTTCCGCCGGCGGGGCTTACCGTCCCCCCTATCGTAAGCGTTCCCGTCGTTCCGTCGTTAAGTGTAACAGCGCCGGCACGCTCGTAGAATTGCGCTATGCGCGATTCCAGATACGCGGGGTACGCTTCTTCCCCGGGGATCTCTTCGAGTCTCCCGGAAAGTTCTCTCATAGCCTGCGCCCATCTGGACGTAGAATCCGCCAAAAGAAGCACGTCAAGCCCCATTTGCCGATAATACTCCGCGATGGTCGCGGCGGTATATACGGAAGATTCCCTTGCCGCCACCGGCATAGACGAGGTGTTGCAAATGATGATCGTTCTTTCCATCAAAGGTTTTCCCGTGCGCGAATCTATTATCTTTGGAAATTCCTTCAGTGTTTCTACAACCTCTCCGGCCCTTTCTCCGCAAGCGGCAATGAGAACGATGTCCACCTCCGCGTGTCGGCTGGTAAGCTGCTGCAAAACTGTTTTTCCCGCGCCAAAAGGGCCGGGTATGCAATATGTCCCGCCCTTTGCCACAGGGAACATCGTATCAATTATCCGGATCCTTGTAATGAGCGCTTCTTTCGGCGGTATCTTTTCTTTATACGCGGTTATGGGTATCTTTACAGGCCATTCGAACATCATCGTAACGCCAGCTTTTTCGCCATCGGCATTGGACAGGGCGGCGATCTCCTCCGAAACCGAATAGCGCCCTTCTCCCTTGATCTCTTTTACTGAATATTCCCCACGCAAATGGAACGGCACCATGATCCTGTGTTTGAACATTCCTTCCGGAACGCTTCCCAGTGTATCCCCGGCCTTGACGATGTCTCCTTTTTTCGATTCCGGCGTGAACTCCCACTGTTTTTCCGGATCTATCGCGTCCAATTCTTCTCCGACAGGCAGGAAGATGCCGAATCTTTCGGCTATCTCAGGCAATGGGTTCTGCAGGCCATCGTAGATCTGGGCAAGAAGCCCGGGGCCTAATTGAACTGAAAGCATATGCCTCGCGAATTCCACATCATCACCGATTTTTACGCCTTTTGTATATTCGAAAACCTGCATGAACGCGGTGTTTCCGGTGATCTTAACAACTTCCGCTTTAAGCCTCAGATCCCCCTCAATGACATATGCCACTTCGTTCTGCAGGACGTCTCCCTCGAACTTAACGGCTATCATGTTAGCGTTGACAGATACGATCTTACCAGTTTTTTTGCTCATTCTTTACCTCGCAAAGCTTTTGAAATGTTTCTTTTCCTTTTTCTTTAGTAAATTGGGCGAGTCGTTCCAATATCTGGAGCTTAACGTAATACAGCATCAGCCAGTTCACGTCAAACATGTACTCTGGCTCCTCCCCTTCGACAAAATCCCATCTGGCTTTTGCTATCGCCTTTTCCGCCGAAAGGGGGTCGCGTCCTTCTATCTTTTCTTTGGAAAAATACAGGTTTTCCTTGAGCGCGGCACGGCTGTCCTTTGTTCGGATCCCGAAAAGGATCTCTCTTGTTTCCATATCGAACGCTTTCCACCGCCTTGCGATGTCCGGAACCCCGTCATTGATCCCGGGGTTCTCTGCATCCATCCCGGCGAGCCTTTTCATGTCTTCCGCGCTAAGCCATCTGCGGCACTCTTCCATAAACTTGTCTCTCGACAGAAAGTCTTCGCCGTCGAACGAGAGGCGCGGCAAAGACGCTACAAGGTAGTAGTACTTATTGCGCATCCTTGAGTCCTATGTCGATTATTTTTCGTAGTTTTTTATTCAGGTAAAAATTGAAGGCTTCCGAGATCGCGTCATCTGAAAAATCGTAATACTCATTCTCCCCTTTCTTCCCGATTCGAAACCCTTTCTTAAGCGCCGGTGAGGCTTTAATGACAACCCCTTTTTTTAACTCTCCCTGGAGTAGGGCCCCCAATGTCTCCCTTAAAGCCCGTTTATCGTTTTCCCCCAGAAGTATCTCGAGATCAACTTCTTCGCGTTCGATGCTGGTGGTGACCAGCTTGGTAATGATGTCTTTCAAGACATCAGGTGTAAGTTGCGCGGAAACTTCTTTTTTTATAATGCTGTCTAAGAGCGCTTCCATCTGCGCTCTAATCGCGATGATCACGTCCCGGGCGGCCTGTTTTATCGCTACTTCCACGTTTATCCTGAATTCTTCCGCCTCTTTTTCCGCTTTTTCCAGCATAACATCTTTTTGCCGCTTTGCGGAACTTACAATATTCGCGGCTTTCGTCTCCGCTTCTTTTATAATGGCGGAAGCCCGCTCTTCGGCTCTATTTACTCCTTCGGTCTGGAGCTTTTCTATAACACTGTCGAGATTCATTTCCATTCTCCGCTCCCGTGTTAATGATTTTTTGTATTAAAGTTCTTTTCGCGATCCCGGTTTCGTCATGGGGATCCCTTCGAGGCAAAACGGGCAATCTGCTTCTGTGAAAACCGGAACGTTTAATTTTATCAGGCTTTCGTGTTTGATACCATCAAAATCGATCATTTCCGTGCTTCTGTCGACGAGCGCCGCTATCCCGACGGGTGTTATCTCTTTCTTCTTCAGTAGCTCCAAAACTTCTTTAACCGACTTCCCTGTCGTTAATACGTCTTCAACTACAAGCACCCGGTCATTCGGCGAGACAATAAATCCTCTCCGGATGGCCATTTCTCCTTTATCATTCCTTTCGGCGAAAATGGCTTTTGCCCCCATCACCCGGGCAACTTCATACGCGATTATCACTCCGCCCATGGCCGGCCCGATCACGACATCCGGTCGATCTCGCGTGAACTTCTTAGCCAGCGCCTCTGAAAGCCGTGCCGCGATAACAGGGTCTTGCAGCACCAGCGCGCATTGCAAATAAAAAGCGGAATGCAATCCGCTGGAAAGCCTGAAATGCCCTTCTCTATATGCCCCGGTCTTCGTGAACAGATCCATGATCTCCATTTCCCGCATACCTATTCCTCCATCTCCTCTAATATTTTCTTCGCGGCTTCTAACGGATCCGCCGCCTGTATTATGGGCCTCCCTACAACAATATAATCGGAACCATCCTTGATCGCCTGGCGGGGAGTTATCACCCTTTTCTGGTCGCCGTGAGACGCCCATTCAGGCCGTATCCCCGGTGTTACAACAATAAATTCCCCGCCCAACATCTTTTTTATCATCTTTGTTTCCCCGGCGGAAGCTACAACCCCGTCCATCCCGGCCTGCCTGGCGCTCCCGGCAAGCGCCGCTACTTGTTCTTCCACTGTACCCTTAATCCCGATAGTGTTCATCTCCTCCTTATCCATGCTCGTAAGTATGGTCACCCCCAGAAGCAACGGGACATTTCCTCCAACGGCGGAAGCACCCTCCGTCGCTCCTTTTAACGCGTGCGCCATCATTCGGGTTCCTCCTAAACAATGAAAATTCATCATGAAAACCTTTTTTTTCGCGGCGGCGAACGCGGCGTTCTCCACGGTGTTAGGTATATCGTGAAATTTAAGATCCAGAAACACCTTTTTTCCGGCTTTCCCCAGTTCTTCAAGAACACTATTCCCGAAATCCGTGAACGGTGCTATCCCTATCTTGAATATGTCGACCTGCGGCGAAAGTATCTTCACCATTTCATAGCATCTCTTTTCATTCTCGATATCAAGCGCGACGATTAACTTGTCCCGTGCTGCCATGTTGTCCCTCATTTCGTCATTGAAACGTCATCTATGAAAAACGTCCGCATTTTTCACACCCATAGTTTTTTACACTTTTAGCTTTCCGACAAGATCTCTTATCCTTTTTATCTTTTTCCGGTTCAGGTATTCTTTCAGTTCTTTCAATACACCGGCGCATCGCCCCGGATCGATAAAATTGGCAGTGCCTACCTGTATCGCGCTTGCGCCTGCCAGAATAAATTCCGCCGCGTCCAGGCCGGTCATAATCCCTCCGATGCCTATGATCGGTATGCTTACCTCATTATACGCGCTCCACACCGCGGCAAGCGCCATGGGCTTTATCGCCGGCCCAGAAACCCCACCCGTTACATTCCCCAGAACCGGCCGCATCTCTTCCGCGTCAACGGCCATGCCAAAATACGTGTTTACCAAAGAGATCGCGTCCGCTCCGCCGTTTTCAGCGGCTCTGGCGATCTCTCCTATGTCCGTAACATTCGGTGTTAATTTTGTTATCACGGGGCATTTTATCTTTTTCTTCACCGCCTTCGTGATCTTTTCTGTGATCTTTGGGTCTTGCGCGAACAGCCGGCGGCGGGCGCCCTTATGGAACACGTTCGGACAAGACAGGTTTATCTCGATCGCGTCGGGCCTATTTTTCCCGGTCAATTTCCCGGCGCATTCCACAAATTCTTCCGGTGTTTCCCCGGCGATACTAACGATCGTTCCGACCCCGAGCTCCTTCAAAAAAGGCATTTGTTCTTTTTTGAACCATTCGACGCCTTTGTTTTCAAGCCCTATGGAATTCAATAACCCGGACGGTGTTTCCACGACACGCGGCACCGGATTCCCCCGGCGCGGGCTACGCGTAACTGTCTTAGTAACAACCGCTCCGATCTCCGTGATCTTTAAAAAGTCCGTAAACTCTTCTCCGTTCCCGAAGGTCCCCGAAGCGGCCCATACGGGGTTTTTAAAGATCGTCTTTCCTATTCTGACCTTAAGATCTATCATTTTTCAACCGTCTCTTTGTCCCACTTTAAGATCGCCGCGTTAAAGACCGGGCCGTCTGTGCACGCGAGCTTGACCCCTTCTGTCGTTTCCACGGCACAACCCCGGCACGCGCCGATGCCGCAAGCCATATATTCATCACGGGTCACTTGCGCGGGAATGCCTGTTGCCTTCGATACGTCCTGAACCGCCCTGATCATGGGCATCGGTCCGCACGCGTAGATCGTTCCATGTTCTGCGTCTTTTCCATCGCCACTCAAATACTCCATCACCATCTCCGTTACTCTCCCTCTTTCTCCGCGGGAACCGTCATCTGTCGATACACGCACCCCGGCGCCGATCTTTTTTAGTTCCTCAACGCATGTGATCTCTTCTCTTGTACAGGCACCTATAAAAAATTCCACTTTCCTCATTTTGTTTGTTAACTCTTCCGCTAACGCGAAGAGCGGTGCTATCCCATGCCCGCCGGCAATGAGAACCGCGACCGCCTTTTTTCTCCGGATTACCGGAGAAACGTCAAAACCTTTCCCGAGCGGACCCAGCATGTCAAGAGATCCGCCGGGAGAGCGCAAGGACAGCAGTTTTGTACCGGCACCGACAACCTTGTATAACAGTGATATTTCTTCGCCGCGTATTTTGTGTATTCCCAGCGGGATCCGGAGCAACGGGTCTGTCGTGTCATCGGCGGCTTTGATATTCACGAATTGCCCGGCCCGGCTTTTCTTCCCCATCCAGCGGGACTTTATATCCATCGTAAATATCCCGGGAGCTATTTCCCGGTTGCGCAGTATTGTCCCTTTTGTGATCTTTTTCGCCGCCTTCACTTTATCTCGCCCTCCCTGAGAACTATTTTCCCGCCCGAAATAACATCGGTAACCTGCGCTTTTAGCTTTCGTCCGAAAAACGGCGAATTCTGAGATCGTGATTCCGAACTTTCTTTGCTATAGACCCATCCCCTGCCGGGATCTATGATCGTCACATCCGCGCGGGAGGCTTCTTTCAATGTGCCTCCCGGCACTCTTAAAATTTTTCGAGGGTTCACCGCGAGTTTTTCGACCAGGGCCTTCCAATCCAGGTATCCCTCGTCTATCAACGCCGCCGAAAGCGCGAGCGCTGTTTCCAGGCCTATCATCCCGAACGGCGCGTGATCGAACTCTTGCTCCTTTTCATTCACCAAATGGGGGGCATGATCTGTCGCTATAACGTCTATGGTGCCGTCCCGCAACCCTTCTTTTAACGCCTTGATGTCGGAAATAGAGCGTAGCGGAGGGTTGACTTTCAAATTTGTATCATAGTTTTTCAGGTCCTCATCTTTAAGCGTTATGTGATGCGGAGTCACCTCTGCCGTCACGGGAATCCCTTTTTTCTTTGCCTGTCGGATTACGTCCACGCTCTCCGCTGTTGATACATGCGCGATGTGCAGCCGTGCGCCGGTAAGCGCGGCCAACCGTACATCCCTCTCCACTATCACCGTTTCCGCCGCGGCCGGGATAGGCGCAAGACCCAGAACTGTGGACCAATATCCCTCGTGCATAACTCCGTCTCCGGCTATCTTCTTGTCTTCGCAATGAGAAATAACCAAAAGGTCTATCATCGAAGCATATTCGAGAGCTCGCCGCATAAGACCCGCGTCTTCCACGGAATCTCCATCATCAGAAACAGCCGGCACCCCGGCCTCTTTTAATTCTGTCATCTCGGAAAGAGCCTTTCCGTTCCTTCCCCGGGTTATCGTACCGATCGGCCACACTTCCGCGATTCCGTTTTCTTCGGCTTTTTCTTTGAGGAATTTCACCTGGGCTTGATTGTCGCAGGGAGGATCCGTGTTCGGCATAGGGCATACCGCCGTAAAACCTCCTTTGATCGCGGCTCTTAACCCGGTTCTAACGGTTTCTTTATCCTCGCGTCCCGGCTCCCTGAGATGTGTATGCATGTCTATCAGCCCCGGGACAACCATCTTCCCGGTTGCGTCGATGGTCTCGTCTGCCTTTTCTTTGATCGAGGCGGCTATTTTTATGATCTTTCCGTCTTTGATCAAAAGATCCATTTTTTTGTCTATCCCGGCAACAGGATCTATTACTCTGCCATTTTGTATAAGAATCTTCATTATCACTCCACTTTCATGCTGTTTTTCTTCATTTTTAGGGATTTTGTAATTACTTCCTTCTTTCATATATTCAAATCGTTCCCATTGCCCCGTCACCCTTCACCGGGATGCCCCTTGACTTGTGTCGTGTGCTCTTGTGTCTTGTGCCATGTGCCTCTATCCTTTCAATCTGTGGACTATCGACTGCGGACTGTGGACTATTTCGCCTCGTGCCTCTCGCCTATTCACCATTCTATTTCGACACGCTCAACAAGAAAAGTACGGCCATCCTGACCGCGACACCGTTTTTCACCTGATCAAGTATGACCGAATATTCCCCATCGGCGGCATCTTGACTAAGTTCGACTCCTCTATTTATAGGCCCCGGGTGCATTATTAACACGTCTTTTTTCGCGTGTTTCGCCAGGCGCTCTTTGTCTATTCCGAAACACTTTACATATTCCCTTGTGCCGGGAAACAGCGGTGTTTCTTGTCTTTCCAGCTGTATCCTGAGGACATTCAAAACATCGGCTCCCTTGATGGCTGCGCCGATGTCATAGACGACCCGCACTCCCATTTCTTCCATTCGGGCGGGCATCATTGTTTTCGGACCCGAGACTGTTACATTAGCGCCGAGTTTTTTCAGCGCCCATATATTGCTTCTGGCAACCCGCGAGTGGGCAATATCCCCGATAATGCTCACATTAAGCCCTTCTATCCTGCCGAGGTGCTTGCGCATTGTAAACACATCAAGAAGTGCTTGCGTGGGGTGTTCATGCGCCCCGTCACCGGCGTTCACGATCGCCGCTTTGGTGCATCCGGACAGGAACTTTGGCACCCCGGCGCTGGAGTGCCTGATTATCACCATGTCGATCTTCATTGCTTCTATGTTGCGGACCGTATCTTTGAGTGTTTCTCCTTTTTGGAAGCTGGAAGCAGCCATGGCAATGTTAACCGTATCCGCGCTAAGGCGCTTTGCTGCAAGCTCAAATGACGTCCGCGTCCGTGTGGATGGTTCACAAAACAGATTTACTATCGTCTTTCCCCGGAGAGCCGGCACCTTGGGAATGGCCCTTTCTATGATCTCTCTAAAACCTTCCGCCTGGTCAAGGATCAATAAAATTTCTTCTTTCGTCAGATCTTCGATCCCCAAAAGATGCTTCTTTGTCCATTGCGCGCGGGCCGCGCTTGTTTTAGATCTTCTTTTCATTAGTGACCACTACCTCCTCGACTCCATCCGTCTCTTCAAGGCGAACTTCCACACATTCTTTGGTGGAAGTGGGGACATTTTTTCCTATATAATCCGGTCTGATGGGCAATTCCCGGTGCCCCCGGTCTACAAGAACCGCCAGTTGTATTTGTGCCGGCCGGCCGAAGTCTATCAGCTCGTCGAGTGCGCATCTGACGGTGCGTCCCGTAAAAAGAACGTCATCTACAAGAACGATGTGTTTTCCGGTTATATCAAACTCTATTTCTGTCCCATGCACGACCGGCTGTTCCGCGATCTCCGTAAGGTCATCCCTGTAAAGAGTGATATCGATCGCCCCTACGGGTATTTCCGTTTTTTTGATCGTTCCGAGATCCTTTGCCACTCTCTCCGCAAGAAAGGCTCCCCGTGACTTTATTCCTATGACAGCGACCTCTTCAGGACCCCGGTTTTGTTCAGCTATTTCATGGGCAATTCGCTTCAGGACTCTTTTTATACCGTCTTTGTCTAATACCCGGGCGTTATTTTTGTCACCCACTTTTTTCCCCCTTTTTGCCGCGTCTTGCGCCCTGCCGGGCGCGCATAAAAAAAACCTCCCTGTCCATGAGACAAGCAGGCTCTTCGTTCCGCGCGTACTCCTTCATCTTTCTCCTTTCCGGCCTCACAGAACCGCTTTAAAGGGTTTCTATATCCTCTCTCAACTTCTTCGCTCCACCATTATCTACATTTTACAGAAAAATGTCAAGGCGTTTTTCACCGGCGTTTTTTTCACCGGCGGCGGGTCAACTAAAATATTCAGCATGTCTACTCTTGAATTATGCCGCTGTCAAAACCGCCCATGCCTCTTTTATGGCTCGTTCGAGTTCAGGTGTCAGCGGAGCAGGTACAGGCGGGATCTTGCTTATAGATGATAAATTGCCTTTACTAATGGCTTCAAACCAGTCGTTGAGGATCTTGGATAGAGAGAACATGCTCGTGCCTTGTTCAGGCCCGACAAGAACACGAACCGAGATGTTTTCTCGTGATAGTTCTTGTTTAAATTCTCTTTCAATTTCAGCTTGTAGTCTATCCGCGTCATCTTCGGTTTTCACGGCGTCTGTCGCTATGGCCATATATTCACCATCGGTTAGCGCGCCTGAGAAGAAATCTTTCACTATCGCGACTCTATCCTTAGCATTAGAGATATCATAACCGAACCGCCCTGCTGTTTCCTGCATTTGTCTTTCAGTTATCCTGGATACGTTGAATTTCTCGGGCAGGTTTAATGCTTCCCTGACTGGCAGATTTAACGCCTTCCTGATATCGTCTCTATTGAGGCCATCGATAAGATCGACATCTTCATCAGTAACTCCTGTTACGACCAGTTCAAACTCAATATTCTCTGAACCTTTAACTTTTTGTTTTAATAGGCCCGTTGTATTCAATGCATGGGTTATATCCGGGGAGTTTTTAAGTACATTAATCGGTACACAAAACCGGAACTTTGTAACTTCCATAAGGTCTTGACTTGTCCCGCGCAACCCGCTGATATGAGAATTCAGCTGGCTGACTTTTCTGGCTTCTCCATTAAGTGCGCTAAATGCTTCTCGAACCTGTGCAGTTTTATAAACAGTCTCTTCTCCCACCGGCAATTTTATCGTAAACGTTGTTCCTTCGTCGCCTTTGCTTTTTATTTCGATTGCACCTCCGTGAAGCCGGATGATATGCCTGATCCAGGGCAATCCTAATCCAGTACTCGCCCTTGTCGACCAGCCAATATCGTAGATTCTTTCCCGTGACGGGTCAATGCTGCTCGGTTTAAGACCTTCTTCGGGTATTCCCGGTCCGTTATCTATTACTTGTATCCTCACATACGTATCTTCGGGATTATATTCCAGCTTGATGTTTACCTTTTCCGCGCCCGATGCGTAAGCATTTCTAATTAGATTTGCAACAGCGCTTTCTAACAGTTGAGGATTAGCCGGAATATTCAGTTGCAAAAGACCGCTCGGGTCAATTTTTACAGAAGTTCCGCGTTTTTTTACAAGAGCGATAATGTCTACCTCTCCTTTTATATCTTCTACCTTTCCATTAGCAAAGGTAACTAGGCTGCCGAGGAAATCTATTGCTTTTTGAAAATAGTAATCTACTGCTTCCGGAAAAGGCCTTAAATCATCTTTGCTTGATGCCCTCAGTAACTCTTTAAAACTTGGAATTTCATTAAATTCGGCCGCGTACTTATTGCAAATCCTGTTAAATTCGTCTTTACAATCCGCGAATTCTTTCTTAATCTCCTCCAGGCTCTTCCTCCAATCCTTGACACTACCGGTATGGTATTTAACTCTGTGGTGTAAAGCTTTTATCCTTCGGAATGGATTTCCCGTTTTATCGTAAAAACTTTCTAAACTCCGGATAATTTCCTTATCTAAGCCTTTCTTCTTTGATCGACCAATAAAATAGCCTATCAAGGTAAAAGGATATTCAAACTCTGCTCTTATATCAAACAATTCATCTTTATGATGCATTATTCTTATTGCCAGCAGCACCCGTTCGTATTCAGGGACGAGGTTGTAAAGTTTTGTCCTTATCCTCAGTTCACCGGATAAATCACGGACACGGTTAATTATCTCTTCATCATTACTCATCATCAGTTCAGATAAGACGAAGAGCGCTGCGGCCTCTTCATCAGCAAGAAATTCTTTTGCCAGAGAAATAGCATCTTCCGGCTTATTGTTTTTTATTAAGTAGTATAGATCGGATTTTTTCCGGTTAGTTTCGCGCTGAGAATAATACTTATCCCCTTTTTGCCCACCGACAGCTTTCGGAAGGGTTAAACCGCCTATCAGATCAGCCAAATCATTTAAGTGTGATGAATCTACACCTTTTACCCTGTGTTTTAATAAATACTCCTCCGTCTCAAACAGCATCTGCCAGGCATTATCAGCCAATCTCTCAACAACATTTTGCATCTTAGGAGTAAGGCTGATGGAATCTAATATCTTCTTTACTTCCCGAGATATTTTTTTGTTCTCTTCGTCGGACAGGTAAGGGTCCTTCATAAGATCTTTCAATTTTAACCCTGACTGTGTATCTATTACCATGTCTTTATTTAATCCGCTGGAAAGCCAGAGACAATCCCAATTTATCTGATGTAATCGTTTATCAAAAATAATTGGTGACTGTGCTTCTCCTGCTTGACAAATTTCTTCTCTTGTCTCCGGCCAAAAAGACGCGTACCAGATAGGTTTTTCCAAACGATACCAGATAGCTTGAGCAAGTGGAGAAAGCTTCTCGCCTATCTCAAGTACCATCTTTGCCTCTTCAACTATTTCACGGCCGCGTTCATTTAATTTATCTCCTAATTCTTCTTTGGCTTTTTCAATTATGTCTATTGTTATACCTCTCATTCTAACTATCCCATCTATATCACCTTTAACTATTAATTTCTTCACCAGCTCAATCTTTTGTCTATGATTCATTCCTCCAAGGATGTCGGGAGGGATAGGAATAGCCCGGCCTCCCTGCCCTTCATGGCCGCTAGCTATCTTTTTTGCTTTTTGGACATCTATAATCAAACTTTGGTTTGTGTCAAATGAAGGAGCAAATAGTGGATATTTATTCTGGTCCCGGAAATACTTTATGTTGTATTCTCCCAGGTATAATTTTGAAAAATTCTTATGGAACTCTACGGGTATTCCATGGTTAACCAATGTTTCATAGAGCGTAAAATGGCCGTCTATGAAATTAAAAGTGCTATCCTCGTTTCGCCCTTCAACGCTAATTCTTATTCTGCCTGGATCGGTTGGATCATTTACAAAATGAATCGTATGCCCTCTTAAAAACTCTATTGAATTACCGCCCATTTTTTGATACCCGTCCATATCAATATAAGCCTTGTTTGCCTCCTTTTGTATGTCCTCTAATCGGTAATAATCTTTCTTATACCGCAAAAGATTTTTCTTCTGCAGAATTTTATTGGAATAACGGCTGCGACTTATATCATCAAAGGATGTAATTGTTTTATTTTCCCACTTGTACGCAAGAACTCTATATACAAATGTTAACACCTCGAAAAATAGCTTCAATGAGACTTTGTCCCTTGGAAGACCTTTAATATCTTGGTTAGCTTCTATCAGTGCTTTCATGTTTTGTTTTCGCTGATCCTTTTCCTGCCTTGACCACTTAGTATAACGGGGTATAATTTCAGCTATATCTTTTTCTTCTTGCTCTTTTTTGTCTTTAACTATTTTTTTGATTTCTTCACGATGAAAAAAAGCGTTTTTTATCTCACATAGAAACTTCATGAATAGTTCTTGCTGATAATCGTTATAATCTTTGAAAGTCTTGCCTTTTTCTAATTCAATATCCTCAATGGAGAATGCCGAAGGCGGGATCTTTGTATACATTGTATAGCTATGTTCTTTTAGCGATTTCGGTCCGCCTATTCCTATATTTAACCACATAATCTTCTTTTCCTGATAGTCAGGGGCTTCAAAATACGCGATGTCCTTCCACCATTTATCACCAACCTCATTTTCTTCTGTAGGGGGCATATCTCTTAAGATGGCGTCTATTATCGTAAACGGAATGTCGTCTTCGTTAACATTAACTTTCCCGGACTCGAGTAAAGACACTACAGGAATATCCGGAGGGTCAGAAATAGACCGGCCTCCCTGCCCTTCATCGTCGCTATTTGTATTGCTTGCAACTCTATAAAATCTCTCATCCTTATCTTCTTGCAATCCTCTAACGAGTTTTGTTCTTTTTTCAATATCAAAAAACACTTGCAAGAAATTCTTATATCGGCCTCGGCTATTTTTGGCTTCGAGAATGGGGCGCATTAGCTTGATGAATTCTCTTTCTTCAACAGAAAGATCTGTATTCGGATAGACCACATGTTCGTTTATTATGAAACGAAGTTCAAACGCACATGCTATAACGTCGTTAAAAAGAATGGACTTTGCCTGTTCTTCTTTTGTCCTATTTTTTTTGTTTTTGAGATTGAAGCGCGTTATTGTGGCGCTTAAGAGTGCGGACAAAAGGGATTCGGTTGAGGGAAATCGGGCAATTGAATCTTTCTGGTTATCGGGTAGCTGTGCATAATAAGCCCGGAGTATTTCTTCATTGTTTAAGATTTGTTCTCTTAGCCTGTGGTACCTTGTGCGGCGTGGATGTTTTGCCCGCAGCATCTTTTGTTCTTCTTTCTGCATAAGAACCTCAAAGTCTTCGTGGCAGCAAATTCTTACGAGAAGAAGGTCGTTTTCCGGGTTTACTTCTTTTTTCAATCTTTCAGGTACGGCATATCTTCCGGAATCTAAAAGAACCCCTCTGGCGCGAAGTCTCTCGAGGATCCTATCATGTCTACTCCCGGGCTTTACACCCCATATAAACCCGCTTTCTCTGTACATTGACGCGATTATCTCTCTCTTAAGGCCTGGTTGGTCGTTAACTGTCCATGGCCCTAAGGTAGATTTCTGAGCAGGGAAAGATTCTGCAAAGGCAAGGCTTGAAAGAAAGGTATTGGATAGAAATATTCCCCCACCAGGGCTGTTACTTTTCGTAACATCTTTTTAAAATTGGGATTATTTCCTCTTAAAATACACATTTATGTCCCCGTAAAAAAATTGACCCTGTATTACGAAAGTCAAGGTTTCTCCCCACAAAACACCGGAACGGAGGGAGTCTGGCTTTTGAACGGTTTAATTATACCATATGTGTATTTAGAAATCTATACAAAAGTAACAGCTCAGCCATGAAAAAGATGGAGACTCGTTAAGAACAAACATTGGGTACAATCCGTACGGGCCTTTGATGAAGCGAGAAAGCCAGGTATTATAAAAAAGTAAGTTGTTCCGTGTGATTTATTCTCAGTAAAAACAAATTACTTTTTTATAATTTTCGAGCGAATCATAGAGCAAGGCCTGCCGCTGGAAGCAGGCCGAGCGTGCCCGGTAGGATTATGCCCAATGGTTGTTCCGCGGATAGCTGAACTATTACACATAAAAATGATTTTGTGATTTTGCGGAGCGGGGAAAGAATGGTCACCGCATTATGATGTCAAGCACCCTTTGCAGGTCCTCATTGGAATAGTACTGAATTTCTATCCGGCCTCTTTTCCCGCCATGCCTGATCGTTACCTTTGTCCCAAGGTGGTGCTGAAGATCTTCTTCTACCTTCTGCACTTCCGGGTCTTTTTGCGGGTGTTCCCTGGTTTTTGAGCCCTTCGTTTTGATCATCTGCTCAAGCTGTCTCACTGAAAGCCCATGTCGCACGATTGTTTGCGCCGTTTTGCTTCTGCGGTACTCATTTGGGATCGACAGAAGCACCTTAGCGTGCCCCACGCTGATCACACCCTCTTCGATGTGCCCCTGTATTTCCGCGGAGAGGTTTAGCAAGCGCATGCTGTTCGAAATAGTGGTCTTGTCTTTCCCTACTTCTTGCCCGATCTTCTCCAGCGTGTACCCAAACTGATCAATAAGCTCTCTGTACGCATCGGCTTCTTCGATCGGATTAAAATCTTCTCTCTGAATGTTTTCGATCATGGACATTTCCAGACTAGAGACGTCATCCACCCCTTTTTTGATGATCACGGGGATATCTTCCAGCTGAAGCTCCCGCGCAGCCCGCCATCTTCTCTCTCCGGCAATAAGCTCATATCCCTCTCCCCTCTGTCTGACAAGAATTGGCTGGATCACGCCTTTCTCCCGGATGGAGCTCATTAATTCTTCCATTTTGTTTTCAGCGAATCTCTTTCTTGGTTGAAATCGATTCGGTACGATCTCCGACAAACGCACGTGCTCTATCTTTTCTATGGCCTTACCCATAGGGGTTTCCGGGATAAGCGCGCCTAGTCCTTTACCCAATCTTTTTTCCATAATCCTCCTCTATCCCGCCATTAACTTCTTTGCTTGCAACAAGTTCCGCTTTTTCAGTTTCTTCGTTTTTGTTCTTTAATGGAATATTCAGTATTTCACAGGTTAATTGTTCGTATTTTGTCGCTCCCAGGGATTGCCCGTCATACAAGGCAATGGGTTTGCCGAATCCCGGAGCTTCTGTAAGTTTTACTGTCCGTGGAATAATTGTTTCGTAGACTTTATCTCCAAAATGTCTCTTGACCTCGTTTATCACTTCTTTTGTTAAATTCGTTCGAAAATCCGCCATAGTCATTAAAACGCCTTCTATCCGCAATTTACTGTTGAGATTTTCCTGTATCAGCCTGACCGTATTCATCAGTTGGCCAAGCCCTTCGAGCGCGTAGTATTCGCATTGGATAGGAATTATCAGAGAATCCACCATGGTAAGCCCGTTGATCGTCAATAACCCGAGCGATGGCGGGCAATCCACAATGAGATAGTCAAACTCTCTTTCCATTTCGGAGACCGCTTTTCGCAGGCGATACTCCCTGCCCATCACATTAACAAGCTCGACTTCGGCTCCGGTCAAATTGATCGTTGATGGGACTATAAATAATCGTTCCAACTGTGTTTTTATTATTGCCTGATCCAGGCGAATGTGCTCATGAAGAACGTCGTAGATGCTGTGTTCGATATCGGCCTTGTCTACACCTAATCCGCTTGTGGTGTTTGCCTGAGGATCCAGATCAATGATAAGCGTGTGCTTGCCCTTGAGGGATAGATAGGTCGCGATGTTCACGGCGGACGTCGTTTTGGCAACGCCGCCTTTTTGATTACATATCGCTATTTTTTTCATACCGTAGCAAGAATACCACAGGGGATAGAAATAGTCAAGGGGTTTCGTGAATCGAGCGTCGTGATGGGTGGGGCTCCATGCGTTTCCACGTGGAAACAAGTGGGAGGGAAAGACCAAAAGAACGTTTATTTGCCGGGTTTTTTCACGGTAACTCTTATCTTTGCTCGCACAGCGCCTTCCATGCCAAAAAGCCCCCTTTTTTCTTCCTTCAGGATCTTTACCTTGATATCATCCCGGGAGACTTTGAGGGCATTCATAGCCTTTTGTATGGCGCCTTCTACTGTCCTGTCTTCGATTTCTATGGTTGTCAGTTGTTCTTTTTTGTTCATAAAGCGCACCCCCGAGCCACTAATCCATTGTTCTCTTTAGAAACAATTGTTCGCTCGTCATCAATATTGTGTTAGTCAGCCAGTATAGCACCAAACCCGAAGGCATATTGTAAAACAAAAACCCAAAAAATACCGGCATCATAAGTAGCATCATTTTTTGTTGTCCGGCCTGTTCCGGGGTCATAGAAGCCGCGGCAACCCCCTGTATTTTCTGTTGCGCGAACATCATAACAACCATCAACAAGGGCAGGATGTTAATGTGAGATCCCAGCATGGGAAGTGTAAAAGGGATATGTACCGCGTCCGGCCTTGACAGGTCTTTGACCCATAAAAAATGAGCGCCTTTAAGCTCTACGGCCTTAATAAGGCCTTGATAAAGGGCTATAAATATTGGTATTTGCAACAACATCGGCAAACAACCCCCAAAAGGGTTGACATTGTATTTCTTATACAGCTCCATCATTTCTTTGTTTAACTTCTGAGGGTTGTCCTTGTGTAGTTCCTTAAGCTTCTGCATATGAGGCTGAATGTTTTTCATCCGATGCATTGATACAAAGCTTTTTTTTGTGAGAGGGAACGACACCAGATTTACAAGAATCGTCAAAAGAATGATCGCCGCGCCCCAATTCTTGACTCCGCTATGAAGCACCCTCAGAACAACCAATAGCACCTTACTTATACCGCCGAACCACCCATAATCAATGGTCTCTTCGAAGTTGTAACCTAATGCCATTAATTGCTTTTCGTCCATGGGGCCGGCGTACAGCAAATACTCGTCTTTTTGGATCGTCCCGGGAGCCAAAATGTACATTTTTGAGTTCATCGCGGTAATGAATCCTTCCTTGCTGTCCCCCTGGATCTCGGCCGACACCGGGTCGCTGAACGGCTTAAGTATAACTGCAAAATAGCGATTTTTTATCGCCACCCAGGAGATGTTCCCATTTTCGGTCCAAGCTCCTTTTACCGACTTTTTCTTTACCACGCCGGAAGCGGTTTTGATGTCCGCCTCCAGAAAACTTCTTCCTTTCACGCCTCCAGAGTCCGTCACGCCTGACGGCCCAATGAGTGCGTAGGAAACGTTTTTATCCATCGTCGAAATGTTTTCTATGTTGATCTCAAGCCCTATGTGATCTGCGCCGTTCTGAAAGACGTATTTCTTTGAAACCCTCATGTTTCCAGGACTTTCGTATGTGAATTCCAGAAAACCTGTCTCCTTGCGGACTTGAAATCTTTTCCCGGATAATCCGGCAACAGCCGGACTCTTCATCGCGAATAAACGTTTTTCTATGGGTTGTTCCTTTATCAAAACCTCTTCGATGTTATCTAGTTCTTTGTTCTCAAACTTTTTCAGCCGCCATTTTTTTACAGATCCCCCTATATCTGAAAACAGGATCTCATATTGTTCTGTCTCGATCGTGATCTCGTTTTCTTGAATATTTTTCACATCGTTTGTACCACCTGCGGAGAGTTCTCCCAGTCCGGACATTCCGAGGGCTTGATTGTCGCTAACATCTTTTGCCTGTTGGTCTTCTATCGCGTACTCACCGATCGGATTGGGGGGTTTTTTGTTCATCTGCTGGAAAGCAAACAACACAACGAGAGACAACACAAGGGCTATGAGCATCTTTTTTTCCATTTCTTCAATATCCTTTGTTTTTCACTTTTTCGTAATGTTCAACCGGGTCGTATCCGCCTCGAGAAAAAGGGTTGCACCTCAATATCCGCCAAAGGGCTTTTGCCGTTCCTTTTATGATCCCTAGTTTTTCGATCGCATCGGCCGCGTATTGAGAGCATGTGGGTTCATATCTGCAACTTCTTCCTATATAAGGGCTTATGAGCTTTTGGTACGCCTTTATCGCCTTCCTGATTATTTGTTTCATTGCATTACCCCGGCCTTGCGCGCCATCTTCTGTACTTCTTCTCTTATCCCCTTTGACAGCGTCCTTTTCTTGACATCTCGAATGTCGCGTCTTAGCCTTACAATGTTTTTTGTCCCGCCTGTCAGCATCTGCTTGTTATCGATGAAAAAGCCGTATATAACCCTCCTGATATAGTTCCGTTGGGTGGCTTTTGGGGCGAGTTTTTTTGTGATGATAGTTCCGATATAAACTTTGTCCCGGTCTCCTGCCTCCCTCGAATGCAGGGCGACTGTTCTCTCCTGCCATTTTCTCCCGCCGGACAGGATCTCCCGGAACTCTGCTGTTTTTCTTATATGCGCTATCTTCACGCGGAAAGGACTTCGCGTCCCTTGTTGCGCCTTCTCCGTAAAACAGCCTTTCCGGAACTGGAGCTGCTTCTTTCGCGAAATCCGTGTTTTCTTTTTCTTTTAAGATTCGATTTATTTTTAAGGTTCTTTTTCACAAAAAGTTCTCCTTTTTCTTTTCTCGCCCATTTTCAGGACAGAGAACTAATAATTATATCACAGGCCTTCCCTTAGTCAAGGCCTTTTTTAGTCCA
>JAHJBY010000017.1 GCA_018813285.1 Candidatus Omnitrophota bacterium
GTTGTGTGTGCCCTAAATGCAAATTATGCGTGCCTCATGGGGCGGGAGTGCCTTGTTATAATGTAAAATGTCCTAAATGCGGAACAAAAATGGTCAGAGGATAAAAGGGATGATCATATCAGTGGCCAGTGGCAAAGGCGGTACAGGGAAAACTACGGTTTCCACAAGTCTTGCTTTTTCCTTAAATGGGGATGTACAATTTTTAGATTGTGATGTCGAGGAACCGAACGCGCATATTTTCATAAAACCCGACATTAAAAAAACTGAGGCTGTATCTATTCTTGTGCCTGAAGTAGATGAGTCTAAGTGTACCTTTTGCGGAAAGTGCCAGCAAGCTTGTGCTTACAATGCTATAGCAGTTCTCCCTCCCGGTGATAATTCTAAGGGGAAGACTCTTGTTTTCCCTGCGCTTTGTCACGGGTGCGGGGCATGTTCTTATCTTTGTCCTCAAAAATGTATAAAAGAAGTGAAACGGGATGTGGGGATATTAGAGGAGGGTGAAAAGGGAAGCATTGGATTTATTCACGGCAGGCTTAATATCGGAGAAGCGATGGCTCCGCCGGTTATACGCGCGGTAAAAAAACGGATAGATCCCAAAAAAACGGTTATTATCGATGCTCCTCCCGGAACATCTTGTCCGGTTATTGCGTCTATTCAGGGATCGGATTTTTGTCTTCTTGTTACCGAACCCACTCCTTTTGGCTTAAATGATCTGATCCTGGCGGTGGAAGTCTTGCGGGAAATGAAAATCCCTTTTGGAGTTGTTGTTAACCGTTCTGATCTTGGAGATGATGAAACAGATAAATATTGCGGGAGAGAAACTATACCAATACTAATGAAGATACCTTTTAAGAGAGAAATAGCCAGCGCTTATTCAAAAGGCATTTCAATTGTGAAAGCTTTTCCAAAATACAAGAAAGATTTTCAGGGGTTACTTGAGAAGATAAAAAGAATAACTTAAGAAGGAGATGGCGTTAATGAGTAAAAAAACCGATATTTTAATTCTTGGAGCCGGTCCGGCCGGAATGGTCAGTGCCGCAGTAGCACACAAATACTATCCGAGCAAAAAGATCACGATAATCAAGAGTATTGATAAGGGCGTCATTCCCTGCGGGATACCTTACATGTTTTCCAGTCTGAAGGATCCGGATGAGAATAAGTTAAGCACGCAGCCTCTTGAAAATAAAGGGATAGAGGTTGTGGTAGACGAGGCGGTAAAAATTGACCGTTCCCGGAAAACGGTAATAACCGCTTGTGGTAATGAATACTCCTACGAGAAGCTGATACTCGCGGTGGGATCCGATCCGATAAAACCTTGCATACCGGGCATAGACAAAAAAGGCGTATACCTTGCGTATAAGGATATGGAGTATCTTAAAAAAGCTATAAGCGAAATAAAAGGCCACAAGAACGTTTTAATACTCGGAGGGGGTTTTATAGGAGTGGAATTCGCCGATGAGATCGCGAAAATAAAAAGTATCAATGTTTACCTGGCTGAGGTACTCCCGCGCATACTTGCGAATTCCTTTGATGAGGAGTTTTCTTCCTTAGCGGAAGACAGACTAAAAAACAAGGGTGTCAAGTTAATGACCGGATCCAAGGTTGTTGAAATAGCCGGAAAAGACAAGGTCGAAAAGATCTGTTTTGAAAACGGATCGGATCTTTTTGTAGAAAGTGTTATCCTCGGGATAGGAGCCGTGCCCAACACGAAGCTCGCGGCGGAAGCCGAACTGGATCTGGGAAGGGGCAAAGGGATATGGGTTGATGAATATATGCGTACAACTGACCCCGATATTTTTGCGGTAGGAGATTGTGCGGGGAAGAGGGATTTTTATACCAGAAAAGACGCGCCCGTTATGCTTGCCTCGACGGCCACGGCAGAAGCGAGGATTGCCGGAGCTAACCTTTACAGTGTAAAGGTAGTAAGAGAAATAAAGGGGACGATAGCGATCTATTCGACTTATTTGAACGGTCTTGTCCTTGGGTCAGCGGGGCTCACCGAGGGTAGCGCTAAAAAAGAAGGTTTCGAGATAGTGGCCGGGAATGCGGAAGGGATCGACAAGCATCCCGGGAGCCTTCCCGGTGCCGGAAAAATTAAATTAAAACTTATTTTTTCCAAACAATCCGGGATAATTATGGGCGGGCAGGTCGCCGGGGGTATATCCGCCGGAGAGATGATCAACATAATCGGCATGGCGATACAGCAAAGGGTATCCGTAACAGAACTTGAGACTTTGCAAGTCGCGACGCATCCGTATCTGACATCTGCTCCGACGATGTACCCGGTGGTGCTGGCAGCGCAAGACGCCTCGGGAAAGATGTTGATGTAAAAAAGGATCATAATGAAACAGATAGTTGTTATAAGTGGTAAAGGCGGTACCGGAAAAACTATATTAACCGCTTCTTTTGCCGCTTTAGCAAAGAACAAAGTAATGGCGGACTGTGATGTGGACGCGGCGGATCTGCATCTATTGCTTGCTCCCGATGTAAAAGAGAGACATCCATTTAAAAGTGGTAAGACCGCCGTGATCAATAACGATATTTGCACAGCTTGCGGAAAGTGCAGAGAATTATGCAGGTTTGAAGCCATAAGTAAAGATTATATAGTTGATCCTATTGCATGTGAGGGATGCGCGTTTTGCAGCTACATATGTCCGGGCAGCGCTATAAAAATGGAGGAAAATACGACCGGAGAATGGTTTGTGTCTGACACACGGTTCGGCCTGATGGTCCACGCTAAACTCGGCATAGCCGAGGAAAACTCAGGAAAACTGGTAAGCCTAGTCAGAAACAAAGCCAGGGAAATAGCCGAAGAGAAAGGGCTGGATTGGGTTATTATTGATGGATCACCCGGGATAGGATGTCCTGTAATAGCTTCCATCTCGGGGGCGGATTACGCTCTTGTGGTAACTGAACCCACAATGAGCGGATTGCACGACGCCGATAGGGTGATACAGGTATCTAAACACTTTAAAGTGCCGGTAAAACTGGTAATAAACAAATACGACCTCAATTTGGATATGTCTCTTCAGATAGAAAGATATTGCAGTGAGAACGATGTCGAATTATCCGGGAAAATAGGGTTTGACAAAAATGTGGTAAAAGCCATGGTAGAAGGTAAAACGGTAATAGAATATACCGATGGAAAAACAACAGATCAAATAAAAAAGATTTGGGAGAAATTGAACCGAGCTTTTGTTTAGGAGGGTCTTAATGGATAATATCAATTGGAAATTTACAAAAAAGTATGGAAAACACTGGATCAAAATTAAGTTTCACAAGAATGAACCAGAGTTAAAAGAAGGCAAGAGAATTGAAGGTATAAGGTTTTGTGAGGCTATAAAGAAGTCAGTAGAATATCCGCTGCTTATAGACAAGGGAAGCATCTCCTGTAAAGGCGCGCAATATGTTTTGGGTTGGGATTCTCAGGCGCAAGAAGAAATTCTGTCAAATTGTAAGGAAAAGACAAGTGTTGGCACTAAAAAATTAAGATCAATATTATCAGATCAGATTATTTTTGAAGAACCTTTTGAATACATAGGTTTGAATATGGAAGGAACGCCGGATCTATTGGTTTCTTTCTGCTCTCCAGAAGAAGTGCATAATTTGATCAAAACATATAACGGCGTTAAGGGGGCTAGTTTGAATACGTCATTTTCGGGCATGCTTTCAATCTGTGGAGGTATTGTGGCGAATACGTTTTTAAAAAATGAGATCAGCTTGTCTTTTGGATGCGATGATTCACGTAAATACGCCCGGATGGGCAGAGATACACTGGTGGTAGGTATCCCGAATAGATTGTTTGAGGTTTTTGTAAAATAACGGGAGATAAAATGGACGCAATCCAGGAAAAAGAATTTAAAGAAAAAGAGCAGAACCGATGCCTTAGAGACAATTTATCCAATTTAACAGGGGGACAGCGGTAGCTTTGAATATGGACAAGATGATATGTAAGGTCACCGATCATATGAATCATAACGGAGAAGTTATTTAATGAAGGTAGTATCAATGATGGCGGCAGGAATCTTATTGGTTTTAGTCGTACTTTCAAGCTTTCTCCCTCCTCTTCCAATCTGGATAGGAGGCTTGATCGGGGTAGCGGTTTTTCTCGGCGTGGGAAATCTGGTGGCGAGAACTATGGAATAATATGCGAATACATGTACTAAGGTTCTATTCTTCATATGTAACCGTGATTAACGGGAAAGCGGTTGAAGCGACAGAACCGGTTATGACATATTGCCCCCTTGCGGATCATTTTTATAAAGGCATACGGGATTTGGGTGATAAGAAGAAAAATAAATGGGATATAATAAAAGCCGTAAATGAGAAGATCTCCAAATTTGGTTATTTTACGGAGAACAGAATACTCTTTGATGAACAAATAGCTGTACCTTATGGCGCGTCTGAGATCATCATGTTCGCGATGAAAAAGGGAATTATTGACGCGGGGGTAATTGTTTGTGACGGCGCTGGTACGGTAATCGTGGAAAACCCGGCATTAGTACAAGGTATCGGTGCTCGCATGAATGGATTGTTTTATACTTCTCCGATAGAACGGACAATAGAACGGCTTGAAGATGCCGGATGTAAGGTTCTTTCACCGAAAGCCTTGATAAAACAGATAGAAGGTGTCGAATTAGCGGCAAAACTCGGTCACAAAACGATCGTGGTTACGGTAAATGCGACAACAGGCGAAAGGTTAAGGGAGTTCAGGCGAATAGAAAACAAATATAATGTATCGGTGATATCATTGGTTATTTGTACTACCGGTGTTACGGGAAAGCGCATAGAGGAGATAGGGAAAGACGCCGATATTGTCTGGAGCTGTGCTTCGGAAGAAATTAGGGAAAAAATCGGTAAAAAAGCGATTTTACAATTATCAGAGAAAATACCGGTTTTTGTTCTAACCGCTAAAGGATTGGATTTGGTAGATAGCTATAGCGATAAAGAAAACGTTATTAAAACATTAAATACAAAACGCCAATATCTTGTAGTGAGTAGAGGCGAAGGACAAAAATTTAAAATGGGGAATTTCCGTTGTTTTTTAAGAGAAGCCATATTGCCGGTCAGGGATAAAAAGGAACCAAAATTAGCATATTAGGGAGAATAGTAATGCTGCAACATATAGCCAAAAAAGAAAATATTGATGCGGGGTTGTTAAAAGACAACATCGACCGAGGTTTTACGGTAATTTTAGCTAATAAAAACCGTAAGGGCCTCCGGCCTGTTGCGGTAGGTAAGGATACAACGGTTAAGGTTAATGCCAATATAGGGGCATCCCCAGCGGAATTGAATTTCAAAAAAGAATTAAAAAAACTTCAAGTTGCCGTAGAAGCGGGAGCGGATACAGTGATGGATCTGACCATATCGAATAATGCCGGGGATATTAGTGAAATGAGAAAAGCGTTCATTGAAAAATGTGATGTTCCCTTGGGAACCGTTCCTATTTATCAATCCGCTGTTGAAGCCGGAAGCACGCATAAGATGACAATAAAAAATTATCTTAGGGGGTATGAACAGCAAGCCAAAGAAGGCGTAGATTTCACTACCGTACATGCGGGTGTTACAAGAAGGGCTTTGAATATGGTGAAGCAAAGATTAATATCGGTGGTGTCCAGAGGAGGCGCGTTTTTGCTTGAGTGGATGAGTAAAAATAACAAAGAAAACTTTCTTTATGAATGCTTTGATGAAATATTAGATATTGCCGGGGAATATAATGTGACAATGAGTTTGGGGGATGGGCTAAGGCCGGGATGTATCGCGGATTCAACGGATAAAGCTCAAAAGTATGAATTAAAAGTTTTGGGTGAACTTGCTTTGAGGGCAAGAGAAAAAGGAGTTCAGGTGATCATTGAGGGGCCGGGACATGTTCCGCTAAACGAAATACAAGAAAACGTTGAGTTAGAGAAAAAGGTTTGCAGGGGAGCACCGTTTTATGTCTTAGGGCCTTTACCGATAGATACGGCCGTAGGGTATGACCATATAGCCTGTAGCATAGGAGGAGCTTTAGCCGCGTATCACGGAGCGGATTTTCTCTGTTATGTTACACCGATGGAACATATCGGGTTGCCCGGGATAAAGCATATAAGGGAAGGGGTTGTGGTTACAAAAATCGCGGCTTCCATTGCTGATGTTGCGCGTGGTAATAAAGAACAAATTCACCGTAGTGAATTAATGTCAAAGGCGCGGAAGGATTTCAATTGGTCTAAAATGGCAGAATACGCCATTGACCCCGAAAAATTTAGGGATATTCTTAAGCAAACCACACAAATACAAAAGGGGGGATGTTCTATGTGTGGTGATGAGTTTTGCGCGTTGAAAGATTGAAATTGAAAAAACAATAAAAACCATGGGAATAAACAAATACAAGTATATTTACGGGCCGGTTCCATCTTGGAGACTTGGGAGTTCTTTGGGGGTAGATCCGCTATCACAAGAAGATAAAATATGCAGCTTCGACTGTCTTTATTGTCAGATAGGTAAAACCACTATTCATACAAGGAAGAGGAAAGTATTTGTTTCTTCAAGGAATATTATTGAAGAGCTAAAATCGCTGCCACCTGTGAGGATTGATTTTATTACATTTTCAGGAAGAGGTGAGCCGACATTAGCGAAAAACCTTGGGAAGATGATTGCCGGAGTAAGGGGGACAAGAAAAGAACCCATAGCGGTGATAACAAATTCTTCGTCTTTTTGTGATAAGGAAGTAAGAAATGATCTATCTCAAGCGGATTTTGTTCTGGCTAAGCTAGATGCTCCTTCCGAAGAATCTTTCAAGAAGATTAATAAACCGGTAAAAGGGATTAGTTTGTTAAAAGAGGTTGAAGGTATGCGAACATTTTTGAAAACATATAAAGGAAAGTTTGCGCTTCAAATTATGTTCATGAAGGAAAACGAAAAATACGCAAAAGAGATAGCCCAATTGGCCAGGCAGATCAGAGCGGATGAAGTTCAGCTTAATACGCCACTCCGGCCATGTGGAGTGAAGCCGCTATCAAAAAAGAAAATGGAAGAAATCAAGAAACATTTCAAGGGTCTAACTACAATCTCAGTGCATGAGAGCGCAAGGAAAAAGGTTACGCCTGTAAGCAAAAAAGATACCCTCATAAGAAGAGGTAAAATATAAATATAATGTATTTTATCTAATTTGGATGTAATGGAAAAACTTGTAAATTATCTTGGTTGATACCTTTAAGGAGAGAGGGAAAGTGAAAAAAACGCATAAAGAAATAAATGAAGCAGGGGTGTATCCTCAAGAACTTATGTTGTTAGCCAGTGAGCCGAAATATTATGGCAGGATGAATTCTCCAACAAGCAGTGCTTACATAAAAGGGCCATGTGGAGATGAGATGGAGTTTTATCTTGTTATTGAGGACAATGTTATTAAAGACGTTGCCTTTTATACGGAAGGATGTATCGCGACCCGGGTGTGTGGTTCAATGACAGCTGGGTTAGCGAAAGGAAAACAGATTGGGGAAGCGCTCGGCATTTCACCTAAACAAGTTATGGAATTATTGGAGGGATTGCCAGTAAATCATAGTCACTGTACTATTTTAGCGGTCAGCACGCTTTATAAAGCCATAGCTGATTATTTATTAAAACCATGAAAATTAAAATTCTTTACGATAACACGACAACAAGAGATGATGTTTTGGCGGGATGGGGTTTTTCCTGTTTGGTCGGCGGCAATGTTTTGTTCGATACAGGAGAGGATGGAAACAGCCTTTTAAAAAACATGAAGACAATGAAGATAGATATCTCGGATATAAAGGACATTGTTATTTCTCATGATCATTGGGATCATGCCGGAGGGCTGGAAGTTTTATTGAAAAGAGGGAAAGATCTAATAGTGTACGGTTGTCGAGGGTTCAGTGCGGAATTTAAGGCCATTATGAATCGGCATAATGCCAGGCTGGTGGAAGAAAAGTATTTTTCCACTATTAGAGGAAATATCTATACGACCGGAGCTTTCACAGGAATTTACAAAGGTAATAAAATTGAAGAACAAGCACTGGTGGTAAAAACATTTAACGGTATTACGATAATAACGGGGTGCGCACATCCGGGAATAATTAAAATAGTTAAACATGTTAAGAACTTGTTTTCTCAAGAGAAGATATATTGCGTTTTAGGGGGATTTCATTTGAAGGATTTGCCTGACGATGAGATTGTGGCTGTTTGCAATAAATTAAGAGATATAGGTGTTCAAAAAGCGGGTCCTGCCCACTGTAGCGGAACGGACGGGGTAAGAATATTTAAAGATATCCTTGGAAAGGATTTCATTCAAATATCGGCTGGAATACAGATAGAGGTGTAAAGGGAAGGAGGAAACATGAGATATGTGCAGAAATTTACTAGTGCTGAAATAAATAACAACCATGAAATTTTTAAGGAACGTCTTGAAGTATACAAAGATGCAGGTTTGGATTTTTTGGCAAGCAGAAAATATATTTTTGATAAAGTTTCTTTACCTAAAAGCAAGGTTCTGGATATAGGAACAGGCAGGGGATTGACGTGTCTCTTTTTGGGCGAAGCCGGACACAACGTAGTTACTTTGGATATAGATGACGAAATGTTGAAAATAGCGGCTCTTAATTTAGATTACAAGAACTTATTATCAAAAGTTCAGTTATATAAAATGGATACTTACTCTATTGATTTTGAGGAGCAAAGCTTTGGGGCTGTTTTTATGGTAGAAGCCTTGCATCATATCGAGGATTTGAATAAGGCGTTTGAAGAGATCGACAGAGTTTTGATCGCTAATGGCAAAATTGTTTTATCTGATTTTAACCGGAAGGGGATGTCTGTTGTTAATAAGGTCCATCGCAAAGAAGGGCATGAACATGCAAGTTCTTCAAGTGGTCGGGTGGGGGCAAAAAAATGGCTAATTGAACATGGTTACGAAGTTAAAGAATACGAAGATGGGTGTCACTGGGTTTTGGTAGCGAAGAAAGAGGTAGCGTGAAAACATATCTTGAGTGTATACCCTGTTTTTTTAGGCAGGCTTTGGAGGTAGGCAGATTGACGGGGGTTAGTGATGGTGTTAGGAAAAAGATCCTAGATGATGTTGCTTTATCTATTCCGGGTTTTTCACTTGAATCTTCACCTCCGGAAATGGCCAGGATAATTCACGGCATTCTAAGAAAACACACAGGGGTAGATGATCCTTACAAGGAAATAAAAGAGAAAAGTAATAGTCTAGCGCTCGGGTTTTACCGGAAGCTTAAGGAAAAAGTGGATAAAAGCCCCGACAGGCTTTTAAAATCTATAGAAGTGGCTATAGCCGGGAATGTGATCGATTACGGAGTGAAGAACACACTTGATGTGGAGGAAGAGATAAACAAAATTCTTCGGAATGAAAATGAAGTCATCAAAAGGGAAAAGCCCGACCTGTTTGAGTATGAAAAATTTAAAGATGAATTGGATAAGTCGGCATCAATAGTTTATTTGGGAGATAATGCCGGTGAAACTGTCTTTGACCGTATTTTAATAGAAGAAATTAAGCGAGTTGATAAGAACAAGAAAATATACTATGCGGTAAAAGAAAAACCTACAATAAACGATGCGCTGCTTGAAGATGCCATAGTAAGTGGGATAGATCACAGCGCAGAGATCATTTCATCCGGATCAGATGCTCCAGGGACTATCCTGGCAATATGCAGCAAAGAGTTCCTTAGTATCTATAAACAAGCGGATATGGTTATCAGTAAGGGTCAGGGAAATTTTGAGGCATTATCCGACCCCGGTCGTTCTGTCGTTTATCTTTTTATGGCTAAATGTCCAGTTATCGCTAAAGAAGTAGGGTGTGATATGGGGGATATTATACTGCGTTATAACACTTAAAATAAAAAGGGTGAAGGAATAAAAGAATGGTCACAAAAATACTCGCGTTTATTTGTCAAATATGCCCGTTATGTATTTTTGCTCGAGTATTTCCCGGTTTCAAATTTACCGGGATAATGGATGAGCTTGGCAAAAACTGTTCTTTTTGCCGAGCCTATAAAAAAATGAAGAAGTGATAAATGAAGGAGACAGAAAATGTATAGGGAGAAAATAAAGGTTTTGGATTGTACGGTTAGGGATGGAGGTCTTATAAATAATCATTATTTCGAAGATAGTTTTGTGCGTGAAGTGTATAGAGCTGTTTCAGCTGCCGGGGTGGACTATATGGAGATCGGATATAAAGCTTCAAAAAGCATACTCTCTCCTAAAGAGTTTGGTAAATGGAAATTTTGTGAGGAAGATGAGGTGAAGAAAGCAATAGATGGCATAGAATCAAACACCAAGCTTTCGGTTATGGTTGATATCGGAAGGATAGAAAAGGACGATATTCTGCCATGTGAGGATAGTGTTATTGATATGATAAGAGTAGCGACATATGTGAAAGATATGGATAAAGCGATAGATCTTGCGAACGAAGCCGCGAATAAGGGGTATGAGAGTACAGTTAATATTATGGCGATCTCAAAGTCACTTGATAATGAGTTGGACGAAGCTTTGGATCAGATAGAAAAAGAGTGTAAAGCACACACGGTATTTATAGTGGATAGTTTCGGTGCCCTTTATTCTGAGAGCGTTACCTGTTTAATGGAAAAATACAAAAAGATCCTTAAGACAAAAGAGATAGGGATGCACGCGCATAATAATCAACAGCTGGGATATGCGAACACTATACAGGCTATCATAGATGGGGCAAATTTTGTTGACGGTACCGTTTATGGAATAGGAAGAGCCGCGGGCAATTGCCCGCTTGAACTTTTGATAGGATTTCTTAAGAATCCTAAGTATGATATCCGCCCTATTCTGGATGTTATTCCAAAGGAATTACTGCCTTTAAGGGAAAAGATAGAATGGGGATATCTTCTCCCTTATGCTATTACGGGAATGTTTAATGAACATCCGCGCGAGGCAATGGCACTGCGTAAAACCAAGGAGAAAGATAATTACCTCAAATTTTATGAAAGCCTGTCCGCAACGGATATTGATTGAACGCAGTCTATGATTTCACAGATTATCGAAAGGCAAACAATTAGGAGGAGAGAGAAATGGAGATTAATGTAAACGATAAAAATTTTGAAGAAGAGGTACTAAAATCCGATGTTCCGGTTTTGGTGGATTTCTGGGCGGAGTGGTGCATGCCATGTAAAATGATCACTCCGGTGATAGATGAGATATCTTCAGAAAATTCAGGCAAGTTGAAAGTATGTAAACTTAATGTTGATGAAGGGCAGAAAACAGCATCAGGATATGGTGTCATGAGCATACCTACTTTGGCGCTTTTTAAGGAAGGAAAATTAGTAGATAAGGTTGTGGGAGCGCTCCCAAAGGAAGAGATTATGAATATGGTTAGTCCACATCTTTGACGAATAAAAGGACAGGAGGTGTAGTTATGTCCAAAAAATATGTTTTCAGAACAGAATTAAGATGGAGCGGTTTTAAAAGAGGGTCCGTTTCATCTCCCGGCAAACTTAATATTGGCGTAGCTACACCGCCTGAGTTTAACGGTGAAGAGGGATATTGGAGTCCTGAGGAACTTTTGCTTTCCGCGGTCGATTCCTGCATCATGACTACATTCTTACATTATGCCGAAAGAAAAAAGATTGAGTTTAAGGCATATGAAAGTGAAACAGAGGGTGTTTTGGAAAGAATAGATGATCAATTTATGTTTTCAAATATTAAGATTAAACCCACAATTTTAGTAATGTCAGAAGATCAAGTCGGTAAAGTAAAGGAACTTATGACGATCGCCGAAAATAATTGTTTTATTTCGAATTCGATAAAGTCTACGATTGAAGTCATACCTGAAATAAAGGTGGGAATTTAAATGACTGACTATAAACAAATAGACGAAGCAAGAAAAACATTGGAGCTCGGCGAAAATGCCACTATCCCAGAGATAAAAGCAGCCTATCGAAAATTGTCCCGGGAGTATCATCCCGATAAGTGTAAAGAAAAAGATAAGAAAAAATGTGAGGAAAAGTTCAAACAGATCAATAATGCCAATGAAGTTTTGATAGAGTATTGTTTGAACTATAAATTCCCGTTTGAAAAGGCGGAAGATGTCGAGACTCCGAAAGAGAAGCAAATGAAGGATCACATAAAAAGGTTTTATGATGGATGGTGGGGAGATTTGAATATATAAAGAACCGCAAAAAGGTTGAGGGGCAAATTGTGAGAAAGAATATACTGATCCTATCAAGCATTGCACTAAGCATATTTATCGCGAGTATGTTTTTGTTGCGGGATTCTCGAGAGTTGCAGGGAATGAACATTGTTTCGCCGGAGATGACTTTAAAACAGATCGCAAAAGAAAACAATGTTCCGCTTAAAGAGATATTGCATATCCTGGGACATGAGAACCGTTCTGTTTGGGAGATGCCGCGGAACAAACCGATTAAAAACTTGGGCATTCATAAAGAAGCAATAGAAGAGGCCCTCGCGCATATAAACGAAGAAGAAACCCCTGTGAGGGACATCCTGAAATATGTTTTATGGGTTATCATGCTTGGATTTATCCTTCTTGTTGTACTTAAGCGTGATAATATCAGGAAGATACGAACAATACTTTTGTTGTTTGTTGTTGCTGTATTCGGAGTATTTCTCGGGGCAACGCCAAACCCGATGGAGTCGGTCGTAAAAACCTTCAAGTTATTAAATAACATGGAAGGCGGTACTGTAGGCGTTTTGATAAGTTTGTTAATATTTACATTATTTTCATTACTTGGCGCTAAGTTGTTCTGCAGCTGGGGGTGTCATTTAGGGGCTTTGCAGGAAAGTTTATTTAATATTCCTGTTTTCAAAAGAAAATATTCATGGAAAGTGCCGTTTGCGTTGAGCATAAGCATTCGAGTGTTTATCTTCGGAGCATTTGTCATGCTTCTTTTTGGGTTTGGTTTAGGTGTCATCCATGGTATTAAAAATTATGTAGTCTATCACCATGTGAATTTTTTTAAAATATTCAATTTTCATGACATTGCGAAGATTACATTGTTGAGCTTACCTCTTTTTATTGCTGCTAGTTTTTTTGTGTTTCGTCCCTTTTGTCAGTTTATCTGCCCGCTTGGCTTGTATAGCTGGGTTCTGGAAAATTTTGCAGTAAATAAAATAACAATTGATCCTGACAAATGTACTCAATGTCAGCAATGTGTTGAGGTGTGCCCCACAGAGGCAATGAAGGGCATATTGAATAAAAGAAGAAAATATTTTTTACCAGACTGTTGGTCATGCGGAAAGTGTATTGAGCAATGTCCGACAAAAGCGATAGCTTATAAATAAGCGAAGAAGATGAATAATATTTTTGATAAATATCATAGGAAATATGATGAGTGGTATGATAAGAATAAATTTGCATATTTATCAGAACTGGACGCAGTAAGAACGGTTATCCCTGAGAAAGGGCATGGGCTTGAGATTGGCGTGGGTTCCGGGAGATTTGCTGGTCCTTTAGGCATTGATGTGGGAATTGATACGTCAAAAAAAATGGTTGAATTCGCCAGAAAAAGAGGGGTCGATGCCAGGTTAGGAGTGGGAGAAAAACTTTCATTTAAGGATTCTACTTTTGACTATGTTGCGATAATTGTTACATTGTGTTTTGTTCAAGATCCTGAAAAAGTCATAACCGAATCAGCGAGGGTATTAAAACCAGCCGGAAAGATCATCATAGGCGTAATAGATAAAGAAAGTTCCCTGGGCAAGTTTTACCAGAAAAAGAGGAGTGCGTTTTATAACTATGCCCATTTTTTCACTATTGAAGAAATCGTACAGATGCTTAGATCATCAGGGTTCAGTGATTTTTCATACTATCAGACCATCTTTGATCATCCCGACAAATTAAACGCTGTCGAGAAACCACAAAAAGGTTTCGGTAAGGGTGGGTTTGTTGTTATTAGTGCTGCAAAACAGGAGAGTACATGACTAATAAAAAATTTAATCTGAAAAAAACAATAACACTTTTAGTTATTCTTGTAGTGAGTTATTCATTTCTACCGCTGATACCTTTTTGGTTCATGAAGCCAGCACCAAAGAGTAACAATAATCAGACAAATGTTGAAAAGCTGGAGAACAACAAAGGCGCGTATTTTTCATTTATTGTTTTCGGGGACAATCATAACGGACTTTTTACGAATGACGCATCTACGCTCAAGCTGATATGGAACATGAATCGTGAGGACAGATTTCGAAAAGTCCCCATAGATTTTGTTTTAAACGTAGGAGATGTTACTCTCGATGGGTCAAACTGGGATTTTAAGGCATGGAAGAAAATGCAGAAGCTCATAAAATATCCGGTTATCGCGGCAATTGGAAATCATGATGACAGGGAGCTCTTCAGGGAATATTGCGGAGATTTGCAGTTCGCCTTTTCGAATAGAAACTCGTATTTCATTATTGTAGACAATGAAGGTGGAACTCCTGATTTTAAATGGCTGGAAGAAGAATTGAAGAAGGGGCAGGAATATGCCCATATTTTTATTGCTATGCATAAACCCCCGTTTGATCCCTGTCAGCAGGAATGGTACAATATAGATAATGCTCCATGGGCATATAAGTTCAGGAAGATGTGCGCAAAGTATGGAGTAGACATCGTTTTCACCGGACATAAGCACATGTTCAAAAGGGAAGAGTTTGATGGCGTTGAAAATATTGTTACAGGTGGAGGAGGGATGCTTATAGAGATCCCGGAAGCTGATGGCGGATATCTTCATTATGTAAGGGTTATGGTGAATCATGATTATGTTACATATGAAGTGAGAAAAATATCTCCTCCACTTTGGCTTCACATTACATATTATTTGGGCAAAGAAACATTGTACTGGATGCGGAATTGGTACGGTTCAGGATATATTTTAGGGAGAAATACAAAGGTTCTTGAGCCGAAAGTAAAAGGCCTCAATAATTATGAGTACTGGTTTGATAAGAAAGGGAGCATAAAAGAGTGAAGTTACAACAGGAAATGTGTTCAAAACCAAAAAGTCAATCTTATCTTGAAGCTTTTATGAGGATTTGGTACCATTAAGAAAAAGGACAAACATATTATGCAGCAGCAAGCCATTATTGCAAAAAACCTGTACTACACATATGAAACCGGCAAGAACAAGGTGGAGGCTCTTAAGGGGGTGGATCTTTCCGTGAATAATGGTGAGATCTTCGGGTTTATAGGCCCTAATGGTGCCGGGAAGACTACCACCATAAAGCTCTTACTGGGAATACTAATTCCTGAAAAAGGAGAGCTTGCCTTATTCGGAAGAGCTCCGTCAAATACAGAGACACGGCGAACAATAGGATATATGCCGGAAATAGCGGATTATTACAGGTACCTTACGCCGGTAGAACTCTTAACGATGTATGGGAATATTTTTGGAATAGAGAAGAAGCTGTTACATGAAAGGATTAACAAGCTTCTTAAGTTGGTAGGTCTTGGAGAGGTCTCTAACAGGCTTATGCGGACATTTTCTAAAGGTATGATGCAAAAGGTTAGTTTTGCTCAAGCACTTATAAATGACCCGGATTTATTGATCTTAGACGAACCTACGAGTGGGCTGGATCCTGTTGCGCGTAAAAAAATGCGCGAAGTGATCCAGGATCTAAAAGCAACAGGGAAGACTATTTTCTTTTCTTCGCATGAGCTTTCAGAAGTAGAGCTCGTCAGCGACAGGATAGCTATTTTGAATAAAGGGCGTCTTTTGGCAGTTGGCTCGGCTAAGGATCTTCTTGGTGGTAAAGCGGAGGGGCAATCCCTGGAGAGTTACTTTTTAAACATGATAGGAGAGAGGATATGAAGGCTGTTTGGGCTATTGCATGTAGTATGCTAAAAGAACTTATCCGCAAGAAGGATTTTTATGTTCTTGTAATATTCATGCTTGTTCTGCTCGGCTTTTTGTCTTATCAGAATTTCTTTCAAATAGAGGGTGTATCACGTTACATCAGGGATTTCGGATATTCGCTGCTTATGCTCTTTTCTTTTATTATAGCGGTGACTTTTACGGCGAGACAACTTCCTTCCGAAATCGAAGCCAGGACCATATATCCACTCCTGGCAAAACCCTTGAGTCGTCACACAGTGATTCTCGGTAAGTTTTGCGGGGGCGCGATGGTCTCGATTATTGCTTTTACCATTTTTTACGTTATTTTTGCGGGATTCTATATGGCGGGAGGCGAAGGGAAGAGTTTAATTTTGCTTGGGCAGGGATTTATTTTCGGTATTTTATTTCTTTGTATGGTTTCAGCTCTTGTAATGTTTTTCTCGAATTTCATGACAACATCAGCAAATATTACGTTAACTTTCTTGATCTATATTGCTGTCGGAGGTTTTTCTGATTTCCTGGGGAGGATGGTTATTTCTTCCAAAGGAATTATAACAGCCCTGTATGGAGTTCTGTATTATTTACTGCCACACCTTGAGTTTTTTGATATGAGAGTAAGGATCACACATGCGTGGGATCCCCTTCCGGCATGGGTGGTTCTTTCCTTAGTGGGTTATACGTTTATTTACTGCTTTGCCTTGTTATATTTTGCGGGATGTATTTTTAAAAGGAAAAGATTTTGAAGAACAAGCATATCTTGGTGATTCTTGTGTGTTTGACCATAGCGAGCCTGATAGCGGTAAGGATAGACGTGTATAACCAGGCCTATGCTGCCGGTCAATCGGTGTCTGATGCGCCGATCTTTATGCGTTTTTTAGGTGAAGGCAAGTCTATAGTTTCCGGTTTATCAATTCTTCAAGCAGATCGGTATTTTCATGGTGGAGTTGGACATTTTTCTGATGAACATGAAGAAGGATTTGCAATTGCTGAGAGAGATCATAAGGCTTGCGAACATCCGGAGGATCACGTTCTTCCTGAGGCAAGCCCATTTAACATATTGTTTCGCGTATCCCGGCAAATGGATGTAACTGAACATGTGCACTTACATGGCGATCAAATGAAAGAGATCATACCGTGGCTGTATTATGCGGCAGAAATTGATTCTAGAAATGTACAGGCATACGTACTTACAGGATATTATCTATGCGACAGGCTGGGGAAAGTTGATCAGGCAATAACTTTTTTGCGAGAAGGTCTGAGAAAAAATCCTGATTCCTGGGAGATCAATGCGGAATTAGGGCGTATCTACTTTCAACATGTTAAGAACCATGAAGCAGCCGTACAATATTTGTCCAAAGCCCAGATCTTAATTCAAGAATCCCCACATGACAAATTTCAGGAAAGGTCTGTCCTATCCTTGCTTGCCATGAGTTACGAAAATCTGGGACAGGGAAGCGAAGCCCTGCCGCTTTATAAACGCCTTAATGAACTCTTCCCGAATGGAATTTATGAAGAAAAGATCAAGAATTTTTCTTCATAAAGGTAAAAATAAACAGTTCGAGACCCTCCTGACAGCGCTTTTAAAAATATAAAACATATCTCTGATCCAGGCATAGAATCAATCTAACTTATTATGTAAAAGAAGCTTATAGGGCCATAGATTTGTTAAATAACAGAGATAGATGTTATTCTGTAGCACAAGGTTCTAGTTCGAGTCCGTCCTGCCTCACCAGTTATAAAAAAAGGTAGGGGAACAACCCCTGCCTTTTTTTATAACTGGTCCTGACAATGAGCACATGACTTACGCGACCAAAGGAAGCGTAAGTCACAAGTGCGAATTGATCCCGAGATTATATGATAATAACGTCAAGTGTAACACTTTTTTTGCTGGATAGTCAAATGAATGATAAGATTGAA
>JAHJBY010000105.1 GCA_018813285.1 Candidatus Omnitrophota bacterium
CGGGGACACAATACTTAATTATCGCGGGCGTAATTCCGGGGACACAATACTTAATTATCGCAGCAAAGGGCGAAAGATTTTTGGTAATTCCGGGGACACAATACTTAATTATCCGGTAATTCCGGGGACACAATACTTAATCGGCGTAATTCCGGGGACACAATACTTAATTATCGCAGCAAAGGGCGAAAGATTTTTCGCCCCTACGGCTGATGGCGTTTCGCGTCTTGCGTTTTGCCCGCACCGCAAAGAATGTGTAAAATAACGTAACTACTCAGGTGCTTTGAATGGTTGGGAGGAATGGGTTACCACGTTATTGGCTCATATTCCCCTTTCATCAAATCTTCTTCTATCTGCTTCTCTTCTTTGTCAAGTTTATATTTCCCTTTTATATTTCCCTTTTCTTTTCACTTTCATTTTCCCTACCAGTTTATGGGTGTGCCTTTATCGTAAAAATGGTAACTACTCCCTTATCAGGTCCATAGTAAAAAAATATTCTGTAAGCGGCTGGTGTTTTATTTTCAGCATATGCTTCAAATATTTTTTCCTTATTCGGTCCTGTTAAAGTATGGTACTGATGGGTTTGCAAGCTCGGATGACGTGGATTCTTCTGTAGGTTTTTTAAGGCTCCCTTAACAGCCTTATATCTCTTCGCAAGGCTATTGTCTTTTTTTAATTTCCGAAGTTCTTCTTTCGCGGAATCCGTGAACTCAAGTTCAAACATCATAAGTCCTCAAAAAACCCATCAAGATCCTTTACTCTATTAACTTTTCCTTCCTTCGCCTCTTTCAAGCCCTTTTGTAAGCTCTTCATAATTTCAGGGTTTTGATGCACCCATAATTCTCTGCTTGGGATAGTAGCCAATGGAACCAATAAGATATTTCCCTCTCCATTTACAAAAACATTAAAGGAATCAATTTTCATTTTAGACAAAGGCTTTCGTATCATTATTTTGTTCCCTAATGTTACTCTTTTCTTTGAATCTAATGTACTTTTTCCAACTAAGCGAAATTTTCCTTTTATCTTTTTCTCTTTGGTTTTAGTCATTTTGATACCTTCCTTTTTTTCATACATTAGAAGTATACCATATTGTGGGATAATTGTCAAGTGGGATTTCCTATAATTTCATTTAAGAATTAAAATGAGACTGCTTGTTTTTCCATTTCTACAAAAATAGTAGCTGTAGTAATTGTGGGTAGTGTGGGTAAAGTCGGAGGCGAAGCCGAAGACTTATCCAAGCCCTGTGGTAAACGCCGTAGGGCGTTTACCATAGGGCGGCACTATCCACAATTTTAATGTATTACTCTCTTCAAATCCGTGTTTTTTATCTTCTGTATATCCAGCAATTCTTCCTCTCTCCAAAACCTCACCTCATGTCCCAAAAAGTGACTGTCACCGAGTTCGTTAACGCGTAACGCCGGACGCGCAACGCGGGACGAGATGTTGTTTCGCGGTTTGCGTCTCGCGTTCGTCAATACACAACGCGTAACGCGGAACGAGCGCGTTGTAAAGGGCGGCTCGCGAGCCGCCCTTACTATACGATGAAATCCAGATAATTATCGGGGGTGATGGTCATGAAATCAGCCGCGGGATATTTTTGTTTCCAATCTTTCGGAGCGGAGTCTCTTTTTGTTTTGCTCCATTTGCATTCGCGGGCAAACAAAGAACCGCCGCGGTCTTCTATCAAGTCGATCTCCTTCTGGTTGTAATTTCTCCAAAAATACGAAGAACCGTAAATGTTGCTGTAGGAGCGGTTTTTCAGCCTTTCAATAATAATGAAATTTTCCCACAGAGCGCCCAGGTCGTTTCGTGAATCTACCGGATTAAACTGGCTTATTACGGCGTTACGAATACCGTTATCGACGAAATAGTATTTACTTTTATTCGTTATTTCATTTCGAGGGTTCCTGCTGAATCCTCCCAGCCGGGTTATAACAAAAGTTTTTTCAAGTAAATCCAGATACCGGCTGACAGTTTTAATATCTATGTGTAATTGATTCGCGAGCTCATTTAAGGAAACTAAATTACCGACCTGGAACGCGATCAGCTTAAGAAGATCCAGTAAAATTTTAGAACTTTTTATTCTCTCCAAAGCAAGGATATCTTTCAATATGTAGGAATTGGTCAGTTCTGTTAAAAGTTCAATTTTTTCATCGCGGGAATTTGCCGTAATAACCTCGGGGTAAGAACCGAAAACCAGAAAATCATCCAACATTTGTTTTAAATCGAATTTATTGTGATGGTATAAAAGCTCTTTTTGAGCGATCGGGTATAGCGTCAATGTTCGTTTTCTGCCGGTTAAAGGTTCTCCAACCTGATTAGCAAGATCGAAAGAAGAAGAACCGGTCGCGATTATTTTAATTCCGGGGATCTGGTCAACAATAATTTTGAGCCCCATTCCGATATTGGGGATTTGCTGCGCTTCGTCAATGACCAATAATTCGTATCCCCGGGCATATTCTAAAATTTTCGAGAAATCTTGAGAACTTAGCACATTTTGCAGCCGGATATTGTCTCCGGAGTCAAATCTGTACTTAAATTTTTTATCGGATAAAAAAGTCTTTAAAAGAGTAGTTTTCCCTACTTGTCTGGCTCCATAGATGATGAGGCATTTATTTGGGGAAATAAAATCATCCAGAGTATCATAAATTCTTTTGATCATGACACAAGTATGCCATGATTCCATAAAATTGTCAAAAAAATTGGAACATAACTCCATAAAATCTTAAAAGTAGGTTCATCCCCCTGTGTCATGTCGTCTTGCGTCATGCGTTTTGCGGTTCGCGGTGTACGGTTTGCGGCTCGTTATTTAGGGCGCCTCACGAGGCGCCCCTACGTCGCGGCCAAAACGTATTCGGTTATATCAAAAATGGTGAAATGGTAATGAATGATATCGGTAAAATTATTCATGGTTCGTGGTTATGGTTGGCGGATCGATATGATTACGTTGATTTGGATGAATTTATCGTGATGCCGAATCATGTTCATGGAATAATCATGATTGTTGATTCCGCGGTAGGGGCGAATAATTATTCGCCCACGAAATCACAAAGGGCGCAACGTCCGCATGGAACATCAAAAACAATCGGATCAATCATTCGTGGTTTTAAA
>JAHJBY010000106.1 GCA_018813285.1 Candidatus Omnitrophota bacterium
CCGACAGTAAAAAAAGAAAGAAGACCGAGAGTTTCATATGCTTTTCTGATAAAAGGATTGATGGAGAGTTCTTGCATGCCAAGATCTTTCAGGAAATCACCTCTGTCATTTTCTGCCAGGCCGCGGATCTCCATTTCAATACTGGCGCGCATAGACATGCTGTTTGGTATTTTTGTCCCGGTTTTTTCGGATGCTATCCGGTCTTCGGATACATTTAGAAGCGTGAAATGCGGTTTTAACGTTAGAAATTGGAACGAGCGTATGGATTTTTCTTCCATATCGGTAAGTTCGGCTTCTGACACGGGTCTTTCAGCTTCCAGTTTTTCCATAACTTTTTCCAATGCCGCAAGTTCTGTTTTTTCCTCTTCTTGTTTGTCCGTGGGTTTAAGGACTGAAACCTTCAATCGTTTTATCCGTTTTTCCGCTATCGCCATGTCGGCTACTAAAAGGCCCAGGTTTATCTGCTCGAAGTCTCGTGCGGGGTCTATATCATCAAGCGGGTGGAGGACGTTCTTGTTCTCAAATGTCCGTATAACATAAACGAGGGCATCCGCGGAACGTGTGGCCGCGATGATCTTTGGATCAGCGGAGTCGTTTATATTACCCGGAATATCGACAAATTCTATGTCCGCGTAAACCGTTTTTTTGGGTTCATACAGTGCCGCGAGCCATTCTATTCTCTCATCAGGCACTTTTACCATCGCGATGGCGGCATCGATCTTGCCGTATGTACCGACCTCTTTATCTGACCCGGTCAGTGCTTTAAAAACAGTGGTTTTCCCGGATTGTTCCAGTCCGATTATGGCAAGTTTCATGATACTCCTTGTGTTGCCATATAATATCACACAGGCTCTATCAGCGCAACGAGAATGGATAACATGTTAACGCAAGTAATACCGTTTATCAAATCAAACCCACACCTGTACCTGGTCTTAATCTCACATCTGTACCCTCAAAACACATAACCGTCTAATATTTCATCTGGTTTACCTATGATTCTTCCCCCATAGCTACACCAGGGATAATCTTCGGGGCGTTGGCACATTTTTGCTCTCACAGGGTTCATTTCTATATAAGTGGCACAATTAATAAGGTATTGATCCTTCTGTATCACATAATTTTTATATCTACTCTGCCACAAGTGGCCACTTTTCCGGTACTTGTAGTTAAAATATTTGGCGTAAGACATAGGTATGCCGTGCATGATCTTTTTTAGAGTATCTTTGTTTGAAGGGTCGATAAGCAGGTGAATGTGGTTAGTCATGAGACAATACGCGTATATTTTAGCGCCGTACTTCGTTTTATACTTTTTAACCAATCCTAAGTATTTCAAGTAATCTTTATCCTCTTTAAATGTCTCCTGCCGCTGGTTACCTCTTACCACAATATGGTAAGAGGCTCGATCAATCAGAACTCTCGGTCTAATGGGCATAGTTGTTACCTCCACTAATGTAGACACATTCTCCATCCAAATTCTTTCAAAAAAGTTGTAAAGGGGACAGGTTTGGGTTTAAAATAAGGTACAGGTGTGAGATCAGCAATAAAGCAGTTGTAGGATTGGTTTCATAAACGGTACTAAATATTAACCGGCTGTTAAAGCTGAGACTGCTGAAGAAAGAACCAGAAGAATGGGATAAATTCTGGAGAGATTAAAAACAGATTGAATTAATTGCTAAGATTAAACGAAAAACTGATAATAAAGATAGCTGATATTATGAGATCCTTCGGATTTGTTCGTTACTGTACGGCTAACTTCACTCAAAATAACGAAGTAGGGGTAAAATGGTAAGCCTGGCGGAAAAAAATACTGCTCTTCTCTTGACACAACCACATTCTTACTTTGCCTTGACAGCTAAGTGGGAGCGAATGGTATACTAAATGGGATATTAACCTCTTTGTGCAGTGATAGTGAAAAATTACGGCATATGAACCTTTTATTCATAACCTATGAACTATTTGATTTAAATGCTAACAGGAGAGTGTAAAAAATGAGCGATAAAATTGGCCGTAATTCACCATGTCCCTGCGGCAGTGGGAAGAAGTTTAAGAGATGCTGTGGAGCTAATACTTCCTCAGGGATGGAAGATCTTCTCTCGCCGATGCCGGATGATCTTTTAACCGGCACAAAGGTTGATTTCTATTTTGATATCTACCGGAGTGTGGTACTTTATTCGGAAGGGTTGAAAACCGATCCTGAATTCGGGACAGAACTAAGAAGACTTTGCCGGGATTTCGAGGAGAGGTTCAAACCAGGAACGGAATATGGTTTACCGGACAGTTTTTACTTGAACTGGTTTCTTTTTGACAACCGTTTTGATATTGACCAACGTACTGTAATAGAAAGGTTGATGGAAGAAGATATTTTCAAGGAATCTACCGGGGAAACTCAGGAAGCCTTTCTTGAACTTTCAGAAAGTTACGCTACTTGCTATCAGATCAAAAAGATAAACGAAAATAGTATTTTTTTCGAAGAATTGGTCACGGATTCTCGATGGACAGTTAATCGGTTGGGCGATATTGTGGAGGAAGAGGCGAAGCCGGGCGATATATGGCACGCTCGTTTTGTAGGCCCAAGGGAAGACGCGTATTATTTTGGGCAACCTTTTGTTTTTGATAAGGAGGCGAAACGGGATTTTATAAAAATAGTAAATGGGCTGATAAACACGTTTGAAGAATACGCGAGCACGAGATCACTTGAATTCAAGATCCCGCGCGACGCCTTTAAGGCCGCTATCGGATTTTGGGCCGAGTATTTTTACAGGGGTACTTTAAAATATTTAAACGATAACTTGCGTTCGGATGAGATACTGTCAAACGCGGTATCGAAACCAATCTTATGCACAACAGATGGGGAGAAGTTGCGTTTCTCCGAGGTTATTTTTAAAATCATTGACAAGGATAGGGTTAGAGATAAGCTCTTAAGATTAAAGGGCATTGAATATGATGATAAAAACGATTGCTGGATCTGGTCTAAAAAGGGAAACCGAAGGATGAAGTCTTGGGATAATACGCTTCTTGGCCGGATCCATATCAAAGGAGAAAAGTTGGTTGGTGAAGTAAATTCACTGGAGCGCGCGCTCAGGCTTAAAAATAAACTTTCCATGCGTCTTGGAAAAACTGTTTGCTTTGAGCGGATTGATAGCAAGGACCATGCGGTTATGCCGGAGCCGTCGCGGGAAGAAATGAAAAAATTCAGAGAGGAACAGCGACAGATCAATTCTGATCCCGATGTCAGGGAAGCGATAATTAAAAAACAGCAGGAGTATTATCTAAAGGATTGGATTTCTTCAAAAATTCCAGCTCTTGACGGTAAAACTCCGCGACAGGCCTCTAAAACTAAAGAAGGGAGACTTCAGTTGGAAGTTTTGATAAATCGGATGGAAGGTATGGAGAATACCAAGGAGGATTATCTGCCGAAAATGGACATGAATTTTCTCAGGTGTAAACTCGGTTTACCGCTTCGATGCGGTTAGAGAATGTCC
>JAHJBY010000018.1 GCA_018813285.1 Candidatus Omnitrophota bacterium
AATGGCGGAGAGGCAGGGATTCGAACCCTGGGTACCTTGCAGCACACACGCTTTCCAAGCGTGCTCCTTAAGCCAACTCGGACACCTCTCCGCGCTTCTTCGTTTCTATATAAGTATGTTCGCAGGTAAAACTTCGCTTGTTCGCTTTCTCGGGATAATTTTTGCCGCTCATAAAAATCATAACAACTCTTTTAACGTCTGGGTGATCTTTCCCACGCCCTCGGTCTTTTCTACAAAAGCATCCGCCTTTTTTCCATAGACCGAATCCTTGTAATCCGCGTACGCGGTGTAAATAACAATTTTGGACGCCGGTGAAACTGAATGAACCGTATCAAAAACGCTTACCCCGCCCCTTTCCGGCATCACGAGGTCAAGGATCACCGCATCGATATCCTGATTTGCTTTCAAATAAGCGATCAGCGCGAATCCATCCTCTACGGCGCCGACCTCGTATCCAACATTTTCCAAAGCGCGTTGGATCAGTTCGCGTATGTCTTTATTGTCCTCGGCGATAACGATCTTTTTTCCGTTCATGCCAATTTTGTCCTCGTATCCACATCCTGTGTAATTATCGGACTATAGTATACCTCTTCAATTGTGTATAAGCAAAATTTTTGATATTCGCTTGTTCGCTTAACAGTATTTCTTTTTTTGTTTCAAAAACCACATATTTACGTAATATCTACCTTTTCCCAATATAACGGCTCTATTGCTTTATTCCTAAAAGTGATATGATTTCGCTCCTTTAACAAGGATTTCTTACTTTTTGGTAGCGCAACGCTCTTGCCCTTTGACCCTTTTTTTTCTTTTCAAAAAGTTGCCTCAAGAAAATATTATGCTACACTTTAAAATGTTTGGAGGCAAGCGCACTTGTTCTTTTTAAGTATTACGGGTCTTTTGTAGCTTTTCTTTCCCCCCTGACGGTTAAAAGAAAAGCTATTTTTTTATCCCGTCCCTTTTTCTTCCACCATAGGAACAAATCTAACAGGCAATAATGTTTTTTCTTCGAACCCGTGTTCTGTCCTGGTGATCAAATACAACTGCTGAAAAAGATCTCCAACAGGTATGATCATCCTTCCTCCGACTTTCAGCTGCTCTTTGAGTTGTTCGGGAATTTCACGCGGCGCCGCCGTGACCACTATCGCGTCGAAAGGCGCATTTTCCGGCCAGCCTGAATATCCGTCACCGTGTTTTATCTCAATATTGGTATAGCCCATTTCTTTAAGGCCTTCGCGCGCGCGATCGGCAAGCCCTTTTATTATCTCGACAGAAAAAACCTCTTTCACTGTTTCCACAAGAACGGCGGACTGGTATCCGGAACCTGTCCCTATTTCCAGGACCCTGTCCTCCGGCATAAGGCGTACGGCCTCCGTCATATATGCCACAATGTACGGCTGTGAAATGGTTTGTTCTGAACCTATCGGCAGGGGATGATCTTCATACGCCTCGCCCTTCATTTCATCCGAAACAAATAGGTGCCTCTCAACTTTACTCATGGCTTTTAGCACTTTTTCGTCGGTTATCCCCCGACGTTTTATCTGCTCCTCGACCATGTTCGCGCGTTTGTCGGTGTATTGATCGTGCCCGTTTTCCGGTCGGGCGTTCGCGCCCGCGGAGGAAAGAGCCGATAGCGGAAAGAACCAGAAAATATTCTTCATTTCTTTTTTCCCTTGTTTAACAAAAGTTTTCCGGACAGGCGTTTGTTTTTTGTTCTTAAGACTCGGGGAATATTCTTTTCTCTGTTCGTTCTTTTTTCATGCCTCATGATCAACTGCCCCTCTCTCGCGTAACTTCCAGTATCTTGCCATATACTTCCATAAAATCTAAAGTCGCGCAATCATGGTCTACTAACTTCGACAACTCCTCGCTGGATGAATTGAACGCAATGGAATACCCCGCCAGCTTAACCATCGGTACATCCCCGGAACTGTCTCCCACAGCTATCATTTCTTCAGGGGTCACCTTGAACCGCCGCAAAATACTACGCAATGTTGCCCCTTTGGCTCCATGGCTTATGCTGATAGTTACTCCCCCCGTCAATATCCCTTTGCGGACATCCAGACGGTTCCCTACTGTATAATCGAATTTTAGCTCTTTTTTGACTCTCTCCGCGATAAACTGCAGTCCTGTTGAGATCGCGGCCAGTTTAAAACCTTTTTCTTTTAATTTCTCTATCGTTTTTTCCGCGTTTTTTGAGTATTCCACTTTTTGAAAAATATCCCTCATCTTTTTTTCCTCTATGCCCTTCCAATTATCGGCATCGAGCTCACAGAAACGCTTGTAACTTATTTTTCCGGCGAGAAATTGTTCCTGGTATTTTTTCGCGAGGATATCCCACAAACCAAGCTTCTCGTGGATGTACCTCCAGCTGGAAACATGTTTTGTGATCGTTCCGTCAATATCAAAAACTATAAGCTTGAACTTTCGTTTTTCCTTGCATGCCGGGCGAGATGGGTCCATTTTTCTTTTTCCCGCCAGCTGTCCGCAGGCCGCCTCAATGTCTCCGCCTTTTGATGTCCGGATGGTGACAGTAACTCCCCCTTCTTTTACTATTGTTCGAAATCTTTTTGCGCGTCCTTCCCCGGGCGGCTCAAATTCCCTGCCCGCGTCACGGCTGCACGCGATCAGGTTGACCTTGGCTTTGATCTCTTTTGCCGCGCTCCTGAGCTTTCGCGCGTCCTCATCCGAATCGTTTATTCCTTTGATAAGAGTGTACTCGATAGTAACGGCGCGGCCTGTTCTTTCTCTGTACTCCCGACACGCGGGAAGCAAAACTTTAAGCGGATACCTGCGGTTCACCGGCACAAGCTTGTCCCTTGTTTTCTCGTCCAGGGAATGAAGCGAAACCGATAATTCCACATGCGGGTCTATCCCGGCAAGTTTTTTTATCCCCGGAACGACGCCGCACGTCGATACCGTGATCTTTCTGGCCCCAAGGTTAATTCCCGCGGAATGATTAATGATCTTTATCGCTTTTTCAATGTTATCATAATTGTCCAACGCCTCCCCCATGCCCATGAACACCATGTTGGTAAGGCGTCCGCCCGCGGCGCGTTGAACCGAAAGCAACTGGCCGACGATCTCAGCCGTCACGAGGTCTCTTGTAAACCCGGCTGTCCCGCTGGCGCAAAATGGGCACCCGAATTTGCATCCCACTTGCGTGGAAACGCAAATGGTCCTTCTTTTTCCTGTTTTTATCAGCACTGTCTCTACATACTCGCCGTCTCCCAGTTCCCAGAGAAACTTTTCCGTTTCACCGTTTTCTGACGCCTTTTGTTCGCGAAGAGTAAGTGTTGTAATATCGAAACTTTTTTTCATCTCCCGGAGAAAAGTTTGCGGGAGATTTGTCATTTCGGAAAAATGTATAGCTCCTTGTTGATGCACCCATGAAAAAATCTGTTTTGCCCGATACGCGGCCTCTCCCATGTTTTTTATCTCTCGGGTTAATTCATCTAACGTATAGTTTAATATTTTCTTCTTCTTCATACTGTTTAGTTGTTACGGAATAATCTGCCGGCTTCTCATCGGGAAGGCTCTCGTTATGGTACAGGCCCGTTTATACCGCGGAAGATATGTTATTTGTCAGAATTTTCTTGCCAAAACACCGTTCCATCCACCGTTAGAATACCGCACACTCCGGAATGATTTCCTTCAAAGTCCTTGATAAGTTCCGTATCCGACGGGTCTGTTGCCGACAATCCCGGGGTATATATGTACTCCGGATCATCCAATGTACCTGTTTTTTTAGTGGCGGGGCAATCAAGAATGCCGGCATCTGCCAGATATTCTTCCTCGTAAAGGGTTTTTATGGTCAGTGGAAATTGTTTACGGTGCTCACGCGCGTAAATGAACATCGCCCGGCCTATTCCCCGAAGATTGCTTATGCATCCGGCCCTGTCCACTTTTTCGGTTGTCTGCCGCACGAACGGCTGAAGCAGAAAAACTACCGTAAGAACAATGCCAAGCACGGTCAATAATTCGCCGATAGTGAACCCTCTGTTATTTGCTTCTTTTTTTCTCATCGAGCAGTCTTTTTATCTCATCCAGTATTATGCCCGCGCAATTTTCTTTTGAGGTTTTTTTTATTGTCCGGAAAAAATTATTTTTCCCTAATAGAATAAAATTTTTCGCGCCCTTCCCGAAAGGATCGTTTTTAGCGTCCTTTATGTTCATTACCAGCAAATCCATTGCTTTTTCTTTAAGCTTCTTTATCGGGTCGCTTCTTCGCTCCGTCTCCAGAGCAAACCCCACTTTCACAAGGCCCTCTCTTTTGCCTATCCCTTTAAGAATATCGGGGGTCTTTATCAGCTCAAGGGTCAATTTGCCGCTTTTTTTTATTTTTTCTTTTTTTATTTGTCCCGGACGGAAATCACATACAGCGGCCGTCATGACAATGCAATCCATTCCTTGTATCTTTTCGTTAACTTTTCCCATCATTTCAGCGGTTGTTTCTACCTTTAGTGTTTCCACGCCTGCCAGCGGCGCCAAACACACCGGCCCGCTTATCAGCACAACTCGAAACCCTCTTTTTGACGCCGCGCGGGCCACCGCGTACCCCATTTCACCGGTAGAACGATTGGAAATAAATCTGACGGGGTCGATCGCCTCTACGGTAGGTCCGGCCGTGACCAGAATACTTGTTGGTTTTTGGATTTTTTTCTTCACTTTGTCAGATCTTCGACACGCCTTATAATGTCTTCCAGCGGCGCAAGGTGACCGACCCCGTTCCGACCGCAGGCCAGATGCCCCACAACAGGCTCGATGAAATAATACCCTTTTTCCTTTAAGTACGATATTTTGTCCTGCAGGATAGGGTTTTCGAACATTCTATTGTTCATAGCCGGCGCAAAAACCACCGGCCCTTTAGCAGCGCATATAGCGCAGGTTAGAATGTCATCTGAGATGCCGGCGGCTACTTTCCCTATTATGTCGGCCGTTGCCGGCGCAACCAGGATAATATCCGCTTCCTCGGCTAAAGAGATATGCTCCGGTGTTCTCTCTTCCGGTAGATGGAACAGGTCTTTCGCGGTTTTTTGACCGCTTAATGTTTCCAGAACGAGCGGCTGGATGAATTCCTTCGCGTCTTTAGACATCGCGCACTTCACTCGAAACCCTCTCTTGCGCAGTTCATTGATAATGTCGCATGCCTTATACGCGGCTATGCTCGCCGTAACGCCGAGAAGGACTTTTTTCTTCGCTTTATCAGGTCCCTTTGATCTTAACTTTGCCATATGCTATTTCCCTTATAGCTATCGTCGTCATTTTTTCTTTCGGTCCGGCCTCAACGAGTTTTTTCATCCCGCCGTTCAACTCCATGGCCCTTGCCGCGGCCAAATTGGTAAGTTTAAAAATACTCCCTTCTTTTTTCAGCAGGGTTTCCAGCGATATCTCATCCATTTTTTTTACCTTTTTCTGTTGGTATTCGTCTGTTTTTTCTTTCTACTCCAAGTATTGTCTTCAGCTCTTCTGCCGCCTGTTCGACGTCTTCGTTCACAATAAGATAATCATACTCGATAGCGGCGGCTATTTCTCTTTCGGATTCCTCCAGTCGTATTTTCATTTGTTCCGCTTTTTCCGTGTTTCTTTCCTTTAATCTTTCCGTCAAGACTGTTACCGACGGAGGCATGATAAAAACGCTTACACTTTCGGGGAATTTCTTTTTTACCCGCCTGGCCCCTTTGACGTCTATGCTCAGTATCACATCCTGACCGGTCGCCAGCGCGTCACGCACTTGTTGTTCTGAAGTGCCGTAATAATTTCCAAAGTTCTCTTCCCATTCAAGGAATTCGTCCTTTTCAATGCTTTCTTTAAATTGTTCGACAGAAATAAAAATATAGTCTTCTTTATCGTGTTCGTTCTTTCTCACTTCGCGCGTGGTGTGCGATATCGACCTTTCTATGCCCGACACGGCAGCAAGCAGGCTGTTTACGACAGTGGTTTTTCCTCCCCCGCTCGGAGAAGAAACCACCATGATTATAGATTTGTGTTTTTTCTCGCCGTCCATTTTGTCCATTATTCTATGTTTTTTCCTTGTTCGCGGATCTTTTCGATCTCACTCTTTATCTCGATGACCGCGTTGGATATCCTGTAATCCCCGGCTTTCGACCCAATCGTGTTAGCTTCTCTGTGCATTTCCTGGGCGATAAAGTCCAGTTTTTTTCCGACATCTGTCGTCGCGGTTTTCAGGACATCCCTGTAAGCTCCGATGTGGCTTGAAAGGCGGCATATTTCCTCCGCGATATCACAATTCCTCGCGAACAAAGCGACCTCTTCTTCCAGATTTATCTTGTCTATTGTTTTCTTCCCCGTAGCTTTAACTATCCTGTCAGCAAGTTTATCCCGGTATGCTTTTACGCTTTCTTTTTCATGCTTTTTTATGCCCTTGAGTCTCGAGTCGATCTTGTTTAGCCTGCCGGAAAGTTCTTTTGAAAGTTTTGCCCCCTCTTTTTCTCTGTATCTCATGAGGTCACGGAGGGCTTCTTCCGCCGCTCTCTTAATGTGCGGCCATATCTTTTCTTCCTTCTTTTCGCTGGTTTGCTCTATCACGCCCGGTAAAGAGAGAACATCACTTATGCGTATTTCTCCCTTTACCGCAACGCGCTTTTGGACCTTTTTTGTCCCGGCAACGTATTCTCTGACCACTTCTTCGTTTATTCGGACTTTTTTAAGAGACCTTTTGTGCCCTGCGGGGTTCAGAATAACGCGGATAACGGCTTTTCCTCGCACGATCTTGTTCCCGAAGACATCCTTAAGCCGTTCTTCCATCAGGAAAAAATTGTCGAATGGCAGGCAGTTAACGCTTAAATTCTTGTGGTTTAATGTTTTTATCTCCGCGGTCACCGTTCCATAAGGTGTTTCCGCCGAGGCTTTCCCAAACCCTGTCATTGATCGTATGCAGGCCTTTTTTGTTCTCTTTGAGCTGCTTTTTCTCCCCTCGTTCTTTATGCCCATTTAATCACCTTTGTTTTTTCTTCCGCCTCAACCGTCGGGTACATTTCAATAATGATCTCGCTTGGTTTGAACCAAAGCTTTATTTCTCTTTCGGCATCGACCTTATTCGCGGATGCGTGTATTACGTTCTCGTACACTCCCCTTGTGGTGATCCTGCCGTACGCGCCTCTAATGGAGACCGCGTCCGCTTCTTCCGGGTTTGTTTTGCCGCATATATCACGGACTTTCTGGATGGCATCTTCTCCCCAATATGTCAGTGCCATGACCTTTTTTTTATGGAAATCTCCCATAATATATTTGATAAGCTCTTCGTAGAAAGGCATATCCACCAAATGTTTATAGTGTTCTTCGCCGAGTTCGCGGGAGACCTTCACTATCCTGGCTCCTACTATGTCCAGTTTGGTTTCAGAAAGTCTCGTCAAAACATTCCCGGTGAGGGATTTTTTCAGTCCGTCCGGCTTGATCAAAACAAGTGTCATTTCCACCATAGGTCATCTCCTGGTCGTCATCCTTAAAATATAGTTATTATACCCGCCGATACCATTCTATCCATTGCGGATGAAAAGTCAATACGTTTAGCGGTTTCCCTCCCGCTAAAAAAGCACAATAAACTCGCCGCGAGGTTTATTCTCCGCAAAATATCCCAGATGTTCTTCTGCCGTTCCATGCTTTACTTCTTCGAATTTCTTTGTCAATTCTCTCGCCAACACCACCGTTCTGGCCGGATCGATGTCCTTAATGTCTATTAATAACTTTTCGATCCTGTGAGGTGATTCGTAAACGATAACCGTTCTTTCTTCCGTCAGTAGTTCTTTCAGCTGTTTTTTTCTTCTCGCCCCTTTGCTGGACAGAAATCCTTCGAACACAAACTTGTTAGCCGGTTTCCCAGATAAAACAAGCGCGGCAACAAGAGCCGTCGGCCCGGGGATCACCGTCGCCGGGAGACTTTCGTCTATACATCCCTTTATCAGAACATGCCCCGGGTCCGATATACCCGGGGTTCCGGAATCTGACACAAGGGCGACGTTTTTCCCTTCCTTCAGCATCTTGATGATAGTCCGGGATTTTTGTCGGTTATTGTAGGAATGAAAACTGGTAAGAGGTGTGTCTATTCTGTACGCGTTGAGCAATTTTTTCGTGTGCCGTGTATCCTCTGCCGCTATGATGTCCGCTTCTTTCAGTGTCCGTATGGCCCGCAATGTAATGTCTTCTATATTTCCTATGGGAGTGCTAACGATCGATAACGTGCCTGCCATTATGACGAGGTTCCTCCTTAATCGGCTATTCAACTGTTACTGATTTGGCCAGATTGCGCGGCTGGTCGATATCATACCCGAACTCTCCGGCTACATAATATGCCAGAAGCTGCAACGGTATGGCAACAAGCATGGGCGATAATATTTCCGGAACGCGCGGCACTTCAATGGCATAGTTGATGCTTTTGTCTTCGCCGAGACCGTCGCCTTCGGACACGATCGCTATCACGATCCCGCCCCTCGCTTTTATCTCCTGTATGTTAGCTTCCATCTTGTCGTGCGTCGCCGCTTCGGTCGCTATGCACACCACCCAAGGATTCTCGTCGATCAACGCGATCGGCCCGTGCTTCATTTCTCCGGCGGGATATCCTTCGGCGCTGATGTATGATATTTCTTTCAGCTTAAGCGCTCCCTCAAGCGCGTTGGGGTAGTTTATGTTCCTGGCGAGATAAAGAAAACAGCTTTTATTGTTCCTCGCGAGATAATATTCGTGGAACTTCGCCGCATATCCTGAGATCTTGTTCTTTTTTGAATGATGCTGCTCTAGAAAATTTTTCGCGTGTCCGGGGATCTTTTTCAGGGCCGCGAAAACTTTCTTTTCATTCAGCCCCTTTATGCCTCTGGCCGAAGCTATGTAATATGTGAACAGGTACAGGTTCGCTATTTGCGCCGTGTACGCTTTTGTGGACGCTACCGCGATCTCCGGACCGGCGTGCGTATAGATCACACCGTGTGATTCCCGGGCGATAGAGCTGTCCACTACATTGCATATGGAGATGACCTTGGCTCCTCTTTTTTTCGCTTCTCTCACCCCGGCCAGCGTATCGGCCGTTTCCCCTGATTGAGATATCGCTATCACCAGCGTGTCTTTCGCGACCAACGGATCCCGGTATCTGAACTCGCTTGCCTGGTCCACCCACACTGGTATTTTCGCTATCTTCTCCAAAAGATATTTACCTATCATTCCCGCGTGATAGGCGGTTCCGCAGGCTACGATTGCTATTTTTTTTATTTTTCCCAACTCTTTTTTGGAAAACGTCAGCTCTTCAAAATGCGCTTGTCCGTTCTTTATTCTTTTAGTAAACATCCTTCTGAGCATTTCAGGCTGTTCAAATATCTCTTTGAGCATAAAGTGTTTATACCCGTCCTTCTCCGCCTGTTTTATGTCCCATTTAATGATTACGGGTTCCCTGTTCTCTTTCTTTCCGCGGGAGTTGTATATCGTAATGCCGTCCTCTTTCAGGTCTATGACCTCCCCGTTCTCCAGGTATATCACCTTGTTGGTGTATTCCAAAATAGCCGGGATATCACTGGCGATAAAAAACTCTCCGTCTCCCGCGCCTGCGATCAATGGGCTGTCTTTTCTCGCCCCGACTATCCTTCCCTGCTCTCCCTTGTGCACTACCGCTATGGCAAACGACCCTTTAAGTTTTTTTACGGCTCTTTTAACGGCGTCGCAAAGATCGTTGGTATAAAGATCCGCGATCAGGTGGGCGATAACTTCGCTGTCGGTCTCGGAAACGAATTTGTATCCTTTTGTCTGGAGTGTTTTTTTGAGTTCCTGGTAGTTCTCTATGATTCCGTTGTGAACTATCGCGATATCTTTGCGGTGATCATAGTGAGGATGCGCGTTCACATCGTTCGGCACGCCATGCGTCGCCCATCGAGTATGTCCAATCCCCGATGTTCCCTGGAGGGGGCTTCTTTTGAGTTCCTCTGCCAAAACGGAAAGTTTTCCCTGTTTCTTTTCTATCTGAACATCCCCGTCTTCGACGATGGCCACTCCCGCGGAATCATACCCGCGATACTCCAACCGTGAAAGCCCGTTTATAAGAACTTCTCTCGCGTTCCTTTTTCCTGTATACCCTATGATCCCGCACATGGTTCCGTTTTACTCCTCTCTGCGGTATAGCCCTTCCATAAGTTTCATGATATCCGCCCAGGCGCATCTTCCCGCGAGCGAGGCAACATAAAGCAACAGCGAAAGTTGCCAGCAATCCTCGGGCCCCAGAACCAGCGCAGTTGTTACGTTTTCTTCCCTTTCCAGGTGTTTTTTATACTTATCAACGCATTTTGAAAGCGGGGATTCGTCCACTTCCAGATCAAATACCATGTTATTGTATTTCATCGAGGGGAACCTTATCCCTCTCATCAAAAGAAAGGTCTGGATCAACTCCTGGCTGAGGCCGAGTTCTTCTTCAAAATCGAACCCGTCGAATTGCGGCGCGTCCCGCGGCAACATTATCAATGGCTTTTCGACAATGACTTTCCCTTTACGCACAACCGTGTTCCCTTCATTCACGGAAGATTCGGCAAGAAAAACATATGGCACGGCCGTCAAGCTTACCGAAGATAATCCTTTCACTCTGCCTCTGACGATTTCCGTCTTCTCTTTAGCTTTTTCCCACAGTTGTTCAATATCCATGTTTTTGAGTTTTTGCTGGTTGCTGGAATCAATCGGGAGGGGGGTTTCCCTCCTCTCTGGTTTGGCTGATAGCTTTAATGGCGACCCCACGGGGATTCGAACCCCGGTCGTCAGAATGAAAATCTGATGTCCTGGACCTGACTAGACGATGGGGTCGCTCTATAAATGACCTCTTCCTCATGACGCAAGTGGCATATTCTACAAAATCAGCCTTATTTTTGCAACCCTTTTTATGCCTCGCCTGCTTCTTCTCCTTCTTCTCCCTCTTCTCCCTCTTCTTCCCTGGTGATAACATTCGCCACACTGATAAGCTCATCTTTTGCTCCGAGCCTTATAACCCGCACTCCCTGAGTGACCCTTCCTATCTTGCTTATGCCTTGCACCGTAACTCGTACTACCATCCCGGTTTTGGAGATCAACATAACTTCGTTCTCTTCCTTCACATCTTTTATCCCTACCACAGCCCCGTTTTTTTCTACGATCTTCATGTTTATTATTCCGCTCCCGCCGCGAGACTGCAGCCGGTACTCTTCAAACTCTGTTCTTTTGCCGAACCCGTTCCGTGTCACGGTCAAAATAGCGCTTCCCGGCACGACTTTAACCATTCCCACAACGGAGTCCCCTTTTTTCAACCGTATCCCTTTAACCCCCTGGGCGCCGCGCCCCATTGCTCGAATGTCTTTTTCGCGGAATCTGATCGCCTTTCCGTCACGTGTGCCCAGGCATATTTCGTCGTCTCCGTCTGAAAGAAGCGACCCTATCAAAGCGTCTCCTTTATCCAGGGTAATAGCAATGATACCGGACTTGCGGGGATTGTCGAATGCTTTTAGCGGTGTTTTTTTGATCTTTCCGCTTTTTGTCGCCATCACAACAAATCTTCCTTCGGTGAATTCTCTTACCGGCACAACTGCTGTCACGTTTTCTCCGTCGGTGGTCCCGATGAGATTAACAATGGGCCTGCCTTTTGTCCTTCTCCCGGCTTGCGGGATCTCGTGGACTTTTAGCCAGTGTAGCTTGCCCCTGTCGGTGAACACCAGCATGTAGTCATGCGTCGAAGCGACAAAAAGGTGTTCCACAAAATCTTCTTCTTTTGTTTCGGCGCCGGTGACCCCTTTCCCTCCTCTCCGCTGTTTTCGATACGCGGTAACGGGATATCTTTTAATGTACCCGGCATGGCTAACGGTTATAACCATGTCTTCTTCCGCGATAAGATCCTCTATGTTGAGCTCGGAGGCAGCCGCGGTTATTTCGGTCCTTCGCGCGTCCCCGAATTTCTCTTTTAACTCCAGAGATTCTTGTTCTATGATCCCGAGTACCTTTTTCTCACTCGCAAGGATCCCTTTGAGTTTTTCTATCAGCTTTATCAGTTCTTTGTATTCGTCTTCTATCTTTTTTGTTTCCAGGTTTGTCAGTTGCTGAAGCCTCATCGCAAGGATCGCGAGAGCTTGTTTTTCCGAAAGACCGAATTTTTTCACGAGCCCGTCTTTCGCGGCTTCCGGGTCTTTTGATTTCTTTATGAGCTTTATGACTTCATCCAAATTATCCAACGCTATCTTTAACCCTTCAAGGATATGGGCTCTTTCCTCCGCCTGCGCAAGTTCGTATTTTGTCCGTTTTACCACGACGTCTTTCCGGTGATCAATAAACAGCGTTATCATTTCCTTGAGGTTCAGAACCCGCGGCTCATAGTTTACAAGCGCCAGCATGATCACTCCGAACGTATCACTCATTTGCGTATGCTTGTACAGTTGATTCGATATAACTTCGGCATTGGCTCCCTTGCGGATGTCCACCACTATTCTCATCCCGTCCCTGTCGGATTCATCACGAATGTCGGCGATACCTTCGACTTTTTTTGTTTTCACCAGCTTAACTATGGATGTGACCAGCCTGCTTTTATTTGCCTGGTACGGGATCTCTGTGATGACAATGCTTTCTTTTCCGTTCTTTTTTTGTTCCATATGCATCCGGGCATGCATTTTTATGCTGCCCCTTCCTGTCCGGTAGGCCTTTACTATTTCTTCTTTCCCGCAAATAAGCGCCCCTGTGGGGAAGTCCGGCCCTTTGACTATTTTTATCAGGTCATCCACCGAACAGCCGGGGTTTTCTATCACATAGCGGATCGCGTCCACTATCTCCCGCAGGTTGTGAGGCGGTATGTTGGTTGCCATTCCGACCGCGATGCCGCTGGCGCCATTCAACAAAAGGTTCGGCAACACGGACGGAAGCACCTTGGGTTCTTTCAGGGACCCGTCGAAATTAGGTTGCCATTCCACGGTGTTTTTTTCGAGGTCTTGCAGAAGGCTGCTCGTTATCCGTTGTAAACGAGCCTCTGTATATCTCATCGCGGCCGCGGAATCTCCGTCTATCGACCCGAAGTTCCCCTGCCCATCCACCAGCGGATACCGAAGAGAAAAGCTTTGGACCATTCTCACAAGCGAGTCGTACACGGCCGAGTCTCCGTGCGGATGATACTTACCAAGGACTTCTCCGACTATTCTCGCGCATTTTTTGTGTGCCTTATTGTGTACTATCCCCATGTCTTTCATGGCATAGAGTATCCGTCTATGCACAGGCTTAAGCCCATCCCGCACATCCGGCAGGGCCCTTCCCACAATAACGCTCATCGCGTAAGTGATGTAGGACTCCTTCATTTCGTCTTCAATGTAAACAGGTATTATCTTTTCGTTTCTTGTATACATTTTTCTCCTCACCCGGCACGCGCGCCGCGTTTTATATGTCCAGGTTCTTTACCTCCCCGGCATGCGATATAATAAATTCTCTTCTTGATTCCACGTTGTCTCCCATAAGCACCGTAAACATTTCATCGGCTACGACCGCGTCCTCTATAGTCACTTTTTGCAGTGTCCTTCTGTCGGGATCCATCGTTGTTTCCCACAACTGTTCGGGATTCATTTCGCCAAGCCCTTTATATCTCTGTATGGTCATCCCTTTTCCGCCCTCTTCGAGGACGTACTCTAGAAGCCCTTTCAGGGAAAATATTTCTTTCTCAAGGTTGACGTAAAATAACGTCTTTGTTTTTTTCCCTTTTCCCCCTGATGACTTCTCTTCGTCTTCCTCTTCGCTCACCTCATAGTCGGCTGTATCGAGCCCGAATTTAGCTATTTCTTTTGTTATTTTTTCTATTTTTCTCGCTTCGTAAAACTCCTGAACATCTACCTCCGCGCTTTCCTTGGCTCCGCTTTTTTTCTCGCCTCCCATTTTCAGTTCTTTCTCTCCTCCTGTAACTTTCATCCTGGAAAGCTCGTCATCGCTGTATAAATATTTCTCCACACCTCCCGCTGTAACTTTATACAGAGGAAGTTTTTTTGTTTTAGGGTCTCTCATTTTCAGGTATTTGCTTAATGTTGTTCCTCTTCTCTCGATAGCATTCGTCAGTTTCTCCAGCTGTATAATATTCTCCAGCAACTCTTTCAATTTCGCTCCCGTCAGGGCCTTCGCGTCTTTTCCTTGTTTCGCTTCCAACTCTTCCACTCCCCGGTCTATTAAGAACTCTTTCATCTCTTGTTCGGTGCTGATATATTGCTCGTTTTTCCCTTTTTTAACGCGGAACAGCGGTGGTTGCGCGATGTATATATGTTCTTTTTCAAGTATCTCCGTCATTTGACGATAAAAAAACGTTAAAAGCAGGGTCCGGATGTGGGATCCATCGACATCAGCATCGCACATGAGGATGATCTTCCCGTACCTTATTTTTTCAGCGCTGAACTCCTCTCCCACTCCGCCGCCGATCGCCATGATAAGCGTCTTTATTTCTTCGTTATTAAGGACTTGCACCGTTCTGGCTTTTTCGACATTGAGGATCTTCCCCTTTAAAGGCAGTATCGCCTGATACCGCCTGTCTCTTCCTTGTTTCGCTGACCCGCCGGCGGAATCCCCTTCTACAACATACAGCTCTGTAAGTTCCGCGTTTCTTTCGGAGCAATCCGCGAGCTTGCCCGGAAGCGACCCGCTCTCCAGAACCCCTTTTCTTCGTGTCAGTTCTCGCGCCTTCCGCGCGGCCTCTCTTGCCGAGGATGACAAAACGCTCTTTTTTACTATTTTGTTAGCGACGTCCGGATTTTCTTCGAAATACGCTCCGAGCATTTCGTTTACTAAGGTTTCCACCATTCCTTCTACTTCGGAATTTCCCAGTTTACTTTTTGTTTGTCCTTCAAATTGCGGGTTAGGTATTTTAACGGAGATAACAGCGCCTATGCCTTCTCTCGCGTCATCCCCGGACAGATTCGCCCCTTTCAAAATACCGCGATTCTTTCCGTACGCTTTTATGGTCCTGGTCAAGGCGGACTTAAACCCCGTAAGGTGCGTCCCTCCCTCAGTGGTGTTTATGTTATTCACAAAAGAATAGATATTCTCGGCATACCCTTCATTGTACTGCAGGGCCACCTCGAGCTGAACTCCCTCTTTTTCTTTTTCCAGGTATACGATCTTTCTATGCAGAGCGTTCTTGTTCTTGTTTATATGCTCCACAAACGAGACTATCCCTCCTTTGTAGTAAAACTCCGTTTCTTTTTCGATCCGTTCGTCCTTAAGGACTATGCTAACCCCTTTGTTTAAGAAGGCCAGTTCCCTCAGGCGTGTAGCTAAGATGTCGTAAACGAATTCTGTTGTTTCCGTGAAAATTTCGTCATCCGGCTTGAATGTGACACTGGTCCCTGTTGTTTTAGTTTTCCCGAGAACTTTTACTTTTGACGCGGCTTTTCCTCGCTTGTATTCCTGGTGATATATTTCCCCTTCTCTTTTTATTTCAACTTCCAGCCATTCGGATAGGCCGTTAACGCAGCTAACCCCTACGCCGTGCAGCCCGCCTGAGACTTTATACACTCTGTGGTCGAATTTTCCGCCCGCGTGAAGCGTTGTCATAACGACCTCTACCGCGGGTTTCCCCGTTTTTTTATGGATCTCGGTCGGGATGCCGCGGCCATTGTCGCTGATTGTGATGCTGTCATCCGCATGGACCACGACTTCTATCCTGTCACAAAAGCCCCCCATTACTTCATCGATGGAATTGTCCACAACTTCGTATACCAGGTGATGCAGCCCTCTTTTCCCGGTGTCTCCTATATACATCGCCGGCCGTTTCCGGACGGCGTCAAGTCCTTCTAACACCTGGATAGTGGTCGCGTCATATTTCTTTTTGTCGTTCTTTTGCTCGGGTTTTTCTTTCTTTGGATCTTGTTTTTTGACCGGTGTCTTTTTTTGCGGTTTTTCTTTTTCCGGTTTTTCCTTTATCTTCGCCATTTTCTTTCTTCCTTTTTATCTTGTTATTCTAAATCGGTCTTTCCTATCCTGAACCGTATCTCTTCTAATTTTTGTCTCCCGGAATAATTTTCATTGAATAACTTTATTATTCCTCGTTTTTCCATGGTCAACTTATACAACCAGGTGGAGTTTTCGACTATTACCATAAGTGTCCCTTTTTTGAAACTCACCGGTTGAGTGCGCCCGAGAGCCTCCTCCCCCGCGGCGCTCATCCAGGCGTCCCGGACAGCGTTCCCCTTTTTTACGCTTCCCGTCTCCCATTTACGAAGAAGGCCTTCTACAACATGCGCAACGCGGCCTGTACCTCTTCTTCTCATCATCCTGTTCTTTTTTTCCCGTGTTTTTTCCGGGTGTTCGCTTTGTTCTACGCGATAATCTGCATAGGAAGCAGAACGTATACGTACTCGTCCCCTTTTCTTATGACACCGGGTTTGTTAAAATCATTTACTTCAAACTCCACATTTTCTTCGTTAATGTTCCTTAATACGTCAATAAGGTATTTTGGGTTAAACCCTATATCTATCTCTTTGTCCCCGTTAAAGCTCGCGCTTACTTCTTCTTTCGCTTCTCCCAGGTATGGGGTGTTCTTTGAGATCGTCATTTTTGATTTTTGAATGTTTATTTTCACCGCTTGCGAGTCCTGATCGGTAAGTATGCTTATTCTTCGAGCCGCTGATAAAAAATCTTCTGTTGCGAGCGAGATGCTCTGTTTAGATCTTTCCGGTATTACTTTACAGTAATCCGGGAACTCCCCTTCCAGCAGCCTTGACACCACAAAACTTGACGCGAAAGAAAACATGACCTGATTGTCGCTGAACTGTATTCTCACTTCTCCGGATTCCCCTAATAACCTTTTCACTTCCTGAATAGTTTTAATGGGCACTATCACCTCTCTGCTGACAAGCGTCTTTTGGGGAAGTGGTTTTTTGCTCATAGCCATTCTTCGCCCGTCCGTCGTCACCAGGGTAACGTGCTCTCCTCTAACAACCATTAATGCCCCGGTGAGAACATGCCTTGCGTCATCTCTACTGATCGCGAAATCCGTCAGGTTAATCATTTCTTTAAACATGTTCTGGGGAAGAGTTATCGAATCTTTGTCTTCAAATAAAGGCAGTGCCGGGAAGTCCTCTTTTGGAAGCCCTATTATTTTAAATTGCGCTTTTTCCGCCCGTATCACTATTGAGTTGCTTTTTTTGATGGTCATTTTTATCTCGCTTCCATCAGGAAGCGCCCGTATAATGTCAAAAAACTTCTTTGCGGGGATCGTTATAGCCCCCTTTTCTCCAGCCTCGATCGGGATCATCGCGCATATTCCTATATCAAGATCTGTTGCTGTTAGTTTTATTTCAGTGGGTGTCGCCTCAAGCAGCACGTTTGCCAATATGGGAAGGCTACTTTTTTGAGTGACCGCGTTTTGAACAATTTGAATCCCGTTTGCCAGCATTTCTTTTTGAATCACTATCTCCATACTTTCTCCCTCGATGTTCTGTTGTTCTGCTACTATATTAGTTAGTTCTAAAAGATAGTAGTACTCGTAGTAACAGTAGTGTAGCTTTGATTATGTGGACAACGATATAACACCAGACAAAACAAGAAGTTACGATGTTTATGTCTTGTGGATAACCCTGTGAGTAACTTACCGGGACGGATCAAACCCCCCATAAAAGTTATACACAGCTTATCAACACTATCCACAGGGCAAACAAACCTTTTGTTCACCTATTTTTTTATCTTCGACTCCAACAAGCGTATCACCGATTTGGTATTTTCGTTTTCCGCGAACTCTTTTTTGATCTTTTCGTTGGCATGCAACACTGTGGTATGGTCGCGGCCGCCGAAAAACCCCCCGATATCCGGTAACGAATGATCTGTTAGAGACCGGGACAGATACATCGCCACCTGGCGCGGATAAGCCACCGCGTTGGTACGTTTTCGGGATTTCATTTCAGTAACGGAAATACCAAAATAATCGGCAGTTGTTTCCTGTATTAAAGGAACGGTAATTTTTTTCTCCTCCGCGGTGATCATCCCCGCAAGGACGGAGCGGGCAAGGTCGGCAGAAAGCTCGCTTCCTGTCAACTTCGCGTACGCGACAACGCGTATGAGGGCACCTTCCATTTCACGGATATTTGTGCGTATTTTTTCCCCCAGAAAATAAAGAACCTCCCGCGGGATCGGGGTAGTTTCGAGCTCACATTTCTTAGAAATGATAGCTATTCTTGTTTCAAAATCCGGCAACTGCACATCGGCGATCAATCCCCAGACAAACCGGGAAACCAGGCGTTCTTCAAGCGCGGGGATCTCTTGAGGGGAGCGGTCACTGGCCAGAACGATCTGTTTGTGCGAGTCATACAGTTTATTAAAGGTGTGGAAAAACTCTTCTTGTGTAGATTCTTTTCCCGCGATGAATTGAATATCGTCAATAAGAAGAATGTCCACGTTCCTGTACATGTTACGAAAATTCGGAGTGGTCCTTGTCCGAATAGCCCGTATCAACTGGTTGGTAAACTCTTCACCAGAGATATATAAAAGCTTTGCTTTAGGGTTGTGCGAAAGATGATGATGGCCTATAGCCTGCAGTAGATGGGTCTTTCCCAGCCCCACGCCGCCGTGGATGAATAACGGGTTATAATTTTTCGCCGGATTTTCACTAACAGCCAAAGCCGCGGCATGCGCGAACTGGTTGTTCGCGCCGACGACAAAATTGTCAAAAGTGTATTTAGGATTAAGGCCGATCTGCTGGTACTGGCTTTCAGGCATTTGTTTGGTGCCGCCGATTAAGTTCTTTAACCAGCCCATGGTGTCGGATTTTGCATCCCGGGCTTTTTCCAATGTTGTCCCGGAAGTCGCTACCGGCACAGGCGCGGGGACAGCAGGGTCGGAAACTATTTCGAATTGAACAGATAAAGACTTCCCCGAGGTCTTGAGTAGCGCGGATCGCAGAAGATCAAGATATTTTTCCCGGACCCAATTCTCAAAGAATTTGTTGGGCGCGGATAACGTCAAAATATCGTCTTCCAGGGAGAGCTGCTTGAGGGGAAGGAACCAAGTGGTGAATGTCTGATCATTCACCTCGGTTTTTAAAAAAGCCAAAGATTGTTCCCAAAGGTTATCCATAAAGTGTCAACAGCCAAACAGCGATTTTTAAGGAGAAAACAACAAGATATCAACAACTTATCCACAAGCAAAAAGGACAAAAAGCTCAATGCAAGCCATTATAGTCATTCTCGCAAGGCAATGCAAGGAAATTTTGAATGTAAGCGCGAAACATCTTTGAGGCGAGCTTGCCGGAGCGCCTGCCGGAGGGGAGCGAGAGTGTGTGATAGCGGCGGTCCTGGACTAA
>JAHJBY010000107.1 GCA_018813285.1 Candidatus Omnitrophota bacterium
CCCTTCCGCATACCGACACGCTGGGCGGTCTGATAAACTTTACCCTCGGTCTGTATCGAAGGGGCTATGATCATCTTAACAAGCTGCATTTCTTTTATGTCATGCGCGCCAAGATTGCCCATACTTGTAGCAAGCGCGCCGACGAGATTCTGTGTACCATCATCTGTCTGCGCGGGACCCAGCAGGATCTCTTCCAGCGTACCAGAAGTGCCCACTTGTATACGTGTTCCGCGCGGCAAAGAAGGATGCGGCATCGCCATTCCCCAGTGATATCCCTTACCGGGTGATTCCTTGCTTCTGGCAAAAGCGTTTCCCAGCATAACCGCGTCAGCGCCGGAAGCAAAGGCCTTGCAAATATCCCCGCCCGTGGCCATGCCTCCATCAGTGATAATGGAAACATATTTCCCGGTTTTTTTGTAATAAAAATCTCTCGCGGCCGCGCAATCGCATGTGGCGGTTATCTGCGGCACACCTATGCCGAGGACCCCCCTGGAAGTACAAGCCGTGCCGGGCCCGATACCGACAAAAAGCCCCTGACATCCGGTTTCCATAAGCCCAAGCGCCGCTTTATGATCCACACAGTTACCCAGAAGGACCGGGATCTTCATCTCTTTGCAGAATTTCTTAAGATCCAGGGTCTTATGCTTACTCGATTCATATCTTACGCTTATGACAGTGGATTGTATGATGAAAATGTCACATCCGGCGTCTCGCGCGATAGGTCCGAATTCGGCAGCCACCTGCGGGTTACAGCTTACAACCGCGGGAACACCGGCCTTTTTAAGCTCGCCTATCCTTTTCGTGATAAGCTCTTTTTTGATCGGCCTGGAATAAACGTCTTGAATAATCTTCGTAACTTCTTGTGAATCACAGCTTATGATCTTCTCCACCGCTTCAGTGCTATTGTCGTAACGTGTCGACACGCCTTCAAGATGAAGCACCGCGATACCGCCAAGTTTCCCCATAGCTATGGCAAAATTAACATCAACCACGCCGTCCATAGAAGACGCCATGATCGGAATATCCAGTTTTATCCCTCCTATTTCACAAGAGGTATCAACATCGTCGGGATCGATCGTCAGGTCTCTGGGCACAAGCGCGATTTCGTCAAATCCATAACTCCGACGGGCTTTCCGTCCCATTCCAACCCACATGCCCATCGTAACCTCCTAATTCGTAACTATATGTTTCATGAACACTAAGCAAAAAAACTGGCCGCCTTTTACCCGGCATCAAGCAGTACCGCCCTGATTAGACGTATAATACTAAAGGGGGTCATGTTTGTCAAGGGGGATTTGGGATTTGTAGATTTGGGATTCGGGAGTCAACTACGCGCCTTCCATTTCTTCTATCTTCTTTTCCGCCGTATTAAAGGCGGTTACAACTTTCTCTTTTATGAAATTATAAATCTTTTTAACCTCTTCCTCTGAATATACATGAGTGGTTTTGTTTCTAGCATCGATGATTTCAAGAAAAAGTTCTTCGTCTTCTATCAAATTTGACTTAAAAGCGAATTGAAAACAGGCTTTGGGGTTAAAATAATCTAATTTTTGCGATCGGGCTATCCTTTTATAAGTTTTCCATAGCAGCTCATAGGTAAATTCAAAACGTTTGATAACGGCGTCTCGTTTTATATCGCTCTCCTCTTTTATGTTTATCGCTTCGGTCAACCTGCTATGCGCTTCTTTAAATTGTCCAAACAAGCTCTGGATTTCTTCGTTTGGTGCCATATTTTTGTCTCCTTTAAAGCAATTCTCAGGAAATTTTTATCCTGAATGGATGAGAAATCTGTTATGTCTATATCGCGCAACGTGTTCACATCTCCTAACCCTTCCTTAATTCTGATAAGGATCGAATTTTTCAAAGCTTTATCAGAGATAAGCCCCACGTCTATATCGGAGCTGGGGTAAATTTCTTTTTGGGCGAAGGAACCGAAAAGAAAAATCGTGCAAGTTTCCCGCGAAATATATTTGAATATTATTTCCAGGATCTGCTTTTTTAATTTGGTCTCTTTCGATGATTTGACAGGCATTTTTACCTTCTTCCCAATTCATATACCATTTTAATCAAAACCGTCCCGCTTGATTTTGCGCATAAATCTCCATCCCTGCGAGAGAGTTGCGAAATAGCCCATTCCGTCATTGCGAGGGAGCGTGAGCGACCGAAGCAATCTCTGTAACTTATTATATTCATTGAGATTGCGAAGCCTGTTGCGAGGAGGTTAAAGGCCGACGAAGCAATCTCCTCACAATGACGATGGAAACACGCATTTCGCAACTCTCTCTAATAGTTTAACTATTTTGGAGTATACTCCATTTTTGCGCGTTTGACAAGTTTGTTATTCTGAGGGAAGGGTGGATGGTGAATCGTAAAGAGTGGACACTATGGACTGACCTGGTTTGCTTCGGGAAGAAGTTCCTTATCATCGTCTTCTCTCCCCTGCCATCGCATTTCGCCAAGAACCCCCTGAGCGATATTGGTGAGATGATCCCCTATCTTCTCAAGATTATCAACAAAATCCGTAAAAACCACACCAGACAGCAGATCACACACCTGACGGCTTATTCTGGAGACATGCGCGTTCTTGAAATCAACCTGGTATATATTCAGTGTCTTTTCCCTCTTGAGCGCGTTCCTGGCCATC
>JAHJBY010000108.1 GCA_018813285.1 Candidatus Omnitrophota bacterium
AGATTATCAACAAAATCCGTAAAAACCACACCAGACAGCAGATCACACACCTGACGGCTTATTCTGGAGACATGCGCGTTCTTGAAATCAACCTGGTATATATTCAGTGTCTTTTCCCTCTTGAGCGCGTTCCTGGCCATCTGGTGATCGCCGCTTCTCAAGGCGTCTTCCGTCTCTATCATCATGCTGTTAAGCTCGTTCCACATGAGGCGTAATTCGCCGCTGGCTTCATCGCTGAAAGAAAGTTTTTTTTCTATTACGCGCTCCGCGAGCTCCGCTATGTTCTCGGCGTGGTCACCGATCCTTTCAATGTCATTTACGTTATGGATCAAAACGGGCAGGATCTCGGATTCATCCGGTGTGAGATCCCTTTGCGAAAGTTCGATCAAATACCCGGTTATCGCCGACTGGAGATTATCCACCGCCTGTTCCAGTTTCGGCACCTGAACAAGAGGTTTAAGATCTTTTTCGAAAAAACTTTTTATAGCACATGATACTGAGCTGTAAGCCAATCCTGTCATGCGGACGGCTTCGTGGCGCGCCTGCTCCAGCGCTATCGGCGGGGTTTCCAGCAAGTGTTTCTCAAGATACTGCGGCCCCATTTCGATCGCGCCCTTTTTCTTCGGTACGAGCCATTCGCATACCCGCGCCAGACGGCCGATGAACGGCAGGAACGCCATCGCGCTTACCGTTTGAAGAAGGCTGTTAGCGACCGCTATGTGAACCATTATATTCCTGGTGGTAAGCGTTCCCGGGACTATGAACTCTACGGCCTTGACAAACCATCCGTTAAAGACAAAGATCAACGCGCCTCCAACGTTTATAACGTTGAACAACGTATGCGACATCGCCGCTCTTCTGGCCTCTAAATTGGTACCGATAGCGGCAAGCTGCGCGGTTATTGTCGTCCCTATATCACCGCCGAGCATCAACGCGATAGCCGTCGGAAAACTTATCAGCCCGTTAAACGCCATGACCTGCACGATCGCGATCGTCGCCGAAGAACTCTGAATAAGCATGGTCACTCCCATGCCGACCAAAACGCCGAGCATGGGGTTGTCACCAAGCGCGACGAACATATCCTTCACCCTCTGGCTCTCTTTCAACGGGGCAAACGCGTCTTGCATAAAACCAAGGCCCACAAAAAGAAGGCCGAATCCCATAAGGACCTGCCCCCAGAATCTGGCCTTTTTGGTCCTGCCGAAAGTCTCAACGGCGAACCCTATACCGACAAGCGGAAGGGCGTATTGCGTGACCTTGAAGACAGACATCGAAGACACCAGCCACGCGGTGAAGGTCGTCCCGATGTTCGCGCCGATAATGACGCTTATCGCCTGCTTCAGCACCAGCAGTCCGGCGTTGACAAGCCCTACCACCATCACAGTGGTAGCGCTGGAAGACTGGATAAGGCAGGTTACCGCCGCGCCGACGAGTATCCCGATCATCGGCAGCCTGGTAACCATATGGAGAATATTCTTAAGACGATCACCGGCTATTTTCTTGAGTCCTTCGGACATCATCCGCATTCCGAAAAAGAAAAGCCCGACACCGCCTATTAATGGAAGGATGACATCTAATGTCATGTTATTTAGGATCCTATTGTTTATGTTTATGTAAGGGAAATTTCGCCAGGCATAAAGTATCATGCCGGTCAGGTCGTGTCAATGAAAAACAGTCCATAGAAAGAGCAGGGTCAAGTGGCAAGAGTAACAGAAAGCTGATAGCTCCCCCCTACGTCCCGATCTGAACAGGATCGAAATACCCTTTCAACGCGGCGATCGCCGACAGGACAGCGAGGTAGCTTGTTTTTGGATTTTCCGGTGACGGTACATTTTCCGTAAGCGTAGTGATAGTTCCCGACCGGCCTTTTATCACAACTTCGTGGCTGTTTTTTGTGTATTCAGGAGACACTACTATTTTCACCATGGTCTTTTGAGCCCCTATCCCCGCAATGGATAAAAGAGCGGATACGTTTATGTTTTTTGGAAAAGCTTTTATGGCAGAGACGGCGTTACCCTCAAATACGGTGGTCTCCTCAGTAATAGCGCCGGTGTCTATACCCCTCTCCTCGAAATAAGGCGCCCCTTTTATGGACCGAACGGGCTTCCTGGTAGTAATGGTCACCGTGTCGATACCCGCTACACTGGCGGCTTTTAGCGCGTCTATCCCGGAAACGGCTCCTGACGGCAATATGACCCTGATGCCTCGTGATCCAGCCTCATAGAGAAGCCTTTCATTGCCGAGTATGCCGCCCACGCTCATGATCAGAATATCTTTGCCGGCGGTGATTACTCTCTCTAAAATATCTTTTACAACCGAAGGCGAAACAGCTTCGGCGATAATGTCAGACAACTCTACAAGCTCGAGAACACTGTTCGCCGCCTTGGCATTTGGGAGACTTTTCTCTAAGCCCTCAACCTTTGAGGTATCTATATCCCAAAGAATTATTTTCTCAATGTTGCAGGACATGTCTCCGGCAGCGGCGGCAAGCGCCCCACCTATGTTACCGCAACCCATTATTCCCAGTATTTTGCCGGACATAGCGCTCATCCTTCCCTTTTATGTATTATTTTTTTGCGTAGCTTCTATCATGCTTTCCAATGCCTTGCGGGCTTTTCGGGAAACCTCTTCGGGAACAGTAACAACATAGATCATCTGCTCTAATGACCTTGCGATCCAACCAAGAGTGGTGAGTTTCATGTTAGCGCAGATAAATTCTTTTGTCGGAACATGGAATTTCTTTTCCGAATTATCCTGCATGAGCTTGTAGATGATACCCGCCTCCGTTCCGACTATAAATTCATCGCATGGTGAGCGATTGACATATTTGATCATCCCGGCGGTGCTTCCGATGTAATCCGCTAAATTAAGGACCTCTTTGCGGCATTCCGGATGCGCGATGAAAAGAGCGCCGGGATAACGCTCCTTGGCGGAGACGACCTCTTCCTTCGTAAGCCGCATATGAACAACGCAACAACCATCCCATAGGATCATCTCTTTTTCAGGAACTTTCTCCCGCACAAAACGGCCAAGATTTTTGTCCGGAACAAAAAGAACCTTATTCTCCTTCACGGACTTTACTATCCGAACAGCATTGGATGATGTACAGCAAATATCACTTTCCGCTTTAACATCGGCCGATGAGTTGATATAGCATACCACTGCCGCTTCCGGATATTCCGCTTTTTTCTTTCTGAGTTTCTC
>JAHJBY010000019.1 GCA_018813285.1 Candidatus Omnitrophota bacterium
ACCAGGCGGCTTCGGTGCGTTTAAGCCGAAAGCTTGAAGCCGATCTTACGGGCGCGGAATACTTAAGACAATTCAGCCGTGCTGTCGTAATTAAGGGGTTAAGATCAGAGGAAAGGATCGAGTTGAAGAAAAAAATTGAAAGAGAAGAAGCGAGAAAAACGATTGGAGAGAGAGTGTTAAAACCGGATCAATTGTCGGAACCTGAGGCATATCTTGTCCACGAGATACCGCTGCTTGTTAAGGACGGAGATATTTCAGGCGCCCTGAGGTTATTATTCACGTCTGAGGCTTTTCAATGTACGGCATCCAGGAAAAAAGATGTTTTTAAATTATCAGCCGGTATATCAAACATTCTTATCAAGGCGTATGTCAGGGATGAGGCCGGCAGAGGCAATGTTAAAGCGTTTTTTAATTCAATAAAAGCGGCAATGGTAGATTTTGCGGACACTGTTGAGACATCTCAAACGGTGCAGCTTATGGCGGGACAGGCGCTAACTATTTGTTCCTGGATAGACAGGGGGATACCGGGCGCAGATGAGATGCGCCTTACCGTTGATCCCGTCCGCATGGCGAAGTCCGGAGATAAAGACCGCGGTATGAGTTTTATGGATTTCACTACACTTCCGGAGGGGATAAAGAACGCGTCCGGGAAAGAGGATGAGGCCGGATTTTTCAACCGCGAGGACACGCCCGGATTTTACTGGAGGGGGATAGAAAAAACAAAGAAATTGGGAAATAATATTCTGGAATGTCTCAAGACAGACAGGGGGCGGTTCAAGGATCGGCAAGATAATCTTGTGATGTATCTCATGAACCACGGTTTTATCGAGGTGCCCGAAGTGTTACTTGAAGCGACCGAACGGGGAGAAATAAGCACTATGCACGAAACTTATTTTTTAAATGATCTTCTTCCCGGGTCTTGTCAAACCACAAGTACGGGTGCAGGACATTTGCAGACCGGAGAGATCGATGTGGAAAAAGTTAAAAAACATGTGGGTGTGCTGGATATCAAGCATGTTACGGAAGGGCTCGGGGTGCAGGTGAATATTCGTTTCGATAAAAATGGAAATATGATGAGACCGGCACTTCTTTTGGTAAAGGCAGGTGACGAATGTGTGTCTCTACCGGGGTGTTTTGATTACATGATCAACCTCGGGGGCCTGAGGTTCAACGATATATCGTGCAAGCTTAGTCCACGCGACGCGAAAAGATTTGTACCCGAAATGGATTTTAGTGAGGTAGGCTTAAAAAATTTTGAAAAGGCGATCAATAAGTCTTTGGCAGAGGGGAAGATCTACGCGCCTTATGTCGGGATGATACGTGATGGGATCCCGGGACTTGTTAAAACCAGGCCTGAGGCTCCGGGGGCATTATATTTCGTAACGATTAACGGATATATTTTCGAAGAAAAATCGCTTATTGAATGGTATAGAACAATGGAGTCCATGGCTGAGTTTGATAAAATGGTGAAAAGGCTGTCTGTTCTTTATGGAGCCTACGAAGAACACCTGAAAGGGGTATTACCTATTCCTATTTTTGATGCGGAAAGTGCGGAAAGAAAAATTAAAGATCGGTCCGGAGAGGCGGCTCAAGCACCATCATTGGAGAGAACAGACGGCATCAACGGGTATATTGATGACAATGCTGATTTTATTGAAAAGATACTGGGAGAAATAGCCACGTCCGATAAACTTCTTCAGATCCCCGTGGACGGAGAAAGGGCCATCGCGCCGACGGATGGAATAAAAAACTTTCTCGCTTCTTTTCAGGCGACCGTACATGGTTATGTGAGGCTTGTATCTACTGAGGGTCTCCCGATAGATGATGGAAAATACTCCGAATATGGCATAACCAGACAGGAATTGTCGGCAGAATTACAGAGGGAGGGTGCCAGAGATAACACGATAACGGTTTTGCCTGTCGTGAAAGGAGAGAAACTTCCCGAAAGTGATAAAAACAGATTGTGGCAGGCCGCCTCCGGGGTTTTGTCACCTCAAAACACGATCATAGCTCCAGTGGGTATAAATTATGACGCCGCGGGTATTATCCGGAGTGTTTTTCTGGGACTTAAATTATCAGAGATA
>JAHJBY010000136.1 GCA_018813285.1 Candidatus Omnitrophota bacterium
CCTTTAGCGCTCAGATAAATTCCCCCCTTTTCGCTCAGATAAAAGGAACCTTTTGTTCACAGAAGATCCATGCTGACGTAAATGTACCCCGCTGACCCCGCTTGTTTAGATATAAATATTACCCCGCATATCCCGCTTAAGGTTGTGACAACGGGGATTATTCAACGCAATATTGTTTTCGCGAGTTGTTCGATATCCTTCAAACTGACATTGAGCATCGGTTTGAGGAATTGAACGGCGTCGATAAAACCATATTTGTTGACTGCCATGACCATATCAATTGGATTGAAATTCTTTTCGCATCTAAAACAACGGGCAAGATTGGTTCTTGGATTGGTTGCTGTATGAGAATCCGAACAGAGCGGGCAAACAAACCGAAGGTATCCTTCTGAGTGTTTGGCCGGTATTTTCAGTACGTTTTCAATAAGCGTGTCGATTGGAATATCGTTTCTGAGACGTTTTAACAACACGGGTGAAAAACGGCGTTTCATAACTGCAGTCCCCCCATTTTTAAACAACTGTGAGGAACAAAAATCTGTCACCTCTGCGTCTTTTTTTCAGCGATGTTATGTTTTGTCGCGTAAATGATATTTTTAGTACGGATACTGACACAATCCTTCAGATTAAAAACCGTACAGTTGGTGGTAATCCTGTCCAGTAAAGCTGAAGTGAGATGGGTGTTCTTTAAAAAAATACCCCATTCGTCAAACCCTAACTGTGTGGTGATGAGAGTAGTATGTTGTTTATTTCTCTTTCTCATCAAATCGAAAAATAATCCCGCTTGTTCTTTTTCCACAGATACATAGCCCATCTCATCAATCAACAACAAATCATACGATCGAAATTGTCCGATTATCTTTTTCTCCGTATGATCCGCCACGGATTCGTAAAGCCGCGCGGCCAAATCCTTGAAATCAATAAAATATCCACGATATCCCTGATTAATCGCGTGGATCAGGAATGACGTAGCAAGTCCTGTTTTCCCGCAGCCGGTCGGCCCGATAAAAATAAGGTCCTGTGGATGTGTGACATACTTCATGGAATCATAGAGTTCCATAACCAGTCTTTTTTTTAGAACAAGTTGTTTTGAAAAAGGGAAAGTTTCCATAACCAGCATTTCCGGGATATTGGCTCTATTGAGCCGTGCCTGCCTGGATTTCTCTTTTTTCGTATGATATTCATTTTCGAGGATATCCGTTAAAAAGCGATGATACGAAAGTTGTTTCTTTTTTGCCTCCTCCAGAATTGTGTCCCAGTCTTTTGAGAGGCTATTCAACCTTAAAAACCGAAGTTGTTTTTCCAATGTTTCATTCATATTCATTCTCCCTGTCATTTTGTTGTTCTAAAAGATCCTGATAGTAATCCGGCCCAACTTCACCCGAAAAACGTCCTTCCTGATAAGATTGCCGGTTTTTATAGTCACCGGAATCGGGAATCTCCGGAAAAATGCAAAGATCTTTTTTCATTAGTTGACGCGATATCCGCGATATTGCCGCGATATTTGTAACACGATATTCCAATGCCCGCGCTACCGTCGCGATAAACAACGGCGTTGCCATTTTTTTTGAAATTGAATATAACTCCCGGATATATCTCGGTTTCTGCCTGATTCCGCTTTCCGTGGTTCTAATGAAGTCGAGATACTCGCGGCATATTTTATCCATATTCCGAAGCCGCTTTTCTTCTTCATGACATGGTTTTTTTATATTGTTTGGCTCATACGGATTCACATTCACACCATCCGGCTTGAACTTGAATTGTTTCACATTCCATGCCGGCAGAGAATATTCGAGCTGTTCAGCGTCTTTCGGGAATATCCGGATCTTATCGGGATATTCAATAACGCTGACTTTTCCGATGGCCTTGCCGGGGATCCAATAATGATTCGCGTTAAATGTTATATAACCGTACCTGTCAATATTCCTCTCGTGAGATTGCGTGGGCGCTTCGATATGCGGCGGCAGTTTCACCAAACATGGTTTTTCGATCTCAAATAAATTGATTGGGATAAGCCGGCTTTTCGACAACGGCCGGCGGGCATATCGTTCAGTTGCCCATTCAAACGCCTGACGATTAAGATCCTCCATGTTTTCAAACACGCGGCCAGGGAAAAAATTCGTCTCAACCGTCCAGAAGTTCCTTTCTGTGCCGGCTTTACGGTTCGCATGACCTTTTTCATGGGCAAGCCACTCAAGCCCGTATCGTTTTGCGAACGCGATCATCTCAGGATGAAACACAGCGTCCGTACCCGTACCATACAAAACCGCCAGATTGGTATTGTCTATGACACATGTTTCTGCCGTGTAGCCCCAGTAAGTTAATGCCTCATGGAAAAAACTTTTCATTTTAAATCGATTGAAATTCGGATAAAACCTGATATATCGCATCTTGCTGTAACGAAGATAAAGGCCGCTGCAAATAACCGGCATGGTGTTTCCGCCGATCTTAAGTTTGTACGGCGAAGTATCCTGCTGCATCTCTTCACCGGGTATATCCGGAACATGGTGACATCTTTTATTTGTTTTTTGCCCTATACCGTTCCGGCGGAGTATCCGTGTAAGAGTGGAATACCCTATTTTTATTCCTGATTCCTCGGTCAAGATCTCATGAACGCGCTGCATATAACCATTGCAACGGGTATAAATCGTTTGTAGCAAATCAAGATCTATCATTTTCTCGTCTTTGCGGTGTTTTTTCGGGAGTTCCGCGCCGATAGTTAGTACTTTCCGAACCGTTTTTGGCGCCAGGTGAAGAAGCCGGGCAATTTCTTTCTTCTTTTTGCCTTCATCATAAAGCGTTTGGATGATTTTTCTCCTGTCCTCGCTGATCATTAAATACCTCCAATGTTTTTATGAACCTCCGCACTTCTCCTGAAATACCGGATATCAATAATCCCACCGTTTTATAAAAAAGCTCACTTTCCAGGCAGTATTCGTTTAGATCATGCATAACACGGCCTATGTATTTCTGTGCCAGCTCCAAATCTGTGATTGTCTGTCTCTCCTGGTCACTGATCCCATTAGTCGCGGGACACAGTAACGTGCCGCCGCGGCGCAGCTGTTTCAGCGTCCAATTAAGATTTCCACGCAACATCTGGGCTTGCAATCCCGCGCCGCCTCTAAAAAACGCGTACGCCAGGATATCAATATCCCGTGTGCTTAAACCTTTACCTGAAACAGTTTTGACAAAAATATCTATTTCGCTACGTTTGATCTTGTTTACGCGCGTAAACACCCGCAGAGTGTACATGTATGACCGTACGGGAAAATCTCCTGAAAATACTGCTTTTCTTACAACTTCACTCATCTCGTTTGTTAATCCCAGCCGCACACTTACCCACGCCGGGGAACGTTCCACCCGATGGGCAATATCCCTGATGCTCATGCCGTAGCCTTGTTTAAGTTTATCTACCATCATGGATTGCTCCAGAATATTGAGGCTTCTCGCGTTCGACGCGCGAATAAGCCGTAAGATCGCTGCTGCCTCATCAGTCCCTAATGATATTACGGGTACTGTTTTCATACCAAGCCTACGGGCGCCGCGCAGTCTTTTAAACCCGTCTAGTAATATCCACGTTCCTTCAGGCTTGATCACACACAGCAATGGTTCCCTGATACCTTGTTCCAATATCGATGCCAATAACATCTTCTCCCGGTTCTTATCTTTCAACCGGAACATCTCGAATCGAATATCAATCTGACCGATTTCTATTTCATTCATGTGTATCCTGCCGTCGGCCTCATCTATCGCCGCACACCGCATAAGTTCGAAAACTTATGGCCCTGAGGTATGATAACCAAAAATATCCGTGGATAAATCATACAATTTTCTTTGCGGCAAAGGTCTTGTAACCTGTCGCCATTTTCTACGATTATCGCGCAAAACCCCCGTATTTAGCAATGTACTTGCTTTTGTCAAACGCACATAAATCCACCTGCAGCTACTGTCTAAATAGCACTTATCTCCTTTATTCTTAGTTAGTTGGCGCAATATCAACTTGCTTTTGTCAAACCGTCTTTCATCCCTCAATTTTCGCATCCTCAATTGTGTCTGTTTTCGGTTTTGTCTCTCTAACTCGGGATTACGGCGTCTTCGTGAACGGCTGTACCCTGGATGGGCTTTATGCCATTTCTGTGTCTGTTTTTGTTGTTCTTTTACGCAGTCTGGATTTCGCTTACGCCAAATTTTTTCATTTCGACGCTGCCGTTTTCTTTGACAGGCTTCACGGGAACAATATCCTTGTTTCCCTTTTGTGCGGGGATCAGGGGTAAATACATCGTGACATGCACAGCACCGTTTCTGTCTTCTTATCGGTATTTTGTTCACGTGCTAAACCACCTCCCATTCAAATATACTGTTCGAAAGGCGCATAATAATGTGATTACCAAAAATTTGAGGAATGCTTCTTTCTGATGGGTGTGATCAATACGAATTGAAATGGTTAAATTAAAATCGGGAACCGAAGAAAAGGGGGATTTATCTGAGCGAAAAGGGGGGAATTTATCTGAGCGCTAAAG
>JAHJBY010000109.1 GCA_018813285.1 Candidatus Omnitrophota bacterium
CCCCTCGACTTCGCTCCCCTCGACTTCGCTCCCCTCGACTTCGCTCGGGACAGGCGGGACAGGCGGGATCAATTCGCACTTATGGCTTATGTTCGCTATCGCTCCATAAGTCATGTGCTCATTGTCGGGCGCGCGCGTGAGACTACATTTTAAATAGCTTTTTCAACGTTCACTATATTTTTTCCACGAATAATAGGCCAAACTATCATTCAGCCATTCGCGGTTATTTTCGATAAATTTACCCCACCGCGAAGCAAGACAAAGCCCCCGGGCAGTATCCGCGTTACCTTCACCAATGCGTTGCGATATCGCGGCAAGGTCAAACTGGGCGCGCAGCGGAACGTGTTCCCTTTCTTCTCCCGGAATGAGCTCTGCCAAGCTTGCCAATGCGCGCGCCCCTTCTAAGAGCGTCTTAAACAAGGCTTCTTTTCCCCCGATCGCCTCCAGCATGATCGCGTTTATCGGCCCCAGGCGGAGTATCTCAAGTTCTCCTGTCTGTTTATTGGAAATATTATCCGACCCGAGATATCCTATTCCTTCTTTCGTAAACGCCAGCTGAAATATACGGGAGTACATGGCCTCAAGCTTCGGGCCTTTTTCTGATAGTCTATAATGGGCTCGGAGTCCCCATGTCCCAAAATCAATATGTTCATTCACAAGCGCCACATATCGCCTCTTGAACTTTTTTTCAAAGATCTTTATCGCGGCCGTTAATTTTGCTTCGGCTGCCACGCGGCTTAAGCGCATAGCTTCCAATTTTCGTTCCTTTTTTTCCTCACAACTCTTGAGATATTCCTTCAGTATCTGCAAAGCTTCTTTCTTGCCGGCGTTTTTCAGAGGCAATCGCGTTAATAAATAGTTCGTTTTCATTTTTTCATCAGTGGAAAAAAGCCTGTATATCCAAAGAAGTTCACGCAATTTTGCTGTGTCATTAACGTCTATATCGATGAATGTCGGATGTATCACGGAGTCGTCACCGGACACCTTCGAAAGATCGGGAATCATGTATTCATCGCCTTTTTTTGATATCCTGAATCCCCCCAATCCGCCGCCACCCTCATGAGGTTTAACAAAAAAAACATCATCTCCTGTTTCTACCGCAAGATCATCGATCGCGTCAATGATATCCCGTCCGATATTTTCGATATCACCGCCTTCGTCACTCACTTTCCTGTATCTCGCCACACTGTCCCATCTCTTGCCTCCGGCAGACAATAGACGATATGTGCTGTCCTTGTCGGAAAAAACACTGCCGGGAGCGGTCATTTTTCCGGGGACTATAACCACTCCCATAGACTCAAAATCTTCCGCAACCCCTACGTTATACACCTTTTTGTCTACGCACTGGCTCACAACCAGCGTTTTCCCGGGCTCCCGGGCCACTTCGCCCATTAGTTCTTCCCGCGTATTGACAACACAAATATCAATTTTACATTTTTTCTCAAACAAGAATTTCTCGAAAACGCGAGCCGTCTCATACGAGGTGGGCAGGTCATCATGAGAAGCATTGATCACCACTATTTTTTTCGGGAATAAACTATGCGCGGTAAATGGTTTTAAATAAAATTTGGAAAAATTCTTTTTCTTCTGCAAAAAAACATTGAACAGATCGATAAGTTCGGCGTTGAAATCCCCTTCGGGACCATCAAATATGAGTGATCGCAAATACAGAGGTGCTTTTAGAGGATCATTTCCTTTGTCTCCCGCTGTATAATATTTCGCTTCCCGTTCCAGCATTCTACACCGTCACCTTCGCTTTATCCGCTTCCTTCAATTTTAAACCGTCGTAAACACACGATATGGCCATTTTGATACTCTCGGAAAGTGTTTTTCCGGACCCTTGCTCCAGCACAGGACCCAAGGTCTGGATCTTGCAGATCGGAGCATTGGGTTCGACAATTGTGAGCATTTTCGGCACACCGCATGTTATCAGAATATCCTCCATTGCCACAACATCGGTAAGCGAAGCACCCTCTGCCGCTTTCTCAAACTTCCCTTTTTTAAAACGATAAACACCGGGTGTCAATTTTCCGGTCACTGAAGAACGCCTCATCCGATTATGGATAATAACCTGGCTCCCTGAAACCGGGGACATAAGTCCGTCATAAGAAAACTTTTCTACATATCCTCGAAGGACCTTGTCCTTGTCCTGGAGAAATTCCGCTATGTGCAAAAGGAACAATGGATCCATATCCGGTTTCTGTATGCTTTCCAGTACGGTATAAAGCGAGGTTGAGTTCTGAAACCTCGGATTGATCTCTATTGGATAGACGTTTTCACCATCTGTGACAAGATCTATGCCAAAGATCCCGCGAAATCCTTGTTCTGACATCCATAAACCCATCACCTTCACGGCCGCCTCGACCTTTTTGATTATATCCTTGTTGATCCCCCGGGTCGAAGCATAATCATTTCCGCAAAAAGATGTCGGGAAATTACTGCATTCGGGAGCCCCCACTATCTGAATCGCCGGGAAGGAACAAAAAGTCTTCGGTCCGTCGGCGCCGGAAACAATGATCCCGTTAACATTGATCGAAAACCCGTTGACATATTCCCTTGCGGTGACAACTTGGCCGATGTATTTTCTGCTCAGATCTTTGAATTCTTTCTCTCCTTTGATTATAAAAGTGAATTTTCCGGAAGATCCATACGGAAATTGGATAACAAAAGGCAGCAAGAGATCTTTCCACAGTTCTTTGAAATTTACTTTCCCCAGTTGTACCACTCTGCAGGGTATAGTGGATACAGAGAGAGCCGGCAATTTTTTACATAAAGCCACCTTATTGTCAAAACGCCTTTTTAACAGCTCCGGAACCGCACAAATGAACGGCCGCGCGGATAACATCCTGTTGTCTTTCTCGAGTTTCCTCAAAGATCGGTAACATAAAATGTTGATATTCTTGCCACAATCGCCCCACTTCTTGAACACATCACGCCCCATGGCACCCTGCAAACTGCGCTTAAGGTGTTCGTTGGACCAGTCTTTCCTTATCTTGTTCCGTTTTTCAATTGAAAAAACATCTTCTTCACGAAAATAAACCGGGACATCTGCCCCATAATCACAGCTAACAATAAAATCGAGCGGCAGAACATTGTTTATCCCGGCAGCATCATGCGCGCGTTGACCTAGCCAACCCCATTTCCCGTATTTCTCACGTAAATATTCCGTTATTTTCTTCATTTGATGAACCCGGGTAAAAACCGCGGCTGTCTCAATATACCTTCTCCAAGGAGCACCTTCACGTCTGTAATATCCCCATGCCGACCTTGTCCACATAAAGATTACTCAAATTGCCGCCATTTGCAATATATTCACGTAATTTTCCGGATCCGCTACTGATCGCGCTATTCGCGCCACGATAAACACGTACTTCCACTAACGAATAGCTATCAGCTTTTTTTGTGCCCCAAATAACATCGCCAATAACTTGCTGTTGTCTTTCAGCAAAGGTTATCTTTCTAGAGCTGACGGCTGAAGGCTGATAGCTGATAGCTCTATTGACCGATCATCTATTTCGCTTAACCAGTCCAGATCCGATCACTCGGATCAAGCGAGGTCCTTTGCCAAACCTCTTCCGGTTCCATACAAAGATATATCCAGCAAGAAATATCAAAGCTTCTTATCCAGTTCACCATCTTGCTATAAATATCGATCCGGAGATCCCTCGGATATCGGAGTTTACCGTCAATATCCGCTAAGAACTCCCCATCATAATACAAATTATTATCCGAAAACCTCTGCTCGGCGACCTGTTTCATCCCGGGAGTGTATCTCAGCGTCCCCAGGCTGATCCAGACAGTATTTTTCCGCACTACATCTATCGAAAAGATCTCTTCCACAATGGCCTTATAGCCGTCTTCCCAGCAGCGGGAATATACTATCGGATCAAAATGAAACCCGAGACTGTACCCTCTTTCCGCCGCGCGACGAGCCGCGTCTATTCTCTCTTCAATGGTTGCTCCACCTTTTTCATATTCGAGAGCGATCTCTTTATCATTTACGGACCATGATATAACAATATTTTCGTGCGGATCTTCTTTCAGGACATTATCTATCTCCGCGATCTTGGTTTTAAGCTCTAACACAAGATTTTTTGTTTTACGAAAAAGCGGTATCAGTTTAGAGGAATACCCGGTATATTTGTCAAGCGCGAGAGAATCAGTGAACTCACCCGTACCGATCCTTGTCCGAACCGTTGTTTTACTGTCAAATCGTTTTACATGATCGTAATATTCCTCGATATTCGCCGGCAAGATCAATCCCGGGGCATTGCTGTACAATTGAAGAAAACAATAAGAACAATCTACAGGACATCCAAAACCGACATTAAGTATCCAGTATCCGCACCTATTGCAACCTTTCGTACAGGGGCATATTTTCACAAAAGCGTCTTTATTTCGTATCAAAAACAGGTTCTCGACCCTTCGGTTATATTTCGTGACGGGATCTACCCTGGAGATGGATCTCGTCCCGTCTCTGAACGTCGATATCCCCCTCACTTCTGCGCGTGGAAAAAAAGATAAGAACTCTTCTGTCCATACAAAGTTCCGGACATTATTTTCTACAAAAATAATATTTGGATCCAGACCAAAATTCCAGGTTCGGCATCCGGTATGATCTCCGGTTATTTTCAAGGGAAGAAGGCGCGCTTCGCGTCCGAATCCATAAGAAGGGTATCTTCCCCGCATCAATCTCTTTTTTGCCATGCGAAAAAAATCACCCCGTCTCTCTTTTTTCGGCGCAACTATCCCTACACTATCGAGTATCAGATCAGGAGACTTGCCGTCACGCCGGCATATTTCATAGACCAGCCTGATAAGTTCATTTTCCTTATTGACGCCAAGAGGCACAGGTGCCCTTCCGGCAAGCTCCTCCCGTATCATCTTCACAAGATCATTGTTCTCTGAAATAGTCATAACTCTGGCTGCCTTCCGATCTATTCGTGTTACACGATATCAGAAGGTAGTATAACCCATGAAAAATGATGGTTCAAGGATTATACTGTGTATGCCGGGTCAGCCCCAGGAAAAATGGATTAACGATTGACGGATAAAAATCTCGTTGTTATAATCATATCGAATTATCGGGGAGTGGCGCAGTCTGGCTAGCGTACCTGCTTTGGGAGCAGGGGGCCGTGGGTTCGAATCCCACCTCCCCGACCATTCGGCACAAGCGGATGTGGCGGAACTGGCAGACGCGCTGGCCTTAGGAGCCAGTGGTTTTACCGTGGGGGTTCGAATCCCTTCATCCGCACCATTTTTCCTGTGTACTTGATCGGGAAAAATGTTTAACAATTTTTAGAGTGAAAGCCTCCGGGAAAATTGTTTACAATTTACAGAAAAAAGACCGGTGAGAAAGTTGCTGTTTGATTTGCGCGCCCGACAATGAGCACATGACTTATGGAGCGATAGCGAACATAAGCCATAAGTGCGAATTGATCCCGAGCGAAGTCGAGGGGTAGCTCAAATAAAAACATTGCATGCGCGCCCG
>JAHJBY010000143.1 GCA_018813285.1 Candidatus Omnitrophota bacterium
CCGGGTTGGCGTCAAGAGGTGGACGCAACCCTTCAGCAGCTTCGGAAGCTGGGGTTTTCTCTGAAGGGCTGGCATCGCTAGGCCTGGGACCCCCAGGGCTGGCATCGATAGGACTATCAATAGCCTCGGCAGCCTTGAGCTTCAGATACTCCTGCTCCACCTCGTCGAGCTCGTCGTCCATTGGACGCACCCTTGCTTCTCGAGCGGCGAGCTCCCACGCTGCAAGCTCGTTCTGCCTGGCGTCCGCTGACAGCTTGCTTGCCATCGTCAGCATCTGCCCGTCGTTCTGCTCCTGCGCCATGCGGTACATGTACCGCGAGCTCGCCAGCTGCATCGAGGCGCTGTCGATCATGGCGCCGACGCCCACCGAGCAGTACCCGTGCGCCTGGACTATCTCGTCCATTCTTATCTGGGCATACTCACGGCTGAACAGGTCGAACTCCTTGAACGGCCCCTCGATGAGGGCCTCCCATCGACCGCAGGCCTTGAGCATGCGCGTGCCGGGGAGGCGTGTACCCTTGCTCTTGGACTTGCCGCGGCCGGCGAGCCCACCTTTCCGGCCACGTTCGGCGTGCGACATAGCCTTGGCCGGCGGCGCCTCAGGATGATGCCTTACGCTGCCCCCGTGAGGTTTACGAATGGCCATATGTTACCATAGCTACATCATCCGACGATAGGGGAGGTGGGTACGTCGCAGATGTCACCACTGTCAACTTACGTTCCCCCTCCCTGAGTCACTACCTGAGTCACTACCTGAGTCACTACCTGAATGTCACCATCGTCTACATCCCCCCTCTGAGCCCGCAAACCAGTCCTCTCACTCCCTGCTCCAAATTGTAACCCCTCTTACTGTAGGCACATGTAGTCAAAATCGGTTATCCTGCTAAGCTCTTAGTATCACAGGGTATTTCGGTTTACGTCCAACATGGTCCAACCTAAAAACGTATGTTGGACCGCCAAAACCCCTTGTTTTATAGGCTTGGTCCAACCGGTCCAACGTGGTCCAACCTGTCTCTATAGCACTGAGAGAGAGAGAGAAGGATAATAGAAGCGCACACGCGCGCGAGACACACGCGCGACACACGTAGTAGCGTGTATAGACGCCAAATCGAGGTTGGCCCAACTGGACCACGCCAAAAAACCGAAGTGTTGCGTACACTTGCGCGAGACCAACATCAAAAACAGGTTGGGTCAGGTTGGACCAGAGGTTGGACATTTCATGTAGTCTCATGTGTGCGACGATGGACCGGCTACTTCTGCACGTAGACCCTCAACCGCTTGTCGCTAGCCGTCCGAATCCGCCTCGTGACGTACCCAAGCCGGCTCAACACCTTACCAACCCTCGTCTGACTCGGCCTGTCCCACTTACCAAGCTCTAACCCCAAGCAGCTCTGGAGCACGTCTCCGAGGGTGAACTCGAAGTGCGCCTTGGCCCATTCCTCCACCCGTGGCTCCCAGGCATCCTCGCTGAACCGCTCCTCCTGCGCCTCTTGGAGCATGGGCTGTGCGGCGGCGTCCGGCCACCACGTCTCCCCGCCGGTGTAGCGGGTGACGGCCTCGGCCCACAGCTGCTCGCGGTCGGTGGCTAGCTCGTCTCGAGCGATGGTCGTCACGCGCACAGGCCAGAAACGGCGGTTGCCGGTGGGGTCGTTCAGGTACTCATCCGGGTTGGTCGTCCCAACGAAAACGCACTGGCGCGGCCGGCGGAGGTTCGCTGCTCCGTACGGAGGCCGGAAGTCATCCACCCGCTGTGACAGGAAGTCCTTGATGCGCGTGGCGTTGGCGCCCTTGATGGCGTCGAGCTCAGCGATCTCCACAACCCAGTGGTCCAGTAGACTGATCACCGCATCCTTTGTCCGAATGTCCGGTAACGTGCCGAGATAATAGCGTTTTGAGAAAAGCGTTTCAACAGCGGTGCTCTTTCCGACACCCTGTGGCCCCTCCAAAACCAGGATATGGTCGGCCTGACAACCCGGACTCAGCACCCGCGCCACGGCAGAAACCATCCACCAGCGCCCCACAGCACGGCTGTAATCGTCATCTACGGCCCCCAGGTATCTCGACAGCCACTTGTCCAGTCGGACGTGTCCATCCCATTTGAGCCCATTCAGCCACGTCCTGAGCGGGTGCACCGGGTTGGCATGTGCCGCCCAGGCTACAGCGTGCTTCATCTCATCCACCCCCAACTTCATCCCAGTCTGCCGGAGCAGCCAATGCCGGATGGGGCTGATGTGCCAGTCAGCGAAGTCCTCGCCAGCTGCAATCGCACCCGCATCCGTCGGCACCGGCGGCACGTTGCCCCAGATGATGCGCTCGGCGAATTCGTCGTACTGCAGCACTCCACGCCATGCGTCGTGATGGATCAGGTAGTGCGCTGCGTTCGTGGGGCACTTCGCTGGAAGCCCCCTGTCCGTCAACACCAGCTTACTCACCCAATCAGGCTGGTCAGGTGCTGGTTGGGCGCTGGCCGCCACTGCTGTGACCGTCTGGGCGTCTTTGGGGGTGAAGTTCATGGAACTCTTCACCACCCTCTTGACCTCAGCCTCGCTGAGCGGGGGACTGCACCGACTCTGGTTGATGATGATCAAGGAGGCGAACATCTCAGCTTCGGAGAAGTGCCCGTTGCGCATCGTGCCGGCAACCGAGGTCAGAAAGTTGTTGCGGGCATGCTTGAGCACCTTGTCAGGCATCGGGCCCGCGCTCTTGATCTTTCGAGCCTTCTTCTTCTCCTGCAAACACAGACGTATGAGCCAGTCTGGCATCGGTGCTATGGGAGCGTCACGGTCCTCCCACTTGTACAACCGACCACTGTAGTGGATGCTTGGAGGCACAATCACGTAGCCGCCATCACCACGCACATCGATGCCGCTGTATATTTTACCTACCGAATTGGGCACATCGAGCTCCGCCGGAGTCGACATGTACAGATGGCACCCACGGCCGGTCTTGCACGTCCGTGTCATTGGCAACGGCTCGTTGTCGTTCTGCAGGGCGGCAAGCGCCCCCCGCTCATCCACATCTATCACCGTCAGCCCGTCGCCAGTACGGATACCGATGTTGGCCAGTGGCCACTTCGTCCACCACTGGCGGATTTCGTCCTCGTCAAGAGTGGCATCAGTGAGACCGTGCTCATTGCGCGGATGCTTGGCCCACCGCTTCTCGTCGCAGTCAGGGTTGCCGCACGAGCACTTGCCGGCCGAGGTCAACTCGTAGATAGGAAAAACAGCATAGCCCTCGTCAGCATAGCCAAGTGCAGCGGTGAGAAGCTCGTTAGATCGGCTCGTCTTCGGCATCGTCATCGGGGGCTCCGTGTAGCGGTGGCCGTTATCGGAGTCATGCTGCACCTCGACTGACGTCAGCACCGTTGACCCGCGGTGGAGGCTTGATGGAAAGCGCATGACACGCTGCTACTAGGGCGTAGTCAGTCACCGGTGCCACGGCACCCCCTTCCATCCACTTACTCACGGTCCGCACGTCAGCCCCAGTCTCACCAGCTAGGGCCATCACCTTGATGCGCATCTTCTTGGTCATGAGACCAACGAGAGTCGCAAAGATGCGCAAGGATGTCAAGGCCGGTTGTTGAGCGTCTCGAGCAACTCGAGCGCCCTGCTACTGCGCTCTATACGGCGTCCGTAGTAACTCTTCTCCCCCTGTGTCATGTCAGCGTAATCCCTATCCAGGGACTCTTTGAAGCTGTCGAAAGATTTCAACACGCGGAGCGCAGCTCTGTGACGTCTACTCTGTTTGGGGCAATTGTTCGCAACACCTATGGCCACAGCCTGCAGGTCGTCGCGAAGACTTGCGATAAAGTTGGCAACCGCTTCATGTTGCTCATGAGTCATCTCTTTTCTGGTACCCATCACCCCTCCCCCTTCATGATCCCCACGAGCTCCAGCAGCTGCCTGCGCAGCACGTTGATCTGGAACTGCACCGGCGCGTCGTCCTCCCGGTCGGCCTGCTCGATCTGCTTGGCCAGCTGATCGAGCTTTTCGATGTCGAGGTCGTC
>JAHJBY010000110.1 GCA_018813285.1 Candidatus Omnitrophota bacterium
GCCGGCGAAAAAAGCGCCCGAAGTGAAAGTTGATGATCCGGAGGTTCTTGATGCGCCTGCCGATCCCGATGAAGAGCAAGAGGCGATAGAAGGCGACATAAATTTGTAAACTTAAAGATAAAGGGGCAATGAAATGAGCTTAATGGATGCGATAAGGGATCTGCGTTTTAAAACATCTGCCGGCATGATGGAATGCAAGGCGGCGCTCTCTGAAGCTAACGGCAACATTGATAAGGCGATCGAGGTGCTGCGCAAAAGGGGCATCGCGAAAGCCGCGAAAAAATCTTCAAGAATAACCAGCCAGGGAGTTGTAGAAAGCTATATCCATGTGGGCAGCCGCATAGGGGTTCTTCTTGAGATCAACTGTGAGACGGACTTTGTGGCCAGGAACAGTGAATTCAAAAAGGTTGTTAAAAACATAGCGATGCAGATCGCGGCCGCGAACCCGCTGTATGTTTCAAGAGAAGACGTTACTTGCGAAGCTATCGAGAAGGAAAAAGAGATATTACGTTGTCAGATCACGGACAAACCAAAAGACATGGTAGAGAAAATAGTCGAGGGTAAACTCTCGAAATACTTTTCAGAAGTATGTCTTTTGGAACAGCCGTTCATCAAAGATCCGAACGTGAAGATAAAAGACATCCTCACCCAGCTTATAGCCACTATCGGTGAGAACATTGTCATAAGAAGGTTCGCCCGATACGAAGTCGGCGAAGAAATATAACGCGCAGGGAAAAAGCGCATGGCGCGAAACGCATCAAAAAAAATTAAAAGAATCGTTCTTAAACTGAGCGGCGAGGCCCTTATGGGTAAGCTGGGCTATGGCATTGACCCGGTGATAAATAAATCTATAGCCGCGCAGATAAGCGAATTATACGGGAAATCCGCGCAGATAGCCATAGTGATCGGCGGCGGCAACATATTCAGGGGGTTAGCGGCGGCAACCAGCGGCATGGACCGATCAACGGCCGATTATATGGGGATGCTCGCGACCGTGCTGAACGGTCTGGCTCTTCAGGATGCTTTGGAAAAAGCCGGGGTTCAGACCCGGGTGTTAACCGCGATCGAGATGCATGAGTTGGCTGAACCGTACATCAGGAGGCGCGCGATCCGTCACCTGGAGAAGGGACGGGTCATAATTTTTGTAGGCGGTACGGGTAATCCATATTTCACTACTGACACCGCGGCGGCATTAAGAGCGGTCGAGATAGGCGCCGATATGATCTTAAAGGCCACAAAAGTTGACGGCGTGTACACAAAAGATCCCGTAAAACATAAAGGCGCGAAGAAGTTTGATAAACTTGATTACATGGAAGTGTTGGCAAAGAAACTGAAAGTTATGGACGCTACCGCGATAAGCCTTTGTATGGACAACGATCTTCCGATAGTGGTCTTCAATATCAAGAAAAAAGGGAATCTCAAGAAGGCCGTTGAAGGGAAAAAGATCGGAACAGTTATTTCTTAGGGGAGGGTTATCATGCCACAGACAGAGATTGATAAACTTATTAAAGATGCCGAAGAAAAAATGAAAGCCGCTGAAGAATCCATAAGGAAGCATTTTTTGACCATCAGGACCGGCAGGGCGCACCCTACGCTTGTTGAAAACGTAAAGGTTGATTACTACGGCACTCAAACGCCGCTTAAACAGTTGGCGAATATCACTGCTCCCGAAGCTCGCTTAATTGTGATACAGCCCTGGGACAAAGGATCGGTCGAGGCTATCGAAAAAGCGATAATGGCCTCTGATGTGGGCGTAACACCGATGAACGACGGCAAAAATATCCGGCTTTCAATGCCGCAACTTACACATGAAAGACGAGACGAATTGAAAAAAGCCCTTCACAGGATCGCGGAAGAGGGCAAGGTATCCATACGGAATACAAGGCATAGTGCGAACGAGAAAGCGGTCAAACTGGAGAAAGACAACCTTTTCACGGAAGACGATAAATTCGAGTCGAAAGATAAGATCCAAAAGCTGACCGAAAAGTATACGAAGCTGATCGACGAACTGTTAGAGAAAAAAGAAGAAGAGATATCTCATTAGTGAACAAGTGAATAGTAGTTGTAGACGGGATTAGCTCCTTTCCGAGTATCTCTTAAGTACCATTCACTGTTCTATTATTCACGACATGGGCCGCTAGCTCATCCGGTAGAGCAACGCCCTTTTAAGGCGTGGGTGCTTGGTTCGAGACCAAGGCGGCTCACCATCCTGCTTCGCCCTTCGAGGCGAAGACAACTGGTAGGGCTTCGCAGAGATTTTACTCTGCGGAGCCCTTGTTGTTCATAGATGCAAGAAGCAGGATGTCTCTGCGAAGTTCTACCTCAGTTTACTTGTTGAAGAACGAAGCAGGACATTATATAATTATCTTCATGTACAGTGTCTACATCCTCAAAAGTAAAAAGTATCCCGCACGTATTTATATTGGATTGTCAAAAGATCCAATCGAGCGTCTAAAAGCCCACAACAAGGGTACTTGTGACTATTCCAAAAAATATGGACCCTGGGAATTGCATACCCATATAGTTTTCCAGACTAAGAAAAAAGCTCAAGACTTTGAGGAATACTTAAAGTCCGGGTCAGGATTTGCGTTTTTAAAGAAGAGACTTCTTTAAAAACGCCTCTTTGTAGCCGTATCTGCAGTTTACTTATCGTATGGCGAAGAAGGGCAGAGATTCCAAAAACGCTGGACCCGCGCCAAGAAGTTACCCCTAATTGAAAACCCCACTAATCCCTATCTCTTTATCTCCAAAAAGGCCTTTAGTTGATCTTTCCCAGTTAATCTTTATTTTCGCGATATACGGGAATTTCTTTGTAATTATTTTTATTATGTATGACGAGAAAATTCGGATTAACTAGGATTAAATGGAATTAGGGGTATAAAGCTCTCTAGTTTACCAATGAGAACGTGATTTATGGAACATAGTGAACATAAATCACAGTTCGAATTGATCCTGCCTGTCCCGAACGATAGTGAGGGGAGCGAACGAAGTGAGTCGAAGGATCTCGCTTTATCTCTGAATATTTCATGGGATTTATTTTTTCAAGTGAAGGGAGACCCACTCAAATATTCTTGTAGCGGATTTAATGAGATCCTGGGCCTCTGTTTCGAATACGTTGCGGCTTTCATATTGAATAAGATTTTTCTTGGCAAGGATTCTTTTAAGAGCGGTGCTCTTTTCGTTGGCTTCCGGGAGAAGCGTGGACTTCACCAAGTCA
>JAHJBY010000111.1 GCA_018813285.1 Candidatus Omnitrophota bacterium
TGTGCCTTTTTTGTGCCTCTGTGCCTTTTTTGTGCCTTTGTGCCTCTGTGCCTTTTTTGTGCCTCTGTGCCTTTGTGCCTCTGTGCCTTTGTGCCTTTTTTGTGCCTTTGTGCCTCTGTGCCTCTGTGCCTCTGTGCCTTTGTGCCTTTGTGCCTTTTTTGTGCCTCTGTGCCTTTGTGCCTTTTTTGTGCCTTTGTGCCTTTTTTGTGCCTCTGTGCCTTTTTTGCCCCTTGCCCCTTGCCCCGACGTTTCAGGGCGGGGGAACCCCGCCCCTACGAGCCTCTATTTCCCCAACATCTTTAACAGTATTGCCTTCTGGACATGCATCCGATTCTCAGCCTGGTCATATATGATAGAATTCTTGCCGTCAACCACATCTGTGATCTCTTCACCACGATGCGCGGGCAGGCAATGCATGATGAAAGCATCCGCGCCGGCGGACTTCATAAGGGTTTCATTAATCTGAAACCCATTAAAATCCAGGAGCCGCTGTTGCTTGTCCGCTTCCTGTCCCATGCTTGCCCAGACATCCGTATACACCACATCAGCGCCACGAACCGCGGTGAACGGATCATTGGAGATTGTCACTACTGATCCGCTTTTTTTCGCGGCAGCAGCCGCTTTGTCGAATATTTCCCGCGCGGGTTCATACCCTTTAGGCGTAGCCACACTGATATCGAGACCCGTTTTGGCCGCGATCATAAGCAAAGAATTAAGGACATTATTGCCATCCCCGACATACGCCAGTTTGACTTTTTTCAAAGATCTGAACTTTTCCTTTATCGTAAAGAGATCGCTTAACGCCTGGCACGGGTGCTCCAGATCGGAAAGCCCGTTGATCACCGGAACACTCGAATAACGCGCGAGGGTCAGAATGTCATTGTGCGAAAAAACACGCGCCACTATGATATCAACATACCGCGAAACGACACAAGCAACATCTTTCACAGGTTCGCGCACTCCCATATTTATCTCCTCAGGGCTGAGATATAATGTGTATCCACCAAGATGCGTCATGGCCACTTCAAACGATATTCTCGTTCTGTTAGACGGTTTCTGGAACAAAAGCGCCAAAGTCTTATTGGCCAGGGCGGCTTTACGCATAAACGGTGCCCTCTTCAACTTTCCGGCAAGCTTCATGATCAGAGATATCTCTTTCAGACTGAGCGAATCTATCGAAATGATGTTTTTATCCATTATATTCTCCCCAGTGCCCTTGTCAGCTTATCGATCGCAACATCTATATCTTCTTTTTTAACCGTCATAGGAGGCATAACTCGCAGTATGTTCTTCTGCGTACAATTTATCAAAAGACCCTCTTTAACGCATTCTTCGGTAATAGCCGAAGCGTCTTCAATGTCCAGCTCGACCCCTATCATGAGTCCTTTCCCTTTTATGCCTTTAATCATCGGGTTGCTTTTTTTTAGATCTTCTACCTTCTGAACAAGATATTTCCCCATCTTAATGGTGTTGTCCAATAATCCTTCTTCTTCAATAGCGCGAAAAACACCAAGAGCGGCGGAACAAACTATCGGGCTGCCCCCGAAAGTCGTAGCGTGGGTTCCGGCAGACAAAACATCTTTATGCTTGTTATTCACGACCAGTGCGCCTATCGGCATACCGCCACCGAGAGCTTTTGCCAGAGTCATGATATCCGGTTCTATTCCAAAATGACTGTACGCGAACATTTTGCCGGTACGCCCCATGCCGGTCTGCACCTCGTCCACTATGAGAAGTATGTCTTTTTCCCGGCACATGGCACTAATTGCCTTCATATATCCCAAGTCCGCGACATTTATCCCGCCTTCTCCCTGTATGGGCTCAAGCATGATCGCCACCGTCTTCTCCGTCAAAGCGTTCTTCAGGGCATCAATATCGTTAAAGGGAACATGTTTAAATCCCTCAACCAGAGGTGAAAACCCCTTTTTTATCTTTTCTTGCCCGGTAGCGGTTAAGGTGGCCAACGTGCGTCCATGAAAAGATTTTTCCATTGTTATGATCTCGTATCGCCCCGGTTTGCCGTACCGGCGCGCCAGTTTTATCGCGCCTTCGTTCGCTTCCGCGCCGCTGTTCGCGAAAAAAACTTTGCCCGGAAACGAGTATTCAATTATTTTTTTCGCCAGGACAGGCTGAACATCGCTGTAAAAATTATTGGATACGTGCAATATCCTCTCCATCTGCCCCTTCATCTCACTGATGACTTCAGGATGACAATGGCCTATGCCGCTTACGGCCCATCCGGGAAAGAAATCGAGATATTTTTTACCATTTATATCTTCTACCCATATGCCGCGGCCCGCGACAAGACAAAGATCCTGCCGCGTATACGTGGAAAGAACAAAATCATCATACATATGTTTTATCTCGTCGAAATTCATCATTTTTCCTTATTTCGTGATCTCAGTTCCGATTCCTGTATCGGTAAAAATTTCCAAAAGAAGAGCATGCTGTAAGCCGGCGCTTACAATGTGGGCCTTTCTCACACCGCCCTTGATAGCGTACAAACAAGCGGTAACTTTTGGCAGCATGCCTCCGGCGATCACGCCTTCTTTGATCAAAGCCTGAACTTTTTTAGACGTGAGCGAATGATACAACGATTGCGGCGCGTCCTTATCCTCCATAACACCAACAACATTGGTCATTAGGACAAACTTCTCAGCATCCAGCGCTACCGCGAGGCTGCTGGCAGTTTCATCCGCGTTTATGTTGTAAGGCTTACCATCAGCGCCCTTCCCTACCGGACAAATAACCGGTATTACATTCGTTTCAGTCAGCCGTTTAATAACGGTTGTATCTATCGCGTCAACTTTGCCGACATACCCGAGATCCCGCTCCGCGAGCGCGGGAACCACCCGGATCATATTGTTCTCTTTTCCACTAAGCCCGAAAGCTTCGCCGCCATGTGAATTTATCTCGCCTACAAGCTCATCGTTTATCCCCGTCAGGACCGAATCAACGATCACCATGGACCTTTCACATGTAACACGAAGCCCGTCGACAAACCGGGTCTCTATAGACTCAGCTTCCAGCCGCTTACTTATGTCCGGTCCGCCTCCATGCACAAGAACAGGTTTCATTCCGGCATATCTCATAAACACGATATCCCGTAGCACGCTGCTTCGTACTTCCTCCTCGTGCAAATAACTGCCGCCGTATTTTATCACGACCACTTTATTAAAAAATTTCTTTATGTACGGTAAGGCTTCAATCAGTACCGCGCTTTTTTTGATCGCCTCTTCCATCATGTTCCTATTAGTTTTCAGTTTTCAGTTTTTTCTTGAACCCATCACTCATCACTCTTGCCCCTTTGTGCCTTTTTTGCCCCTTGCCCCATGCGCCATGTCGTTTTGCGTCTTGCGTCTTGCGTTAACGCGTAACGCCGGACACATAACGCAGGACGAGATGTCGTTTCGCTCGTTTTCGCGTTTTGCGTCATGCGGTTTGCCTCTCACCTCAAGTCGTGTAAAACGAATTTATGGTGATATATTTTTTTGATATGTCACACGTGTACATCACTGCTTCCGCGTCGCCGCGGTGCAAATACACTTCAATGCTGACGTTCTTACCTTTGAACACTTTTTTAAGTTTGCCGGCCGCGGGGCACGCGGCCCGCCCTCTACTAAAAAATACCACTCCGTCCAGAATTACATCTATCTTATCAGGATCAAATTTTATGCCGCTTGATCCAACTGACGAAGCTACGCGTCCCCAATTCGGGTCTCCTCCTGAGATCGCGCATTTGGTCAACAATGAATCCGCTATCGAGCGCGCGGCCTTACGCGCGTCAAGCGCTGTCTTTGCCCCTCTTATAGAAACTTGTACCAATTTGCTGGCGCCCTCTCCGTCACGAACGATCATTTTGGCCAGATCTAACATTACCTCTTCAAGATTCCGCTGAAAAGCTTTATAATTTTTTCCGGCGCCGTTTATCGTCTGATTCCCTGCTTCACCATTGGCAAGCACCATAACAGTATCATTCGTACTCATGTCTCCGTCCACCGTTATCGAATTAAACGAATCCTTATTCGCCAGCTGAAGCGCTTTTTTTAAAGCCCGAGCGGAGATCGCGGCGTCGGTCATGATGTAACACAGCATCGTCGCCATATTGGGCTCTATCATACCGGCTCCCTTGGCCACACCAACCATGGTAACCTTTTTATCGCCTGCCGGGAACACGCGGGTTGAGATCTTATAAAAACGATCCGTCGTCAGTATGCCTTCGGCTGCCGGAATAAGGCCATTGGGGGAAAGGCCTCTCACAAGTTCCGTCATACCGGAAACAACAGGCTCCATGTTCATGGGTTTTCCGATCACGCCGGTCGATGATACCACAACAGAGTCTTCGGGAATAGAAAGGGCCAGGGCGGCGCTTTTAACCATTTTCGCGGCGTCCCTGATCCCGCGTTTGCCGGTCATACAATTGGCGTTTCCGGAATTTACAATTATCGCCCGGATATTTTTGTCATTCGCCTTTAACACTTGCTCGGACAAAATCAACGGAGCGGCCTTTACCACGTTCGTAGTAAAAAGAGCGGCACATTTACATTTTTTCTCGGAATAAAAAAGAGACAGATCCTTGCGTTTCTTTTTCAGTCCGCAATGAATACCATTGGCCAAAAAACCTTTAGGCAGTTTTATCCCCATTATGGTGTTTGCTCACTTTTTTTATGAAAGCCCCATTTTTTCGGGGGTACCATACATAATGTTCATGTTCTGAACAGCTTGTCCGCTCGCGCCCTTCAACAGATTATCGATCACTGACACTATCGTAACGAGACCGCCTGAAACTTTTATTCCTATGTCACAAAAATTTGTCCCCGCGACATCTGACACCTGAGGCAAACTATCCGGTTGCGCCACCCGAACGAAATGTTCTTTGCTATAGTATTCCGCGTAAAGCTTACGCAATTTATCCGCGCCCGGTAGATCCTTAGCCTGGACATATATCGTTGACATGATGCCGCGTCTTATTGGCATCAGATGCGGAATAAAATTCACCTTAACATCTCCACCCGCTACCGCGCGCAAAACATGCTCCATTTCCGGCATATGCTGATGCGCGTTAGGTTTGTAACATTTTATGTTCTCATCAATCTCACCAAAACATAACGGGATAGCAGCCTTGCGGCCGGCACCCGTAGCGCCGCTCTTGGAATCCACGATCGGTGCTATTCCGAAAGCGGAAAGCATCTTTGCCATCGGAAGAAGCGCCAGGATTACGCTGGTCGGATAACATCCCGGATTCGCCACAAATACGGAAGTCTTTATCGAATCCCGATTCAACTCCGGAAGGCCGTACACAGCCTTCGACAGATTTTCCTCGTCAATATGCTTCGTACCATACCATTTTTCGTACACATCGGCCGGAAGCCTATAGTCCGCGCTGAGATCAATGACTTTCCTCCCCCTTTCAAGAAATTTAGGAGCAACCTTCATCGATACAGTATGCGGCAAAGCCAGGAAAACAATATCACAGGCTCCGGAAATTTCATCAATATCCAAATTTTTACATACCACATCCACTTTCTTCCCGAATTTGGGAAACATAGCGGAAAACGCCTCCGGTTTGTCTACAAGCGCCGACAAAGAAACGATTTCCACTTCAGGATGCCGATAAAGACATTCCACTAACTCGCAACCGGTATAACCGGTTGCTCCGACCACACCTGCTTTAATCATCTCGTCTCCCATGAAAGCGTTAAAGTGTCAAAGTGTCAGATTGTCATCGCTCACTTCGTTCGCCGGTATCAAAGTGCAAACTAAAGAAGAATAAGACTTATATTCGAATGCTACTATATTCTGATTCTCTGACACTTTAATACTTTGATACTCTTGCCTCTTGCCTCTTGACCCTTGCCCTCCTTCCTCAGCTATCAGCCTTCAGCCTTTTTGACCACGGAAAATCCAAGTATAAAATAAAAGGTTCGCCCTGTCAATTGAAAAGCTTTCAGCCTTCGGCCTTCAGTTTTTCGGCTTAAAAAGCGCCATTCGCCAAAAAAAAAAGACGTTTCCATTTGTTCAGATGAAAACGTCCTCTCTCGAAGATCTTTTGACAAGATCAACGTTTTGAGAACTGGAAATGCTTCCTGGCTCGCTTTTGACCGTATTTTTTTCGCTCTTTCGCTCTCGGGTCGCGGGTCAAGAGACCATCCTTTTTCAATGTGGTACGTTGACCTTCGTCCACTTTGAGAAGCGCTCTGGCGATCCCATGCCGTAATGCTCCAGCCTGACCGCTTTCACCGCCTCCGGAGATGTTGGCAAACACATCAAATTTGCCGGTAGAACCGGTAATCTCGAGAGGCCTTATAACAATGATCCTATGTGTTTCCCTCGGGAAATACTCGTCAAAAGCCCGCTTGTTCACCGTGATCGTACCCGTACCTGAACAAAGCCTGACTCTGGCAATTGATTCCTTTCGCCTGCCAACCGTTATATAATATTTCTTATTTTCCGGCATTTAACACCTCTTATACCTTTTTCTCTTTAGGACACTGTGCCGTATGGGGATGTTCAGCCCCAACATACAGCTTCAGCCGCCTAAGCATCAGGGTTCCAAGCTTATTCTTCGGTAGCATGCCCTTTACTGCGTGTCTCAATATGTACTTCGGATCCTCAACAAGCATCTTGTCGTATGTAGTTCTCCTCAGGCCTCCCGGATATCCGGAAAAGCGCTCATAAGTCTTCTGCTCGTTTTTCTTCCCGGTGACCTTTATCTTGCCGCAATTCAAAACTATGACGCCCGCTCCATTATCCACATGCGGTGTATAGTCTACGCGATCTTTACCATTCAAGAGAACCGCGATTTTCGTAGCGGCCCTTCCTAAGATTTTGTCAGCCGCGTCTATCACGTACCATTCGTGGTTAACTTCTTCTTTTTTAGCCATTTTCGTTTTTGTTACCATAATATCATCCCCTGTACCGGCTTATATCAGAATTATAGAAGTGCAAGACTAACACATTTGGCGAATACTGTCAAGAATATTCCGGGAAAATTTGGGAATATTGGGTGATGAGTGAGTTAACAGGGGAATCTCAACGATGGATCCCCGCTCCCCGCTTTCGCGGGGATAACAAAGCGAAAAACCCCCGTTCACTCACCGATTACCATTCGGATGCGTTTTTCTTTGACAAGTATAAATACTTGTTATATACTTGTTCTATCGTTGTCGCGTAACCCATGAAACGGATGTTTTCAAAAAGGGGAGGATGTCAAATGACGGTTTCATTTACTGGCAGGAAGGAAGAAATAAACGACAGGCGGCGGCGCTCCAAGAGACGCGGCGATCTCTCGCGGAAAAAATATTTCAAACACGAGGTTAACTTTATATACAACACGTTTTACCGCGAACAGGTCTCATCGCTCTATAACGCGGTGCAGGGGAAAAAAATCTATGAATGAAAAAACTAAAAAAAAGATCCTCATCATCGATGACGAGGAAGGCTTTCTTGAAACGACCGGGGCCTGGTTGGAAAAGACCGGGTATATTGTGCTTACCGCGCCGGACGGTGAAAAAGCCATAGAAGTCATGAAAGCGACGAGTCCCGATTTGATAATTGTGGATATGGGGATGCCGGTCATGAACGGATACGCGTTTTACCAGCGGGTTAAGGACATGCCGGGATATCAAGATGTGCCGGTTATTGTAACTACTGCCAGGATCGAGATGCGGGATGTCCTCGAAGCGGAAGGGGTGGCGGCGTTCCTGTCTAAACCTTTCTCCTTGAAAGTATTATCAGCACAAGTCGAGTCCTTATTGCCTGACAGCTGATAGCTCTATTGCCCCTTGCCCCCTGCCCTCTTTTTAGGCAATAGCTATTCGCAGAACAACCATTGGGTATAATCCTACCGGACACGTTCGGCCTGTTTCCAGCGGCAGGCCTCGCTCTATGATTCGCTCGAAA
>JAHJBY010000112.1 GCA_018813285.1 Candidatus Omnitrophota bacterium
AACATCCCGCTCGAGCCTGTAACCAGTATCTTCATGTATCTACCATTCACAATTATCAGCCTTCAGCTTTTTGCAACTCACCTCCGGCACCCTAAAGGGTGCCCTACTGCTCCATTTTAAAGTGTCAAAGTGTCAGAGTATAGCAACATCCGAATATAAGCCTTATTTTTATTTCCTAACACTTTGACACTAGCGAACGAAGTGAGCGATGACACTTTGATACTTCTTGCTACTCTTACCCCTTAACTCTGCTCTTCCTGTTCACCACTCGATTATCTCCGCTTTCTCCCGGAGCGGAACCCACCAGTCCTCGTTTTCCTTGTACCATTTGATCGTTTTTTTTAAGTTCTCCTGAAATTCGGCGTCGGGAGCCCAACCTATCTTTTGCATCTTCCGCGAATCAAGGGCATATCGGCGATCGTGTCCGGGCCGGTCGTTAACGTGTTCGATGCTGCTTACATCATTCCCCATCGTGGACAATATCTGCCGCGTAAGTTCCAGGTTGCTTATTTGATTACTCCCGCCGATATTATAGACCTCACCGGGTGTCCCCTCCCGCAATATCATGTCCAATGCCGCGCAGTTATCTTCAACAAACAACCAATCCCGCACATTCCCGCCATCACCATACAAAGGCACTTTCTTCCCCTGTATAAGATTGGCTATAAAAAGCGGGATCACTTTTTCCGGGTACTGGTAAGGACCAAAATTATTCGAACTCCTTGTTACCATAACCGGTAAACCGTATGTGGTATGGTAGGACAGCGCCAAAAGATCTCCCGCCGCCTTACTCGCGGAATAAGGGCTCCTCGGCCTTAGGATATCATCTTCTTTCGACAATCCCGATGGGACACTTCCGTACACCTCATCTGAACTTATCTGTATAAATTTTTCGCACCCCTTTCTCCTGGCGGCTTCAAGAAGCGTTTTGACCCCGTAAATATTTGTCATGAAAAAATCGTCCGGGTATTTGATCGACCTGTCGACATGACTTTCCGCGGCAAAATTGATGATCACGTCAGCGTCCCGCGCAAGATCTCCCACCGGGCCCGCCTCACAAATATCCCCTTTGACAAACTTATAACGCGGATCTCGAGCCACATCCTTCAGATTCTCCAAATTACCGCAATATGTCAATTTATCAAAATTGATCACATGTATATCCTTATGTTTCTTCAGGATATGCCTGATAAAATTTGATCCTATAAACCCGCAACCACCCGTTATTAATAACCGCATATCGCTCCTCTTGGTTATCAGTTGTCAGTTGTCAGTTTTTTCTTGAACCCAAATAACGTCGCTTCTATGTTAAAAGTGTCAGAGTGTCAAAGTATCAGAGTGTCAGAGAATCAGAATATGACAGCATCCGAATATAAGCCTTATTTTTCGTTCTTCACACTTTGATACTAGCGAACGAAGTGAGCGATGACACTTTGATACTTCCTATTACTCTTGCCCCTCTGTGCCTATTCACCATTCACTGTTATTCACGACCTTACCCCTTAACCATGTTTTTCCGCGACAAGTTGACTCGCCCTGTGAAGTGACTCGAACGTACCCGCGTCCGTCCACCACCCGTCAAGTTTCGAATAAGATAGTTGTCCTCGACTGAGATACATATTATTCACATCTGTGATCTCCAGTTCCCCCCTGCCTGAGGGTTCAAGTGAATGTATGAACTCAAAGACCTGGCTATCGTACATGTATATACCGGTAACAACATAATTCGTTTTGGGTTTTTTCGGTTTCTCCGCGATATTGATGATCTTATCGCCTTCAAATTCGACCACACCAAACCTCTCCGGGTGAGAAACTTCCTTTATCAATATTCTCGCGCCGGCCTTCTGACCGCTGAATTCCTTTACTTCGTTCTTTATGCTTTTTTCAATAAGATTATCACCCAGTATCACGATTATTTTGTCTCCATCCGCGAAATGTTCGGCCAGATTTAACGCCTCGGCGATACCACCCTCTTTTTCCTGATAAGCGTAATTGATCCCCTTAAGGCCGAACTCATCACCGTTCCCGAGAAGACGCAGAAAATCCCCGGCATGGTTCCCTCCCGTCACGACCATAATGTCCTCGATACCGGCCTCAACAAGCGTTTGCAAAGGATAATATATCATCGGCTTATCATAAACCGGCAAAAGATGTTTATTGGTGATCTTTGTAAGCGGAAATAATCTCGTGCCCAACCCACCCGCTAATATTATGCCCTTCACGCGCGTATCACCTCTATCTTGTAGTTTTTAGTTTCTGGTTTTCAGAGTGTCTACTAAGCTCTAAAAAACAACAACCAACAACTATCTTGCCTCTCGCCTTTCATTCTGCGGACTATTTTATTTGCCCCAATCAAAATCTATATCGTTATCGAACGCGTCAACCCTGTATTCATCGGGTTCTTTGTAATTATACGGTTCAGTGACCGTGTTAATGACAACGGCTTCCTCCGCGCTTACGCATTTAAATCCGTGATAAACCTCGGGTGGTATCCGGACAAGAAGCGGGTTTGCGAGCGAGATCACATATTCCTCCGTATTCCCAAAGGTTGGTGAACCCTCCCTGCCGTCACACAAGCCCAGTCTCATTTTTCCTCTAATGCAAGTAAAACTATCCGTCTGTATCTTGTGATAATGCCAGGCTTTCACAACACCCGGGAAAGCCGTTGTCATGTATACTTGCCCGAAATTCTGAAATATCTCGTCATCTCTTCGCAGAATCTCCATCAAACGACCGCGTTCATCCGGAATGATCTTTAATTTTTTTATTTTCACGCCTTCTATCATTATATCCCCTTATCTACTGTCACCCCGTACACGTTTAAACTTTTCTACCCATTCCCGCGTATTTAAAACCCAACTTTTTCAACCGCTCGGGATCATATAAATTCCGCCCGTCCATCACTACAGGCTGTTTCATCACGCCTTTTATACGGTCCCAGTCAACCTCTCTGAACGCGTCCCATTCTGTCATGAGAATAACACAATCGCTGTCTTTCGCTGCCTCATACATGTCGGAACAGTAAGTTACACTATCACCAAGTTCGGTCCTCGCTTTTTCCATAGCTTGCGGATCAAAAACTTTCACCCGCGCGCCTTCTCTCATAAGCTTTTTTATGATATCTATCGCCGGCGCGGACCGGATATCGTCAGTGTCCGGCTTAAACGCGAGACCCCATACACCTATCACCTTGCCCGGTATATTCCACAACATTTCAGTGATCTTTTTTACCGCTATATCTTTTTGTATCTCATTTATCCGTTCAACCTCTTTCAAAAGATCGAACGGACAACCGAGCTTTTCCGAAATGTGGATAAATGCTTTAACATCTTTCGGGAAACATGACCCGCCAAACCCTATGCCGGCCTTTAAAAAATGTGTATTAACGCGGGAGTCAAGCCCTATACCTTCGGCTACGGATTCCACATCGGCTCCGGCTTTTTCACATATATTACCCAAGGCGTTAATGAAGGATATCTTAGTGGCAAGGAAAGAATTCGAAGCGTGTTTAATGATCTCCGCTCCAGCGATATTCGTTACAACGATCCTGGTATTAAGCGGCTTATACAGTTCTTTCAGCATTTTTTCGGCACGCTCCGATTCCACGCCGATGACGACCCTGTCCGGGTTCATAAAATCTCCAAGCGCCGACCCCTCCCGTAAAAACTCCGGATTTGACGCCACATCAAAATCGGTATCCTCCTTTTTGAAAGTATGGATCGTTCTCTTTACCCACTCTCCCGTCTCTACCGGAACAGTGCTCTTTTCTACGACCAGCTTGTAGGAATTGATACTTTCGGCTATCGCTTGCGAGACCTTCTCAATGGCCGTGAGATCGGCGCTGCCATCCGCCGAGGAAGGTGTTCCCACACAGATAAACACAATGTCCGAAGCCCGGACGGCCTCCCCAATATCGGTTGAAAATGATAATCGGCCTTCTTCGCGATTTTTCGCGATAAGCTCCTTAAGCCCCGGCTCATATATCGGGATCCCCCCATCGTTCAATACCTCTATCTTCCGGGAATCATTATCCGCGCAAATGACATTGTTCCCTATCTCGGCCAGGCACGTACCCGTAACAAGCCCCACATAACCGGTTCCAATTATCGCTAATTTCAACTTTTCACCCCTTTGTTAGCCACTTGCCCCTCGCCTCTTGCCCCTACCTCCGTGTCGCACCGGCGGGACGCCGTGTGAAATTTCGGGAAAGGCCAAGCTGCAAGTCCGGGAACGCCTTGATTTTAAACGCGATCCAGAGCGTATAGTCGTCCTTCAGAAAATTACTGCCGGAAATATCGTAAGCAACTTCAACTTCCCAGCAATGGAGGTCTCTGGTCACGGAAAACTGCTGTTCCTCTATTTCTCTCCGCTTGAGATCAAATCGTTCGTACCAACCGAAACGCCACTTAGGGTTGAGCCTATAAGTTAGGTCAAACGTAAGCTCGTTTTGCGAATCCACTATTTTTTTCTCGTAACGATACCCGAAATTTAATCGAAAATCCTTTCCGGGTTCCAACACAAATTCTAAACTTCCGGTCTTGATAGCCGCATTGCTCGGGACAATGTCCAGTTTCCCGTCAATATAAAACCAATTATAAGGCCGCAATTCCATGTCAAAGGTGACATCGCTAAACCCGCTTTCCTTTTCAAACTTGAATTCCCTTTTTTTCATACGAAAATCGTAGGTGGTGCTGATAATAAGCCTCGCGAGATCAACCTGCTTGAGGCATCCTCCGTAATACCTTTTTGTTTGAAGTTTATTTTCAAGAGAAAGTGCCACTCCATTCTCTTTTTCAATCTCATCCAGATCATCCATTTGGAAAAGATCGTCCTTGTCCACATTCGGTTGACGCGTATGAAAATATCGCACTTTCGGAACGATAATATGCCGCAAGCCATTAATATCCATTCCACCCCAATCGCTGTTTACATCAAAAGTGCGATGGAATGAACTGAACGCGTCAATTCCTCCTCCGATCGTCGTTCGCGCGATGACGTTTTTTTCCGATTTATCTTTCGAATATACAGTTTCCCGGAACGTTCCGTACGGTACAAGGTTCAAAAAACCCAACTCGGCCGCGTATGAAAATTGCTGAAAAGTATCAAACCGTTCCACTGTTTCCGCGGGTTGAGAGTTAAATTCGTATTTTTTTTCAAATACAGTAGCCCGCGTACTGGACTGATAAAAAATAGGGGTATTCCAAAAACGCTGTTGCGGAATATCGATCCGGGCTTCGGGAAGTTTCTGCACTACAGTGTAGAAATCATTAAACCTCTTTTTTAACTCCAGGTTGAGCATGAAATTGGGCTGAGCTGTAGTTATTGACGCGTAATTCTGCGGCACCCAGTTGTTCTCTTCGTATTCGTCATAATAATAATCCTTTATGACGTATTCGTCGCTCAATTTATTAAATTCGATCATTCCGACGGTTTGAGGGTCAAAGTCTATCCTGTGC
>JAHJBY010000113.1 GCA_018813285.1 Candidatus Omnitrophota bacterium
GATATTCTCCTCTACGGTGTGGAAGACGACGACCTTTACCGTAAGAACGTCCTGGAATTCCGCGAAGTAGCCGGCGCCCGAGCTCATCTTGTGGGGATGGTGGGCGCGTTTCTTGATCAGACGAAGGCCCTTGAGGAGAAAATGTATTCCGGTGAGCTCAAGGTTCTTGTAAACAAAAGCCGCCGGCATCGCGACGGCGAGTTCAGTTTTACGGATTACTGGCATGCCTTGAGTCCGCTTGCCGAACGTTTTGGCATAAAGACCGAAGGTTACAAAGAACTTCAGAAGCTTCTCAAGACGATAGAACTCGAGAAAAAGATCGATTTTGTCAAGGCAAACCTCGAAAGACGGAGACTTGTCGACGAACTTAGCGGGAACATGGGAAGGGAAGAGCTGGAAGGCTTTGTTCGGAAGTCCGTGGAGTTCAAAGAAAACAAAGTCTCCCAGTCATCTTTTCACGGGTACCTGGCGGCGCTTGCCGAAAAGCACGATGTGAACTCCGATGGGTACCGGAACCTTGAGGCGTTCACCCGGTACGTTTCGCTTTACGAAACCATCGATATCTTCGGGTTGTATGCCGAGATAGCGATTTTTGAGGCGAACCTTCGCGAAAAACTTTACAGAACGAGCGACGAACGCGGTCTCTATAAGATGTCGCGAATGGCAGACGCGCTGAAAAAACTTTACAGCATGGAACTTACCAACGGAGACTGCGCTTATATCGAATCTCGCCGGAAAGATTACAACGCGCGGGATTTCGCGGAGTTTATAAGAGAAGAATGTGGTAAGTACCGCGTACCCATCGAAGCCGGTTATGATGCCGCGGAGATGATTTCCGGCATGGACAGGGCGCTTGAGTTCTACCATACGGCGGAAAGACGAAACAGCGCGATGCTCGCGAACACCGTCCGGCACATGAATGCCGAGGGCGCGCGCGTGGCGGCGCTTATAACCGGAGGCTACCACACGGAAGGCCTGACGTCTCTCATGAGAAAAAAAGAGCTTTCATACCTTGTCGTCGTCCCGAAATTCGAGAAAGGCAAAGAACGACCCTATATCGCGATACTCACGGGCAAGAAAAAGCCCTACCAGAAACTGCTCGATTCCGGGAAATACCAGCTCGCCATAGAGGCGTTCTTCTATTCGGCTGAGAGTGAAGACGAAAAGTATGAAAAACTCGTATATGCCATGTGCGCTTGCTGGGGCATGAAAGTGGCGGAGATGAAAACTAAAAACTTTGAGGAATTGGATAAGAAACTGGATGAAGAAATAAACTCATGGATAATGTTCTACAAAACGAGATACGAATGGGTTCACGGAGATAGTGAGCGCGTGAGTACATTGTCCCATAAGTCACCTACCCCGGAGAAGTTCGCGGAGACGTTGAGGAAAAATCTGAAAGCGGTGAGTGTCGAAAGAAACAAGGTAGTCAGTTTTTATGGAGATAAGGCGGTTCTGGCGCTGGAAGAACGGGACGGTGTGTATAAAACGCTGGACGAGATCCCGGTGAACCTGCTGAAAGTCGCTGAGAGGCGTATTTCTGGCAGGACATCCGAGGCTATAACCGGGGGAGAGGAAAGAACAGAAGAACTTCTGAGTACATTGTTACTTGACGAACGTGCGCCCAAATTTGAGAGCCTGGTGCGGGAAGTTGTCCGTCAGTTGGCAAGGAAGAAGGAGATCAGTGATGAGGATATACTGAGTAAATTAAGGGCGAAAGGCCTTACGTCGGATTTGGAGGACCTCGTTCCTCTTAAGGGAAGAGTGGACGTGTTTATCGCGGCCGTCAGAAAACACCATTCGGACATCGCGAAAAAAAAGAAAAAGGAAAAAGAAATCGAAGAAAAAGGCGGACCGTTAATAGGCCCCGGCGGGGCAGGTGTTGCCGGCGGCTGGCCGATGGAAATTGAAGAAAAGAAACGGGATATCACAGAACCGGAAGCGCGAGTTAAAGAAAAAGGGCCTGTCGAAATATCTGTAGAAGCCCCGGCGGTTTCAGAACAACCTCAGCCTCAGCCGGTGACATTACATTTTTCGCCGGCGACAACAGGACTCATGCTGGTAATACTTACGGCAATGGAAGTTGTTCCGCCGGCATGGAGCCTTTTAGGGTTTGTAATAATCGCGTTATCAGCTACTACTTTTTTTGTTGACAAAGAAACCAGACGCTTCATTAAAAAGTCAGTAGGCGATGCGGCGGCTATGGGCGCGGGGTTCAAGGCGGAAGTTCTGGAGATGGAAGGTGTGTTCGGCGAAAAGATCGCGGCCGAAAAATCACGGATAAAAAAGAGGCGAGAGCATCTTCTCGAGACGAAGTCAACGGACAAGTTTCACGCGCGGAGGATGGAGAAAACCGCGAAAGACATGATGGAAATTGTTTTTCTGGAAGGGCTGGTTTCCTTTATTAAGGAAGCAACAGACGCGAATCTTTCCGAAATCCTTAAAAAACAGCCGGATAAAAAAGAGTTCATGCGCCGGCTCAATGAGTATTTTCTTAAGATACGGTGGCTGAAAACGCAGGGTATGGAGGACGAGTTTATAGCCCGTGTACATACGCCCGCGTATTATCGAAAGATCCTTGTTGCCATGCCCCCGGAAGCCCTTGAACAAAAAGTGGAAATGTTGCGCAAATTGGGCCTGGCGATTAAACCCGACCTTTTGACATATAATTCGGAGACTATCGCGAGGAAAGCGGCGTTGCTTTTCTACTGCGGAATGCCCGTAACAGCTTCAGCCGTTCGGTTATCCGAACAGGAAATCGTCCGTGTGGCAATGGATACGCGGATGGCGGCGATAACAGCTGAAATAACCCATCAGGACAGGCTGGATCTTGTAAAGATTGTGCGCAAGATTTTGACACCAACAGCCGCTGATGAAGTGGAGGCCGGTAACCAGAGTCGGTATCTGGATAGCGTAAAGAAAAAATATCAGGCAGAAATTGTCAGCATTTTACGTCCGGATTTTGGTAGTGCTGAGAGTATAGATGCCAGGCACCTCGAAGATGAAGAGCGCACGGATCTGGCTGACTTTCTTTTGCGTTTAGCGGAAGGCAACCTGGCGGAGCACATGGAAGCCAATCTTTCAGAAGAAGAAGCCGAAAAATTTCATCGCCTTACCTGGCTGATTAAGCGGGGGCCGGAAACCGGCAC
>JAHJBY010000114.1 GCA_018813285.1 Candidatus Omnitrophota bacterium
GATATTCTCCTCTACGGTGTGGAAGACGACGACCTTTACCGTAAGAACGTCCTGGAATTCCGCGAAGTAGCCGGCGCCCGAGCTCATCTTGTGGGGATGGTGGGCGCGTTTCTTGATCAGACGAAGGCCCTTGAGGAGAAAGTGTATTCCGGTGAGCTAAAAATCCTGGTAGATAAAAGCCGGCGGCATCGCGCCGGCGAGTTCAGTTTTACGGATTACTGGCGTGCCTTGAGCCCGCTTGCCGAACACCTCGGTTTAGAGACCGAAGGTTACAGGGAACTTCAGAAACTTCTCAAGACGATAGAATTTGAGAAAAAAATAAATTTCATCAAAGCAAACCTCGAAAGACGGAGGCTTGTCGACGAACTTAGCGGGAACATGGAGAGAGAAGAGCTGGAAGGCTTTGTCCGAAAATCCGTGGCGTTCAAAGAAAACAAAGTCTCCCAGTCATCTTTTCACGGATACCTGGCGGCGCTTGCCGAAAAGCACGGTGTGAACCCCGCGGGGTACCGGAACCTTGAGGCGTTCACGCGGTACGTTTCGATTTACGAAACCATCGATATCTTCGGGTTGTACGCCGAGATAGCGGTCTTTGAGGCGGGTCTTCGCGAAAAACTTTACAGGACGAGCGACGAGCGCGCGCTCTATAAGATGTCGCGAATGGCGGACGCGCTGAAAAAACTTTACAGCATGGAACTTACCAACGGAGACTGCGCTTATATCGAATCTCGCCGGAAAGATTACAACGCGCGGGATTTCGCGGAGTTTATAAGAGAAAAATGTGGTAAATACGGCGTACCCATCGAAGCCGGTTATGATGCCGCGGAGATGATCTCCGGCATGGACGGGGCGCTCGAGTTCTACCATACGGCGGAAAGACGAAACAGCGCGATGCTTGCGAACACCGTTAAGCACATGGAGGCCGAGGGCGCGCGCGTGGCGGCGCTTATAACCGGAGGTTATCACACGGAAGGACTGACGTCTCTCATGAGAAAAAAAGAGCTTTCATACCTTGTCGTCGTCCCGAAATTCGAGAAAGGCAAAGAACGGCCCTATATCGCGATACTCACGGGCAAGAAAAAGCCCTACCAGAAACTGCTCGATTCCGGGAAATACCAGCTCGCCATAGAGGCGTTCTTCTATTCGGCTGAGAGTGCGGAAGTGAAGTATGAAAAACTCGTGAAAGTCATATGCGCCTGCTGGGGAATAAAAGTGGCGGAGATAAAAGGCATGAAAGGGGGGAAGCGGCTAAGAAAGAAAAAGTTGACTCAAGAAATAAACTCCTGGATAACGGCCTACGAAGAGAGATACGAATGGCTTCACAAAGATAAGACGCGTAAAAGCACGCTGTCCTTTGAATCGCCTACCCCGGAGGAGTTCGCGAAGATGCTGAGGGAAAACCTGAAGGCGGTAAATGCCGGGAACAACTATGTGGTCACTTTTTATAAGGATGAACCGATCATGGCGTTGGTGAAAGAGGATGGAGCATATAAAGCTCTGGATGAGATCCCGGAGAGAGTCCTAAGAACAGCTAAGAGGCGTGTTGCCGGTACGAGGGCTGAGTTTCCGATCGGGAAAAAAGAAGCAAGAGCGGGAAAAAAGGAAGAGGAAAAAATAACAGAAAAACTTCTGAGTACATTGTCTCTTGATGAACGCACGTCCGAATTTGAGGACCTGGTGCGGGAAGTTGTCCGTCAGTTGGCAAAGAAGAAGGAGATCAGTGATGAGGATATACTGAGTAAATTAAGGGCGAAAGGCCTTACGTCGGATTTGGAGGACCTCGTTCCTCTTAAGGGAAGAGTGGAGGTGTTTATCGCGGCCGTCAGAAAGCAAATTTCGGATATCGCGGAAAAAAAGGAAATTCCGAAAAAGCCAAAAGAAGAAGGTGGTCCCTTTCCGTATGGTCCGGGCGGTGGCGGGCTTTTCGGTGGTATGCCTCCGGAAGAGGAAGTTGTAAAAAAGATAATTTCGGAACCTGTGAAAGACAAGGAAGCCGACAAAATAGTTGCAGAAGCCCCGGCGACTTTAGAACAACCTTGGCCGGTGAAATTGCATTTTTCGGCGGCGACAACAGGGCTCATGCTGGTAATGCTTACGTCAATGGAGGCAGTTCCGCCGGCATGGGGCCTTTTAGGGCTTGTAATAATCGCGTTATCAGCTGCTACGAATATCCGGGAATATGTTTCGGCGCGTTTCCGAATTGTCAAAACAATTTCTAACGCGGCGGAAAGATTGATAAAGAAAATTTCCCCGAAAACCGAATTATTCGTTGACAGAGAGACCCGGCGCTTCATTAGGAGGTCGGTAGGCGCTATGGCGTTTATGGATAAAGGCTTCAGGGCAGAAGTTCTGGCGCTGGAAGATGTGCTCGGCGAAAAAATCAGCGGTGAAAAATTGCGGATAGAAAATGCGCAAACGCTTCTTCGCGAGACGGAGTCAAGGGGCAAACTTTACACGCGGAGGATGGAGAAAGCAGAGGAAGACCAGATGGAAATTGTTTTCCTGGAAGGGCTGGTTTCCTTTATTAAGGAAGCGACAAGCGCGAATCTTTCCGAAATCCTTAAAAAACAACCGGATAAAAAAGAGTTCACGCGCCGGCTCAACGAGTATTTCCTAAAGATAAAGTGGTTGAAAGCGCGGGGTATGGAGGACGAGTTTATAGCGCGTATGCATACGCCCGCGTATTATCGAAAGATCTTTGTCGCCATGCCCCCGGAAGCCCTTGAACAAAAAGTGGCAATGTTGCGCAAATTGGGGCTGGCAATTAAGCCCGGCCTTTTGACATATAATTCGCGGACTATCGCGAGGAAAGCGGCGTTGCTTTTCCATTGCGGGATGCCTGTAACAGCTGCGGCCGTCCGATTATCCGAGCAGGAAATCGTACGCAGGGCAATAGATATGCAGATGATGGTAATAACCGCTGAAATAACTCAGCAGGACAGGCTGGAGCTTGTAAAGCTTGTGGGCAAGATTTTGACACCAACAGCCGCTGATGAAGTGGAGGCCGGTAACCAGAGGCGGTATCTGGATAGAGTAAAGGAAAAATATCAGGCGGAAATTGTCAGCATTTTACGTTCGGATTTTGGTGATGTAGAGCATGCAGGTGTCAGGCACTCCGAAGATAAAGGGCGCACGGATCTGGCTGACTTTCTTTTGCGTTTAGCGGAAGGCAACCTGGCGGAGCACATGGAAGCCAATCTTTCAGAAGAAGAAGCCGAAAAATTTCATCGCCTTACCTGGCTGATTAAGCGGGGGCCGGAAACCGGCAC
>JAHJBY010000115.1 GCA_018813285.1 Candidatus Omnitrophota bacterium
CTTGATGATATGGTAACGGCTATCGGCCTGCCCAAAGAGAAACTTTGCACATACTGCTGGACAGGGGAATGCCCCGGCAAAGGGCGATGTTCTTCTAAGAAATAGAGCTTCTCAAACGATACAAAAGATCATGCCGTTTGGGGGTTTATAAAGTTACTTCTGTCCATCGCGCGGGAGAAAAAGCCCGGAACCTCTTCAAGGAAGCCTGCGGCGCGGATTATGTAGAAACCAGAGCCTGTCAAAAATTCGAATTCTGAAAATTTCCGATCCATTGCCATTATATTTGACGACGTTCTTCGCTATCGCTCCCTCATACCAAAAATCATACCAAAAAACCAAAAAAAACAAAAAACCAAAAAACCATTGACAACACATCGTAGTTCTGATATATTGACATCGTATTCGATGATGCAATACATGAAGCGATGAGGCGTTTCGGGGTGGACGCCTCATTTTATTTTGGCTACTCAGAATGTAGCCGCTACGTATCTTAGTCAGATTAAACAGGATGATGACGTCCTTTCAAAGTCGCAATAAACGCGGCTTGAAGGGGCGTTTTTTTTTGCTTGTATAACCAGAATTATCACATAGTACAACGAAACTAAAGATGAAAAGGAGAAACGCTATGAAAAAAGAAATGAAAGGTTTGACGGAGATCTATGGTGAAAATGTTTTTAGCTTGAAGATTATGAAAAAATATCTTTCAGAAAAGACGTATAAGTCCCTCAGGGCTACCATAAAGGAAGGGTGCGCGCTCGACCGGTCAATAGCTGATGAAGTAGCTGAAGTTATGAAAGATTGGGCGGTAGAGAAAGGGGCAACACATTTCACACATTGGTTCCAGCCCTTAACAGGAGCCACCGCGGAAAAACATGATTCCTTCATCGTTCCCGATGATAGAGGCGGAGCGGTGCTTCAGTTTTCAGGGGCAGAGCTTATTAAAGGTGAACCGGACGCGTCAAGTTTTCCATCGGGAGGGTTAAGGGCCACTTTTGAGGCAAGGGGATATACTGCCTGGGATCCGACCAGCCCGGCCTTTGTTAAGGAAAGCAAGACCGGCGCTACACTGTGTATTCCGACAGCTTTTTATTCTTATCACGGGGATGCTTTGGATAAAAAGACACCTCTCTTAAGATCAATGGACGCTCTTTCTAAACAGGTGAAGCGTCTCGGCAAACTTTTTGGTATTGATAATGAGAGTAACCCTTCTTATGTAACGATAGGGCCGGAACAGGAATATTTCCTGATAGATAAAAAGTACTACGACAGCAGGATAGATCTTCTTCAGACCGGAAGGACCCTTTTCGGAAGGGTTCCTGCCAAACATCAACAGCTGGAAGATCATTATTTTGGTTCAATAAAAGAGAGAGTACTGGATTTTATGACAGAGCTTGATAACGAATTATGGAAGCTGGGCATACCTTCAAAAACTCGTCACAACGAGGTTTGCCCCGCGCAATTCGAGATAGCGCCCATGTATGAAAGGCTTAATCTGGGTGTTGATCACAATATGCTCGTCATGGACACTTTGCAGAGAATAGCCATAAGGCATGGGTTTGTATGTCTTCTGCACGAAAAACCTTATGCCGGTGTTAACGGTTCAGGGAAACATAATAACTGGTCAATAGTGGGCCCGGACGGTAAGAATTGGCTTTCACCGGGAGACGATCCGCATGATAACGCGAAATTTCTCACCATGATCTGCGCCTTAATGCAGGCTGTTGATAAAGGGGCGGGGCTTCTCAGAGCATCTGTTGCTTCTGCCGGGAACGATCACAGGCTAGGCGCGAACGAAGCGCCGCCGGCGATCATTTCCGTTTTTCTGGGAGAACAGCTTACTGATGTTATTGAACAAATCGAAGCAGGCGGAGCCAAAAGTTCCAAGAAAGGTGGATTCATCAAAATTGGAGTCAGCTCACTGCCGCCTTTGCCGCGCGACGCGACCGACAGAAACAGGACATCGCCGTTCGCGTTTACCGGAAATAAATTCGAGTTCCGCGCGGTGGGATCAAACCAGAGCTGTGCGGGAGCTAATATAATTCTGAACACCATTGTAGCTGACGCGCTTGACGACATATGCAGAGAGCTTGAAGATGGTCTAAAGAAGAAAAAAGATTTTAACAATATCCTGCAGGAAATTCTGCAGGACATTGTTAAAAAACATAAGAGAATACTCTTTAACGGTGATAACTATACCGAAGCGTGGGATGAAGAAGCTAAGCGCAGAGGGCTTCTTAATCTCAGAACGACTCCCGAAGCGTTAAAGGTTATGGAGACTAAAGAAACGACAGCTCTTTTCAAGAAGCACAAAGTTCTATCTGAAACGGAGCTGAAGTCTCGAAATGAAATATACAAAGAACAGTATAAAAAAACGCTAAACATTGAAGCGTTATGCGCACTTGAAATGGTACGCACCTTGATAATACCCACGGTTATGGAATATCAGGATGAGCTTGCGGGAACCCTGGATAAGATCAAAAAAATTAGTTCTGAAACAGGAGAACTCGAAAAATTATTAAAAGAAATATGCGCTTCAACGGAGAAAGCCTTAAGGTATGCGCGCAGGCTTGAAGAAAGCATACAGGGCGGTTCATCACCCGACATAATCGTTTCAATAAATAAACTTCGTGAAGTGGTTGATACGCTTGAGGGGATAATCCCCGGCAAGAAGTGGCCATTGGCTTCATACGCGGAGATGATGTTTAAGATTTAAAGGCGGTGGTAAAGATGACTAAAAAACAGGATAAGGAATACCTTTCAACACTCATAAAAATCAGCAAGGCTATAACCAGTGACCTTTATCTTGAGGATATTCTTAAACTGATAGTGAATCTCACGGCCAATATGATGAAAGCCAAGATCTGCGCGTTATGGCTTCTTGATGAAGATACGCAGGAACTGAGCATCAGGGCGACGCAGGCGCTCAGCCCTGAATACCTTAAAGGGCGGGCGCTAAAAACAGGCGAAGGCATAGTAGGTACGGTTGTTCTTGATAAAGAGCCGATTATAATAAAAGATGTGTCGCAGGATAAACGATATAAAGAGAAAGATCTTGCCGCGCGAGAAGGGTTTGTCTCAATGCTCAGTGTTCCCATGATGGTTAAGGATAAAGTGATAGGCGTGATCAATGTATACACAGTTATGCCGTATGAATTCACCAAAAGCGATGTGGTGCTTCTAAGCGCCATATCCAATCAAGCGGCTGTAGCGATAAAGCACACAGAGCTTATGGTGAAAACCAGGATTATCCAGGAAGAACTGGAGACCAGGAAAAAAGTTGAAAGGGCTAAAGGCATACTGATGAAGGATCAAGGGCTTCCGGAGGGGGAAGCGTACAACTTGATAAGGCGGTCAAGCATGAAGAAAAGGATTTCGATGAAAGAGATAGCCGAAGCGATAATTCTCGCGCATGAAGTAAGGAAAAACTAAAAAGCGATACTACGTTTTTTAAATGAATGGTGGGGAACAAGGTTGTTTCGCAAGAAAATTTGTTAACAGTGCTTGATAAAACACTATTCATGGGAAGAAGTTATGTGGAAAAATGCAAAAAAACTATTGAATAAAAATATATTGTTGGTAACCGGGTTATTTTTGATGATACCGCCCGATGCTTACGCGGAAGAACTAAGCATGAAGTCGATGATAAGAGGGATTGATACTCTGTGGGTGCTTATCGCGGCTTTTTTGGTATTCTTCATGCAAGCGGGATTCGGCATGGTGGAAGCAGGTTTCATAAGAACGAAAAATACCTGTAACATTTTGACAAAGAACTTTCTTGATTTTTGTATGGCGTCGATAGGGTTCTTTATATGCGGGTACGCTATTATGTTCGGACAGGGTAACGGGTTATTCGGTTTTCATGGTTGGTTTCTTAACGGCGCGGAATCCGGCGCGGATATACCGCTGTTCGCTTTCTGGCTTTTCCAAGCCGCTTTTTGCGGGGCGGCGGCGACCATTGTTGCCGGGGGTATGGCCGAGAGAATGAAGTTTACTTCATATCTGGTCTATTCGTTTATCATCTCGGCGTTGATATATCCGGTAGTGGGGCATTGGATATGGGGCGGCGGGTGGCTTTCAGGATTAGGATTTTCTGACTTTGCGGGGTCGACCGTAGTGCACACTGTAGGAGGTTTCGCGGCATTATCAGGAACCATTATTCTCGGACCGAGGATAGGTAAATATAACGCAGATGGTTCAGCAAATGTCATAGCGGGGCACTCTATACCACTTGCTTCTCTGGGCGTGTTTATATTGTGGTTTGGATGGTTTGGGTTTAATCCCGGATCGACATTGAGCGTTGGAGATGGCAGTTTGATCGGGCGGGTGGCGATAAATACTAATCTTGCTGCTGCTGCCGGAGGCATATCCGCGATGTCCTTCGTGTGGAAAGTGTTTGGAAAACCGGATCTTTCTATGGCAATGAATGGAGCGTTAGCCGGTTTAGTAGCTATAACGGCCGGTTGTGCTTTTGTTGAGCCGTGGGCCGCCATAACGATAGGCGCGATCGCGGGTGTTATTGTTATTCTCGGCATAATTATTCTGGATAAATTAAGAATAGATGACCCTGTAGGCGCTTTTCCGGTGCACGGCATGAATGGCATCTGGGGTACTTTGGCGGTAGGTTTGTTCGGGCAGAAAGCCTTGGGATTGGCGAATGACGGATTGTTTTACGGAGGTGGCGGAAAACAATTGTCGATACAAGCATTAGGTACGTTTTCTGTCGTGTTATTTATATTGTTTTTCATGGGCTTGGTGTTTTGGACAATAAAAAGAACGGTGGGTCTCAGAGTCGCCAGGGAAGAAGAGCTTAAAGGGTTGGACATAGGTGAACATGGCATGGAATCTTACTCAGGGTTCCAGGTGTTTATAACACAATGACATAACCAAAGAAGGGGAGATACAATGAAGCTTATAATCGCTATGATACAACCGCATAAACTACCTGATGTAAAGGCGGCCCTGTTTGATGCTGATGTGCATAAGATGACCGTTACAAACGCGCTTGGATGCGGACAGCAAAAGGGGTATACGGAAACGTACAGAGGTGTTGTGCACGAAGTGAATCTTTTGAAGAAAATACGTTTGGAGATAGCGGTTAATCAAGATTTTGTCAAACCTACTATTGACGCCATAATGAAAGGAGCGCGTACAGGTACTATAGGAGATGGCAAAATTTTTATACTTGATCTACCGCGATGCATACGTATTAGAACGGGAGAAGAAGGACGTGACGCGATAGGCTAACAAATGTTATAACAGGACAACTTTGGTGAATATTATGGGATACGATCAGATACCAACAAAACAAGGACTTTATGACCCGCGGTTTGAACGCGATAATTGCGGTGTAGGATTTGTCTGTGATATACAAGGCGCGCCTTCACACGATATCGTGGAAAAAGGAATAAAGGTTCTTGAGCGCATGAGCCATCGCGGTGCTGTTGGTGCCGATCCTAAAACAGGGGACGGGGCAGGGGTATTATCGCAAATACCGCATAGGTTTTATTCAAAAGTCGGCGCGGCGCTCGGTATAACTCTGCCCGGTCCGGGTGAATACGGTACGGGGCTTATTTTTATGCCGCGAAATAAAAAAGACCGTTTTGATTGCGGAAATATAATTGAAAATATTATTTCAGAAGAAGGTCAAATTTTTTTAGGGTGGCGTAAGGTTCCCGTTGATGATTCAATGTTGGGGGAAAGCGCTGTTAATACACAACCCATAATAGAACAGGTTTTCATAGGCCAGGGTAAAAATATAGCTGATCAGCTTGCGTTTGAACGTAAGCTCTATGTTATACGAAAAAGAGCCGAAAGAGAAATACGCTTATCAAAAATCGGGGAGAAAAACTCCTTTTACATAACTAATATTTCTATGCGGACAATAAGTTATAAGGGTCTTTTAATGCCGGGCCAGATCAGAGATTATTATCCTGACTTGAAAGATAGTGATTTTAAAAGCGCTATTATGCTTGTGCATTCGCGGTACAGCACGAACACATTTCCGGCATGGGATCTTGCCCAGCCTTTCAGATTTCTTGCCCATAACGGTGAGATCAATACTCTAAGAGGCAATATTAACTGGTTTCACGCGGGAGAAAGGCTTTTAGAAAGCGAACTTTTTGGTAGTGATATCGCCAAGATAAAACCGATCATTGTTGAAGGCGGGAGTGATTCCGCGACTCTTGATAATGTTTTTGAACTTTTAGTTCTTGCCGGGAGGTCTCTTGAGCATACTATGATGATGCTTGTTCCCTCAGCGAAAGACCGCGACGGTAAAAATTACACGAGCCTCAGGGATTTTTATAAGTACCACGCGTGTTTAATGGAACCGTGGGACGGGCCCGCCGCTATCGCGTTTACCGACGGCAAGGACATAGGAGCCGCGCTTGACAGGAACGGCCTGCGCCCGGTGAGGTATATTGTCACCAAAAGCGGGCTCATTGTCATGTCCTCAGAGGCGGGGGTTCTGGACATAGACGATAAAGACATAAGCCGTTCGGGCAGGCTTGAACCCGGCAAGATGATACTTATTGATACAGAAAAAGGTTCACTGTTTGAAAATTACGAGATTAAGGAGAGAGTCGCAGGGCTGTGCCCTTACGGAGAATGGAACCGTAAAAATATTGTTGAACTTGATAACCTGCCGCGTCTGGGCGAAGAAGGCAGGCGGGTCGGTGAGATTCTGCCCGCATTGCAGTCGTTTGGGTATACGCGTGAAGATCTCAAGTTAATACTTAAGCCGATGGCCGAAGAGGGTAAAGAACCAATAGGATCTATGGGTAACGATACACCCCATGCTTTTTTGTCGCGTGAACCGCAGATGTTTTTTAATTATTTTAAACAGCTTTTCGCGCAGGTCACTAATCCTCCGATTGACCCCATAAGGGAAGAGCTCGTTATGAGCCTTGATCTTTTTATAGGTTCCGGAAAGAACCTTCTTGTAGGAGGGCTGGAACATTGTCATAAGCTCAGGGTAAAACGCCCGATATTAACGAACGAAGAATTGGAATTGATCCGGGATATAAAAATAAACGGGTTTAAGACTAAAGTTATTCGTACATTGTTTAACCCCGGCGATTGGCATGACCTTGAGGAAGCGGTTAATCGTATTTGTTTTGAAGCTGAGTACGCTATTGAACAAGGGCATTCGTTCATAATACTTAGTGACCGGGGTACCGATAGAGTAAACGCGGCTATTCCCGCTCTTCTCGCGGTTAGCGCCGTGCATCATCATCTTGTTGATAAAGCTATACGTTCACAGATAAGTATAGTGGTTAAAAGCGGGGAACCGAGAGAAGTTAACCACTTCGCGCTTCTTTACGCTTACGGTGCTGATTGTGTCAATCCTTATCTCGCATATGAGGCTGTTGAATACCTGCATGATGAAGGTGAAGTTTCAATAGACAAGAAAGAAGCTGTTGACAATTACAGGCAGGCTGTCATGCAGGGGATATTGAAAATATTATCAAAAATGGGTATTTCCACTTTGCGCAGTTATCGCGGCGCTCAGATATTCGAAGCGTTGGGATTAGGGGAGGACCTGATAAAGAGATATTTTACATACACTGTATCACGTGTCGGAGGGGTAGAGCTCAAAGAGATAGCGGAGGATACTATAAACAGACATCGCGAAGCTTATCCGGACAACGAGCGGGCAGGGCCTTATGTCTTGCCTACGGGCGGGATCTATCAGTGGAAACGTGATGGTGAATTTCATGTGTGGAACCCCGAGAGTATCGCTGCTTTGCAGGATGCTGTTCGGAAAAATGATTACGCGAAATATAAAGAGTTTGCTTCTTTAATAAACGACCGCATGACAGATCCGGCGACACTTAGAGATTTATTAAAGTTCAAAGAAGCAAAACCTATACCGATAGAAGAAGTGGAACCAGTTTCTGAAATAGTTAAAAGGTTCGCGACAGGCGCTATGAGTTTTGGATCGATAAGCGGCTCCGCGCATGAAGCGATCGCGATTGCCATGAACAGGCTCGGAGCTAAATCCAATACAGGCGAAGGGGGAGAAGATCCCGCGAGGTTTAGGTCTCTTCCGAACGGTGCTTCCACGCGAAGCGCTGTTAAACAAGTAGCTTCGGGCAGGTTTGGTGTAACTACGAATTATCTTATTAATTCCGAAGAGATACAGATAAAAATAGCGCAGGGCGCGAAACCCGGCGAAGGCGGACAACTTCCCGGATATAAGGTGAGCGCGGCTATCGCGCGCATCAGATATACTACGCCCGGAGTAACCTTGATATCGCCGCCGCCGCATCATGATATTTATTCTATTGAAGATCTGGCACAGCTTATTTTTGATCTAAAGAATGTTAATCCAAAAGCGCGGATAAGCGTCAAACTTGTATCGGAAGTCGGTGTTGGTACCATCGCCGCGGGTGTAGCGAAAGCCCATGCTGACATGATACTTATATCCGGCGGTGACGGTGGTACGGGAGCTTCTCCCAGAAGTTCTATCAGATATGCCGGTGCTCCGTGGGAACTGGGTCTGGCGGAGACGCATCAAACGCTTATGTTAAACGGTTTACGAGGAAGGGTCCGCCTGCAGGCTGATGGGCAGATGCGCACCGGTAAGGATGTTGTGATAGCCGCTCTTTTAGGCGCCGAAGAATTCGGTTTTTGCACCGCTGTTTTAATAACTTTGGGTTGCGTTATGCTGAGGCATTGTAACTTAAATAATTGTTCGGTAGGCGTGGCTACGCAGGATGAACTTCTGCAGAAACGTTTCAGCGGAAGGCCGGAATACGTAGTTAACTACATGAAATTCATTGCTGAAGACTTAAGAGAACAGATGAGCCTGTTGGGAATGAGAACTATAGACGAAATGGTCGGTAGAACAGATTTCCTGGAAATGGATAATGAAAAGATCCCTGAAAAAGCTAAAGGAACGGATTATTCCGGTATCTTGTATAGACCGGAACTTCCAGGCAATCCTCCTGCGCATTGTGTTATGACTCAGGACCATTGTATTGACGAAGTTCTCGACAGAAAACTTATACGCATGACGGAAGAAGCTGTTCGTAACAATAAAAAAATAGAACTCGAACTTGATATAAAAAATTACAACAGGTCAACCGGTGCTATGTTAAGCGGTGAAGTCTGTAAAACTCTCGGAGAGAATGGTTTGTCCGAAGAAACAATAAAGTGCAGATTCAATGGCACTGCCGGTCAGAGTTTCGGTGCGTTTCTTGTCGGAGGGATAACCTTTGAGCTTTCCGGGATGGCGAACGATTATGTAGGAAAAGGGATGAGCGGCGGGAAGCTGATTATCTATCCCGGAAAACATACTGATTATGAAGCGGAAAAAAATGTTATCGCGGGCAACACTTGTTTTTACGGGGCAACTTCAGGAGAAGCCTATATTAGAGGAATAGCGGGTGAGAGGTTTTGCGTTCGGAATTCGGGTGTTTATGTTGTTGTTGAAGGTGTGGGTGACCACGGGTGTGAATATATGACTGGAGGAAGAGTAGTTGTTCTCGGTAAGACGGGTGATAATTTCGCGGCAGGAATGTCGGGAGGCATTGCCTATGTCTATGACGAAGACGGAAAATTCTCTGACAGATGTAATATGAGTATGGTTGAAATTGAAGATCCGGACAAAGAGGACGAAGAAATGATCCGGTCCCTTATTCATAATCACCATGTTAATACGGACAGTCGTAAAGCCGGAAAAATACTCAAAAATTTCAGCCAGGAAATAAAAAAATTCAAAAAAATAATGCCGATGGAATATAAAAACGTTCTTGCGGCCAAAAAGAGGGTAGGAGACGCATATCCTATGGAGGTCCTTGATGGGTGATGTAAGGGGTTTTCTTGAAGTTGAGCGCAAAACGTCTGGATACCGCCCGGTATCTGAAAGGGTAAAAGACCACAAAGATGTTACTGTTCCGTTGAGCGATGAGGATTCTCGGAAACAGGCATCGCGGTGCATGGATTGTGGTACGCCCTTTTGCCATTGGGGGTGTCCTGTCGGTAATTATATACCTGAGTGGAACGACCTCATGTGGCGAGGACAATGGGGGAAAGCCTTTCAGCTGCTTTCCGCGGCGAACAATTTCCCGGAGATAACCGGTAGAGTATGCCCGGCTATCTGTGAATATGCCTGCGTACTGGGAATAAACGATGACCCTGTAACAGTAAAAGAAAATGAGCTGGCTCTGGTAGAATACGCGTTTTCTAATGGGCTTATTAAACCCTGCCCGCCGGAAGCGCGCACTGGAAAAACTGTTGCCGTTATCGGATCAGGTCCGGCGGGCCTTGCCTGTGCCGACGAACTTAATAAAGCCGGGCATCAAGTCACCGTGTTTGAAAAAGACGATAAACCGGGGGGGATCCTGCGTTATGGGATACCTGATTTTAAACTGGAAAAATGGGTTATAGACAGACGTGTTGAGATTATGAAAGAAGAAGGGATCAAGTTTATTACTTTGGTTGAAGTTGGCAAGGACTATGAAACGAAAAAACTTATAGAACAATATGATTCAATATGCTTAACCGGAGGATCCAGGGTGCCGCGTGACATTAAAATAGAGGGCCGGGATCTCCGCGGTATACACTTTGCTATGGATTACCTCACGCAGGAAAACCGGCGAGTATCGGGCGAAACAATGGAAAAGGGTAAAATTATAACAGCATCCGGTAAAAAAGTAGTTGTGATCGGCGGGGGGGATACCGGGTCAGATTGTGTCGGCATGGCTAACCGCCAGAGGGCGCATCGAATAGTGCAGATAGAAGTTTTGCCTAAACCCGCGGAGGAACGGACGGAACAGTGTCCATGGCCGGCGTATCCCCATATTTTTAAAACCACTTCCAGCCACGAAGAAGGATGCGAAAGAAAATGGTCGGTTCTCACAAAAAAATTTATTGGCGAAAATGGCAAGATAAAAAAACTATCATGTGTTAAAATAGAATTTGAAAATGTTCCCGGGAACAAACGTCCGGTGATGAAAGAGATATCCGGTAGTACCTTTGAGATCGAAGCTGATCTCATACTTTTTGCTGTGGGATTCGTTCATCCACAGCATCAAGGCCTCCTCAAAGACGCGGGAGTCGCGTTAGATGATCAAGGTAATGTTGAAGTCGATGCGGACTTCATGACCTCAGTGGATAAGGTTTTTTCCGCGGGAGATATGCGGAACGGCCAATCGTTAGTAGTGAGGGCCATCGCCGACGGTAGATGCGCCGCCCGCAAAATTGATAAATACCTTAACAGTCCTGTTGAAAACTCCGAAGGAGCAAATGCATGACAAAGCGAAAAGCGAAAATTGCTTTAGAAGATGGCAGAGTGTTTAACGGTTTTTCCTGCGGCGCGATAGGCGAAGCATACGGCGAAGTGATCTTCAATACAAGCATGTCAGGCTATCAGGAAATACTTACGGACCCGTCATATAAAGGACAGCTTATTACCATGACGTATCCGCTGATAGGCAACTACGGAGTTAATAAGAGCGACGCGGAATCGGCAAGGCCTTTTACCGGCGGGTTCATTGTAAGAGAGTGCTGTCCCGTGCCATCTAACTGGCGATCGGAACAAAGTCTCCCGGAGTATTTGAAAAATAACGGCATAGTAGGCATTGAAGGCGTTGATACCAGAGCCCTTACAAAACATATAAGAATGCAAGGCGCTATGAGAAGTGTGATATCGACCCTTGATCTTGATAATGACAGTCTGATCGCGAAGGTTAAAGCATCCCAGGGTTTAGAGGGAAAAGACCTTGTAAAAGAAGTAACATGCAAAGAAAAATATGTATGGAACAAAGAAGGAAAATACAAAGTAACTGTTATAGATTGCGGGGTTAAACACAATATTCTGAAGTTGCTTGAAAAATATGATTGTCGGGTGACAGTAGTACCGGCAGGAACTACGGCTCTTGACATTCTTGAGAAAAAACCCGATGGTGTGATGCTTTCAAACGGCCCGGGTGATCCTCAGGCGGCAAGAACTGTTTACGCCAATGTAGAAAAACTACTGGGCAAGGTGCCGATATTCGGAATATGTCTGGGGCATCAGATGATAGGCCTTGCGATAGGCGGAAAAACTTACAAGCTCAAGTTCGGGCATCACGGAGGCAACCAGCCCGTTAAAGATCTAACGACAGGAAAGATACTTATAACCGTGCAGAACCATGGGTTTTGTGTAGATATGGATACTCTTGACGCGCGGGAGATAGAAGCGACGCATATTAATCTTAACGACAATACGCTGGAAGGATTTAGACATAAGAAACTGCCGGTCTTTTCGGTGCAGTTCCACCCTGAATATGGACCGGGACCGCGTGACTCAGAATATTTATTCAAACAATTTACGGATATGATGGAGGAAAGTAATGCCTAAACGGACTGATATAAAAAGGATACTTATCATCGGCTCGGGTCCGATAGTTATAGGCCAGGCATGTGAATTTGATTTTTCCGGTACGCAGGCCTGCAAGGCTCTTAAACAGGAAGGGTTTGAGGTAGTGTTAGTAAACTCCAATCCCGCCACTATAATGACCGATCCTGAAATAGCCGATAAGACATATATTGAACCTATCACCCCGGAAGTTGTAGCCAAAATAATTGCGAAAGAGAGGCCGGACGCTTTGTTGCCGACCCTTGGAGGCCAGACCGGGCTTAACACCGCGATGAAGTTATGCGAGATGGGAGTGCTTGATAAATTTAGTGTCAAAATGATAGGTGCGGATTACGATGTTATTAAAAAGGCTGAAAATAGAGAGTGCTTTAAGGAAGCCATGCAAAAGATAGGGTTGGATCTACCCCAGAGCGGGTTGGCTCATAACATGGAGCAGGCCATTGAAGTGGCGGAGAAAATAGGTTTCCCATTGATTGTACGGCCGAGCTTTACATTGGGTGGTACCGGTGGAGGGACAGCGTATGACATTGAAGGATTTAAAGAGCTCGCCGCGCGCGGCTTGCACAATAGCATGACAAACGAGATCCTGATAGAAGAATCCATCATCGGCTGGAAAGAGTATGAGCTGGAAGTTATGCGGGACAGGATGGATAACGTTGTTATAGTTTGTTCAATAGAAAACCTGGACCCGATGGGGGTGCATACCGGCGATAGTATAACGGTCGCGCCGCAACAGACGCTTTCTGACAGGGAATACCAGGATATGCGCGATGCCTCCTTAGCGATCATTCGTGAAATAGGGGTTGAAACAGGTGGATCAAACATACAGTTTGCCGTTAATCCTGAGACCGGCCGTATGGTAGTTATAGAAATGAACCCGCGTGTTTCACGGTCATCGGCGCTTGCCAGCAAGGCCACGGGGTTCCCAATAGCGAAATTCGCGGCCAAGCTCGCGGTGGGGTACAGCCTGGATGAGATCTCAAATGATATAACCAGAAAAACCCCGGCGTCCTTTGAACCCGCTATAGATTATTGCGTAGTGAAAGTCCCCAGGTTCACATTTGAAAAGTTTCCCGGGACAGACTCTACACTTGGTATATCCATGAAGTCCGTCGGAGAGACCATGGCCATAGGACGTACGTTCAGGGAGGCTTTGCAAAAAGGATTGAGGGGACTTGAAACCGGCAAACACGGCCTGGATGACATGAAGAAGTCTTCCGAATTAGATGTTCAGGTTCTTTCCGATTTTATTTCTCGTCCGAATGCTGACAGAATATTTTATATCAAAGAAGCCTTCGTGCGTGGATGCAGTATAGACGAGATATACGCATTAAGTAAGATCGACCCGTGGTTCCTGCGCAACATGAAAGAAATAATCGACATGGAGAAAGAAGTAACTGAAGCGTTGGCCGGGAAGCTTCCCGAAAGCATAGCATCCGGCGAAGACATTAAAGACATAGTGAGAGAAGCAAAACGATTCGGTTTCAGCGACGAGGCTATGTCAAGAATGATGGGCTGTCGAGAAACCGAATTCAGGGAGGCAAGAAAAAAAGCCGGAGTGATACCTACATATAAGTTAGTTGATACATGCGCCGCCGAGTTTGAAGCATATACGCCGTATTATTATTCTACGTATGAAGATGAATGCGAAGTTACCCGGTCGGACAGAAAAAAGATAATGATCCTCGGAGGTGGACCTAACCGGATAGGCCAGGGAATAGAATTTGATTATTGCTGTTGTCACGCGTCTTTCGCTCTTAAAGAATTAGGGTATGAAACAATAATGGTCAACTCAAATCCTGAAACAGTATCCACAGATTACGATACTTCCGACAGACTCTATTTCGAGCCGCTTACTTTTGAAGATGTGATGAACATCATCGATAAAGAGAGACCCGATGGGGTAATAGTGCAGTTCGGGGGGCAGACACCGCTTAACCTCGCCGACAGACTGGAAGCGGCGGGAGTCCCTATTATCGGCACTTCGGTAAGATCGATCGCCCTGGCAGAAGACCGAAAACAATTCAAGGCGCTTTTAGATTCACTCGGGCTTAAACAACCTCCGAACGGTACAGCAAATTCAACCGGTGAAGCTTTGAAGAAAGCCGCGTCGATAGGATACCCGGTGGTTGTCAGACCATCATATGTGCTGGGTGGACGCGCGATGAAAATAGTATATGATGACGAGGCGTTAATAGAATTTATGGCCGAAGCGATTGATGTTTCTCCTGGACATCCGGTGCTTCTTGATAGGTTCCTTGAAAACGCCATTGAAATAGATGTGGATGCCTTAAGCGACGGGGAGGACGTTCTCGTATGTGGTGTTATGGAACATATTGAGGAAGCCGGTATCCATTCGGGGGACTCCGCCTGTGTATTGCCGCCGCATAATATTTCCGATAATATCATTGCCGAAATAAAAAAACAGACCGTTCAATTGGCTTTAGCCCTGGATATAAAAGGCTTAATGAACGTTCAATACGCCGTTAGAAACAACAATATATATGTTCTTGAAGTCAATCCGCGCGCTTCAAGGACGGTACCTTTTGTTTCAAAAGCCACCGGCCTGCCGATGGCGAAAGCCGCCGCGAAAATAATGTCGGGCAAACGAATAAAAGACATGGGAATAAAAGATCCTATGGAAGGGCTCTACTACACGAGCGTTAAAGAGTCAGTGTTGCCTTTTTCAAGATTTTCAGGGATCGATATCATACTGGGTCCTGAGATGATGTCTACGGGGGAGGTTATGGGAATATCTAAAAATTTTGGAACTGCTTTCGCGAAAGCGCAAGCCGGAGCGGGTCAAATACTACCCAGGGAAGGCAAAGTTTTTATATCGGTACGTGACAGTGATAAGCGCAACATAGTTTTTCTGGCAAAAAAATTACAGGACATGGGTTTTACGATCGTCGCTACTTTAGGTACGGCTAAAACCCTGCGTAATAATAATGTGAAGGTAGAGGTCATCAAAAAAATGCGTGATGGCAAACCCAACATTCTCGACATAGTCAGATCAGGAGAAGTAGCTCTGATAATAAACACACCTATTGGAAAGAAACCCCATTCGGATGGGGCTATAATCAGGAGTACGGCGGTTATGCGCGGCATACCCTGCGTTACCACCATGGCCGGCGCGCAGGCTTCAGTGAACGGAATAGAGTCAGCATTGGATATGGAAGAAACCGTTAAGTCACTGCAGGAATATTACGGGGAGATAAAAAATGGATAAAAAGGAATATTGCGGTGTTTTCGGCGTCTTTAACCATGCTTCGGCCGTGGAATTGACATATCTGGGGTTGTATTCACTGCAGCATAGAGGTGAAGAATCTTGCGGTATGGCAGTCTCCGACGGAAAACGCATACGTCAGATCACCGGTATGGGCCTTGTGTCGGAAGTGCTTAACGCGAAAAAATTATCCGGCATAAAAGGTACTAATTCTATAGGGCATGTAAGATATTCCACCACAGGATCAAGCATATTAAGAAATGCCCAGCCTTTTGTGATAAATCATAACAAGTTCTCAATTTCCATAGCCCATAACGGGAACCTCACTAATGCGGTTAAATTGCGGCGCGAGATGGAAAGAGACGGCGCTATTTTTCAGACGACAATGGATTCCGAAGTAGTATTGCATCTTATGGTGCGGTCCGAGGAAGATGGGCTTTCCGGCCGGCTTCTAGACGCCCTTAACCAATGTGACGGCGCGTTCACAATGATATTTTTGTCACAAAACAAACTTATAGGAGTAAGGGATCCTTACGGGTTTCGTCCGCTATGCCTTGGCGTGAAGGACGGGTCGTATGTCTTGGCCAGTGAAACATGTTCACTCGACCTGATAGGCGCCGAATATGTGCGGGATGTCGAACCGGGAGAAATGGTAATAATTTCAGATGAAGGTATAACTTCAAGAAACCTTCCTGAAAAAGAAAATACCGCCTCTTGTATATTCGAATTCATATATTTTGCGAGGCCGGACAGCCGTATTTTCGGGCAAAGCGTGTATAAAGTAAGGGAAAGGTTAGGTGAGAAGCTTGCTGAAGAGTATCCCGTAGAAGCCGATATGGTGATGTCTATACCCGATTCGGGTAATTATGCCGCATTGGGTTATTCTAAAAAAAGCGGGATACCTTTTGAATTCGGCATGGTGCGTAACCACTATATCGGCAGAACATTTATACAGCCTTCCCAGGAAATGCGAAAGCATGGAGTAAAGATCAAGCTAAACCCGATAAGAGAAGTACTGAAAGGTAAAAAAGTGGTTGTAGTGGAAGATTCCATAGTAAGAGGCACCACAACGAGCGGTAGAATACAAGCCATACGTGAGGCCGGCGCCAGGGAGATACATATGCGTATCAGCTGTCCTCCCATAAAGCACGCGTGTTTTTACGGCATAGATTTCCCCAGTCGCAAAGAACTGATAGCAAATCAGATGGATACAATAGAGGATATCGGCAAGTTTATAGGCGTGGACACCCTGAAATACCTTAGTATCGGCGGTATGATGGACGCTGTTTCAGGAGATAAAGAAGGTTTCTGTAAGGCCTGTTTTAACGGCCAGCACCCGAACAAGGTGAATCGAAGAGCGGCTAAATCGGTGTTTGAGTCATCATGAACACAAGGAGCGGAGTGTTATGGCTAAATATATTTTCATAACAGGTGGTGTGGTCTCAAGTCTTGGTAAAGGAATAGCGTCGGCGTCCATTGGAAAGATTCTTGAATGGAAAGGGTATAAGGTAGCGCTTGTTAAATGTGACCCATATATTAATGTTGATCCGGGTACGATGAACCCTTACCAGCACGGGGAAGTCTATGTTACGGACGACGGCGCTGAAACTGATCTCGATCTGGGCCATTACTTCAGGTATACGAATTCTCCGCTTGCAAAATACAGTAATGTCACAACCGGCAAGGTCTACCAGAACGTTATCACGAAAGAACGCCGCGGTGATTTTTTAGGGGGTACGGTACAGGTAATTCCGCATATAACTAATGAAATAAAGGACTTGATACGACAGGGTGAAAAAAAACATAACGCGGATATTGTGCTTGTTGAGATCGGCGGTACGGCGGGCGACATTGAAAGCTTGCCGTTTCTTGAGGCGATAAGGCAGATGAAGAATGAACTCGGGCCCGGTAACGCTATAAATGTGCATCTTACACTCGCTCCTTACGTAAAAGCGGCTGGCGAATTAAAAACAAAACCAACACAGCATTCAGTAGGTAAGCTCAGGGGAATAGGTATACAGCCCGAAATACTTATGGTGCGTACTGAAAAGCCTCTTGACGCCGGCGCGCATGCGAAAATAGCCCTTTTCTGTAATGTTCAGCAGGATTGTGTTTTCGAAGCGCGCGATGTGGAAGACATATACGAAATACCGCTGTTGTTCAAAAAAGCAGGATTGGGTAAAATTGTGCTTAAAAAACTTGACCTCAAAGTCAGAAAGAGGAAAGACAGCAAAAGATGGGCGAAAGCCGTAAGAATAAGAAAAACAGCGAAGAGAAAGATCAAAGTAGGTGTTATAGGAAAATATATAACACTTCAAGACGCGTATAAATCTATTGATGAAGCGATAAAACACGGCGCGATTGCCAATAATTGCGGTGTGGATATAGTAAAAATCGAGTCTGACAACCTTGAAAAATATAACCCGGAGAAACTTCGATCAGTATTTAAAGGAGTATCGGGTATACTTGTGCCCGGCGGGTTCGGAGTAAGGGGTATTGAAGGTAAACTCTCCGCGGCAAAATATGCCCGCGAAGAAAAAATACCATATTTAGGGATATGCCTGGGTATGCAGATAGCGGTTATAGAATTCGCGCGTAATGTCTGCGGCATGGAAAACGCCAACTCCACCGAATTTAACGCGCGCACAAAGTATCCTGTAATATCACTCCTCTCCGAGCAGGAATATGTAAAGTGGTTCGGTGGAACCATGCGTCTGGGCAAATATAAATGCGTCTTGAAACCAGATAGCCTCGCGAAAAAAATATACGGCAAAACTGAAGTTATGGAAAGACACAGACATCGGTATGAATTTAACGGTGTTTATAAAAAAACGTTTATCCGGCAAGGAATGGATTTTAGTGGTTTACATCCCAAGGGAAACCTTGTCGAAATAGTGGAGATCAAAGATCATCCGTGGTTTATAGCGGTGCAGTTCCACCCCGAATTCAAATCCAAACCGGATAAAGGGCACCCACTTTTCACGGGGTTCGTTAAAGCGGTTCTTAAATTGCAGGACAAACAGGGCGGATGAAGCGAGGCGAAAAACATGGTTACTACTGGATTACCGAGTTTAGATAAGATACTGACGGGTTTACGGGCCGGAGATAACGTTGTCTGGCAGGTAGATGATATCGCCGATTATAAAGATTTTGTTACCCCATATGTAAATACCGCCCTGGGATCAGGTAAAAAAGTGATCTATATGCGATTCGCTGATCACAAACCGCTTTTAGAGCCTGATGGAAAAGTTACTATTTACGATCTTGATGCGTATGAAGGATTTGAGCACTTTTCCACTCAAGTCAACAATATCATTTCCGACGAAGGTGTAGGAGCATACTATGTATTCGATTCACTTTCCGCGCTACTTTCCATATGGGCGACTGATCTAATGGTGGGTAATTTTTTCATGGTTACGTGCCCGTATCTATATGAATTGGACACTGTAGCCTATTTCGGGCTTATAAGGAACAACCATTCATTTAAAACGGTAGCACGCATAAGGGAGACTACACAGCTTCTCATAGACATCTATGGTTGCAACAACAATTATTATGTTCATCCGTTGAAGGTTTGGAACAGATACTCACCTACCATGTTTTTGCCTCACCTGAGAAAAGGCGACGCATTTATACCGATAACTGACAGCGGAGACGCGGCAGAAGTATTAACTCATATAAGCGGTATCGGTACTGAAAACGCCAGGAGGAATCTTGATTATTGGGACAGGTTATTCCTTAAAGGGGAGGACCTTATCGCGAGTAACGCTTCCCGCGAGGAAAAAGACAAAATGTTGGAGCTGTACTGCAATATGCTGCTTTCACGTAACAAGAAAATACTGGATATGGCTAAAAAGAATTTTTCACTCGAAGATATCATAAGAATAAAATCGCGTGTTATAGGCACTGGAAGTATAGGCGGTAAGGCCGTTGGTATGCTTCTTGCAAGGAAGATACTTGAAAATAACCCCGAGGTCAAATGGGGGACTTACGCTGAATCACATGATTCTTTTTATATAGGATCGGATGTTTTTTATACGTATATGGTGCAGAACGGATGGTGGAAGCTGCGCATGGAACAAAAGACCGGTCTCGGATATTTCGACGCCGCGCGTGTACTTAAAGAAAGAATGCTATACGGTAAATTTCCTGAAGAAGTGATGGAACAATTCCAACAGATCATTGAGTATTTCGGTACGTCACCCATAATAGTGCGTTCAAGCAGTTTGCTCGAAGACAGTTTCGGAAACGCTTTTGCGGGCAAATACGCGAGCTTTTTCTGCGCGAATCAGGGATCCCCGGAACAGCGGTATATGCAATTCGTTGAAGCGGTGAGGAAAATATATGCCAGCATGATGAATGAAGACGCTCTGGTGTATCGCCGTCAGCGGGGTTTGGATACAATGGACGAACAAATGGCTCTTTTGGTCCAGCGGGTATCAGGTTCGTATCACAAGAAATATTTTTTCCCTGATATAGGCGGTGTGGGGGTTTCTTATAACACGTACGTATGGAACAATAAGATGAATTCCGATGCGGGTATGCTGCGCGTGGTGCTTGGCTTAGGCACAAGAGCGGTCGATCGAGTGGAAGGTGGTTATCCGAGGGTAGCCGCGTTGGACGCGCCGTTAGTGAAGCCTTATGAGGATATGGCTGATGTTAAGCGGTTCTCACAACGCGAAGTTGACCTTATAGATGTCGAAGAGAACGGGTTCGATACTGTTGCATTTGAACAACTGGTGGAAGAAAACATCGATATCGATATGGAACATACAGCTATACAGGATAAAGAGGCTATCAAGTGGATGAAAAAACATGGCATGGAATCACGGGATAAATGGATAATTACTTTTGATGAACTTTTTTCGCAAAAGATATTTCCAAATGCGATGCGGAAGATAATGAAAACTCTTGAAAAAAGTTACGAGTACCCCGTTGAGATAGAATTCACCGTGAATTTTACGGATGATGGAAAATTCAAGATCAACCTTCTGCAGTGCCGTCCGCTTCAAACGTCCGGAGTAGGTAAGAAAGTGGCAATACCCGCTAAAATAGATGAAAAAGACATTTTCTTCAGGTCAAAAGGATATTTCCTTGGCGGTAATATTTCGCAGAAGATAGAAAAAATAATACATATCAAAGCCAAAAAATATATCGAATTACCAATATCCGAAAAATACAATATAGCGCGTATAGTGGGGCAATTGAACAAACAGATAGACAGTAAAGATGATACGCCCGCGCTTTTACTCGGTCCGGGAAGATGGGGCACTTCCACTCCTTCGTTAGGCGTGCCGGTGACCTTCGCTGAGATAAATAACATTGCGGTTATTGGTGAAATAGCTTTCCCCGAAGGTAATCTTATGCCGGAATTATCTTTTGGTACTCACTTTTTTCAGGATCTGATCGAGACCAACATCTTTTATGTGGCGCTTTTTCCCGACAAAAAAGAGGTTACCTTTAATTATGATTGGCTAACCTCTTACGAAAACCTTTTTCTATCAATGACCCCGGACGCGGCGAAATACAAAAACATTATCGGTGTATATAACGTGCGAGGCTCCGAACTTAAGATCATGTCGGATGTGATATCACAGGAACTGGTCTGTTTTGGAGAATAGAGTTTTGCTTATCCTTCCTCCATTACTATCCGGATACATTCAAGACTTCTGCAAAACAGGGAAAGAGCTTGTCGTCATTCCGGCGAAACGAGGCGCGTCGTTCCGACGGAAGCCGGAATCCAGAAAAGTAACAGGCGCGTCATTCCCCAGCTTGACTGGGGAATCCAGTAAAATCAGTGTTTCTTTCTTGTCCGGTCAAGCCGGACAATGACATTTTTGCTATTCTCAAGAAGTCTAATCCGGATATATTCAAGTGATATCAACCCTTATGGGAGGGAAATACCATGGCACCCTTTACGTCACCATTTATAGCCACCATTTGTTTATACCATTTATTTATTAGTTGATTTAATCCCGCATAAAGATACAATATTACATAAGCTGAGCATCCGGCTTTATGAACTTACAGACATATTTACAGTTCTATAAAAAATACGGGGGAAAATGATGAGCGAATCGGCAGAGGGAACAGGCGCAAGGGTATTTGCTGAAAGCTACGGGAAGAATGTATTTAGCTTAAAAACAATGCGCGATTATTTGTCCGATAAAGCATATAAGTCTCTTCGGGCGACAATAGAAAAACGTGAGTTGCTTGATCAGGGGATAGCGGATGAAGTGGCGGATGCCATGAAAACCTGGGCGGTTTCACACGGCGCGACGCATTTTACCCACTGGTTTCTTCCTCTTACCGGCACTACCGCGGAAAAACATGATTCCTTTATTTCACCCGATCATGAAGGCGGCGTTATGCTGAAATTTTCCGGGAAGGAACTTGTTCAAGGCGAACCGGACGCGTCAAGTTTTCCGTCGGGAGGTCTCAGGGCAACATTCGAGGCGCGCGGATATACGGGATGGGACCCGACCAGCCCGGCTTTTATTAAGAAAAGCGGAGACGGCGCTACGTTATGTATCCCGTCGGTGTTTTGCGGTTATCACGGTGAAGCCCTGGATAAGAAAACCCCGCTCTTACGTTCGATCGAAGTCCTTACCAAACAGGTCAGGCGGTTGGGAAAACTATTTGGCATGGACATGGAAGGCAAACAGGTATACGCAGCATTAGGGCCGGAACAGGAATATTTTCTGATCGACAAAGAGATGTACTGCGAGCGCCTTGATCTTTTGCAGACCGGGCGCACGCTGTTCGGCAGAAGGCCCGCCAAACATCAGCAAATGGAAGACCACTATTTTGGCGCCATCAAAAACAGGGTGCTGGTGTTTATGGATGAGCTTGACCGTGAGTTGTGGAAGCTTGGTATCCCGGCTAAAACACGGCATAATGAAGTTTGCCCGGCGCAGTTTGAGATAGCGCCTGTCTTTGAAGAGCAGAACCTGGCAGTTGACCACAATATGACAGTTATGGAAACATTAAGCGAAGTCGCGGATAGACATGGGTTCGCGTGTTTATTGCATGAAAAGCCTTTTGCCGGCGTGAACGGATCAGGCAAGCATAATAACTGGTCCATATGTGTTTCAGGTGACAAAAATTGGCTTACTCCCGGTGATACACCGCACGATAACGCGAAGTTCCTTACTATTATCTGCGCGTTGATGAAGGCAGTGGATACGTATGCTCCGATGTTAAGAGCGTCTGTCGCTTGCGCCGGCAATGACCACAGGCTCGGCGCTAATGAAGCGCCTCCGGCGATCATGTCCATATTTTTGGGAAGCCAGCTCACAGATATCATTAATCAATTGGAACAGGGCGGAGCCAGGAGTTCAAAGTCCGCCGGTGTTGTCGAAATTGGTATTTCCTCTTTGCCGAAGTTGCCGCGGGATGTGACAGATCGCAATAGAACGTCTCCCCTGGCATTCACCGGAAACAAATTTGAATTTAGAGCCGTTGGATCAAGCCAGAGCTGCGCCGGAAGCAATGTTGTAATGAATACGATCGTAGCCGATGCTTTGAATGATATTTCGCGAGAGCTGGAGTCGGCTGTTTCCTGCGGTAAAGACTTTAACGAAACTTTGCAGAAAGTACTGCGGGATATTGTAAAGAAACATAAAAGAATATTGTTCGATGGGGACAACTACACCGATGACTGGAAACGCGAAGCTGAAAAGCGCGGCCTCCCGAACCTTGCGACTACACCGGAATCTTTCGCGGCTATTGAAAATGATGAAGCAACGATCTCTATGTTTGAACGGCACAAGGTCCTTTCCCGGGAAGAGTTCAAGGCAAGGATGGAAGTGTATAAAGGCGCTTATGAGCGCACTATACACATTGAGGCGAATTGCGCGTTGACGATGGCGAAGACCATGATAGCGCCGTTAGCTGTCGAATATCAGGCTGACCTGGCTGACTCTATTTTTTCGGTAAATGAGGTAGACAAGGACATACCTCAGAAAGCCGTGCGCACGCTGCTTAAAGATATATGCGTTGAAACAGAGCGGATACTTAGTGCCATAAGCGATCTTGAAGAAGTTCTAAATTCGGGAAGATCTTGCGAGGAGATCATTTCTGCGATGAAAGTATTGCGTAAACCGGTGGATATGCTGGAAAGTATTTTACCCCATGAGATCTGGCCCCTTCCGAGTTATGCTGAAATGATGTTTATAATGTAGCATGAGAACGGCGAAGCGAATATAGGAGGAGTGAGGAGTTTTGATATGAAAAAATCGACGAATGCCGAATATTTAAAAACTTTGAACACGATCAGTAAAGCGATAACTTCCGATCTGTATTTGGAAGATATACTTAAGCTTGTAGTGAACCTTACCGCCAACGTGATGAGCGCTAAAATATGTTCCTTATGGCTTTTAGACAACAAGACACAAGAGTTGACCATTAGGGCCACACAGGCGATGAGCCAGGAATACCTTAAGGAGAGGGGGTTGCGTGTCGGCGAAGGCATAGTGGGGCGGGTGATAAAAGATAGAAAACCCATATCGATCCTTAATGTTCTTGAAGATGATCGTTATAAGGAGAAGGAGCTTGCCCGTAAAGAGAAGCTTGTGTCCATGTTAAGTGTTCCGATGATCGTGAAAGACGAAATGATCGGAGTGGTAAATTGTTATACCAATTGTGAGTATAAATTTACAAAAAGTGACATAGTTCTTTTGAGCACTGTCGCTAATCAGGCTGCTGTCGCTATAAAAAACACAGAGCTCATAGTCAAAACAAAGATCATAAGCGAGGAGCTTGAGACAAGAAAAAGGGTTGAAAAGGCTAAAGGCATTCTCATGAGTGATAAAGGGATCAGTGAGAACGAAGCCTATAAATTGATGAGGAAAGCAAGCATGGATAAACGGGTGAATATGCGAGAGATAGCAGAAGCCGTAATACTTGCCCACGAAATAAACGACAACAGTTAGGAAGCATTTAAACTTATGAAATTCCGCATAGCGTTAGCGCAACTGAACCCCACAGTCGGAGATCTTAAGGGAAATCGCGGCAAGATAGAGGCGTACATTGATAAGGCCAAAAGGTCAGCTGCGGATATTATTGTGCTCCCTGAATTAGTTTTGTGCGGTTCTCCGTTGGAAGACCTTTCATGCAAGCCCCATTTTATCCGGGATAACATAAAAGCATTAGATCTCATAGCAGAGGGTACAGATGGGATAACGGCTGTGATAGGCTTTATTGCCTCAAATGGGTCTGGCCGCGTAAGAAGCGCCGCGGCGGTGATTAATAACGGTTCAATAGAAGACACTTTTTACAAGAAAGACTGTTGTAATGCAGGTGAAGATGCTTGTTGTTCCCGGACGGCGATATTTGCTTTAGGCGATCTAAGATTTGAAATAAATATTGTAAATGGGATATCTGTGTCGGAAAAAGAGATATCCTACGATAAAACCAGGTCAGCTGCGGATATTATCTTTAATCTTTGCAGCTTACCTTTTTGTGTCGGAGATCGTAAAAAAATAATCGAATATTTTTCTAAAAAATCACAATTATCAGGGAATTTTAATTGTTATATTAACCTTGTTGGCGGACAGGATGGGATCGTTTTTGACGGAGGGAGTTTTATCGCGGCGCCTGACGGCAAGATAGCGGCTTCCGGACCGCGATTTGAGGAAGATATTGTATTTTTTGACATTGACACCGCATCTTTTGCGGAAGTGGGAGATAAAGACAAACAGGCGTTGAAAAAACTTAAACTTAAAAACAAAACTGAGGAGCGATGCGCCGTTGATAATGTTGTTTTTAAGGAGTTGGATCGTATAGAAGAGATATATAACGCTCTTGTTTTGGGAACGAGGGACTATTTGCAGAAAAATGGTTTCGAAAAGTGTGTTTTAGGCCTTTCAGGAGGCCTTGACTCGGCGTTAACGGCAGCTATTGCCACGGACGCCATCGGTGCCGGCAATGTAACGGCGCTTTCTATGCCTTCACAATTTTCGTCAAAAGGCACCCGTCAGGATACCCGGAAAACTGCCGATAATTTAGGGATCATACTGCATGAAGTACCGATAGAGAATATCTGCAGCGTGTATCACAAAGACATAGACAAGGTTTTCGGAGAAGAAGTTTCGGGGGTGTCCGGAGAGAATCTTCAAGCCCGGGTGCGCGGTAATATCCTTATGGCATTTTCCAATAAGTTCGGATGGCTTGTACTTACGACCGGGAATAAAAGCGAAGCAGCTGTGGGATATTGCACGTTATATGGTGATACGGCAGGAGGCTTTGCGGTGATCTGTGACGTGCTTAAAACAACAGTTTATGAATTAGCCCGGTACATTAACAGGAAGAAGGGGTGTGAGTTGATCCCGGAAAGTGTTATATCACGTCCGCCGTCAGCCGAGTTAAGCCATGGTCAAAAAGATACTGATTTTTTACTGCCGTATGATATCCTAGACCCCGTATTGGAAGCGTATATCGAAGAACGTCTCAGTTTTGACGATATTAATGTCCGGTATCCCGGCATAGAACGCCTGAAAGACATAATCAACATGGTTGACAAAACCGAGTATAAAAGGCGGCAAGCCCCTCCCGGGGTCAAAATAACGCATTGGGCATTGGGGAGAGAAAGGCGCCTGCCGATCACGAATAAGTATAGAGAGCCAGGAGTCTGAATGGCAGCGTTATTTGTTTTATGGCGGTCGAAATAAAATTCTTGATTTAAAAACTGGTTCATGATATAAAGTTGTCTGACGTGTAATGTCTAGCAGGCAATGAAGCCCTTGGATCAGAAAGATGCCAGGGGCTTTTTTGGGTCAAGAAACAGAATCAAGAGGAGCGTAAGTTATGCCGAGAAGAGACGATATACATAAGATCCTTATCATAGGTTCAGGTCCCATCATAATCGGTCAGGCTTGTGAGTTTGACTATTCCGGGACTCAGGCCTGCAAGGCGCTTAAAGAAGAAGGCTATGAAGTAGTGCTTGTGAATTCAAACCCCGCCACGATAATGACCGATCCGGGGACAGCGGATAAGACCTACATAGAGCCGTTGACATTGGAAGTCCTCGAAAAAATAATTGAGATCGAAAAACCCGATGCGTTGCTCCCAAACCTTGGTGGCCAGACCGCTCTTAATCTGTCGGCATCATTGCACACTGCCGGCATATTAGAAAAACATAATGTGGAAGTTATTGGTGTCAAAACGGACGCGATAGAAAGAGGAGAGGATCGCATCGCTTTCAAAGAGACCATGAACAAGATCGGTGTCTCTATGGCAAAATCCGAGCCATGTCATTCTGTTGAAGAAGCCGAAAAAATAGCGGAAAAACTGAAATATCCGGTAGTGCTGCGTCCGGCCTATACCATGGGCGGTACGGGAGGCGGCATCGCGTACAATGTGGAGGAATTAAGGACAATTGTGACCCGCGGACTCGCGGTTAGCCTTGTCCATCAGGTTCTTGTGGAAGAATCCGTACTCGGCTGGGAAGAACTTGAGCTTGAAGTTGTAAGGGATGAAAAAGGCCAGAAGATAACGGTGTGTTTTATCGAGAACATCGACCCCATGGGTGTGCATACGGGGGACAGTTTTTGCGTGGCGCCGATGCTTACCGTGCCCGAAGAATTGCAGAAACGCATGCAGGATCTTTCGTACAAAATAGTGGATGCTATCGGAGTGACAGGCGGCACGAATGTGCAGTTTGCCCACAATCCGGAAGATGACAGGCTTATTGTAATAGAGATAAATCCTCGTACATCAAGGTCTTCGGCGCTTGCGTCAAAGGCGACAGGTTTTCCGATAGCGCGGATCTCAACGAAGCTTGCGGTAGGCATTACCATGGACGAAATTCCCTACTGGAAGGAGGGAACGCTGGAAAAATACGCCCCCAGCGGGGATTATGTCGTCATAAAATTTGCTCGTTGGGCATTTGAAAAATTCGCGCAGGCGAAAAATGTTCTTGGCACCCAGATGAGAGCGGTCGGAGAAGTGATGAGCATAGGAAAAACCTACAAGGAGGCGTTCCAGAAAGCCATCCGCTCGCTAGAAATAAAAAGGTACGGGCTCGGGAATATAAAAGAATTCAAGGCGCTTTCCGTTGAGGATCTCAAAAAACGCATGTCGGTTCCTTCAAGTCAGCGTATTTTTCTGATGTATGAAGCGCTGGGGCGAGGAATTACCGTGTCCGAGCTGCGCGATATGACAAAGATCGGAAAATGGTTCATAAACGAAATGAAAGAGCTTGCCGAGTATGAGAAAGAAATATCCGAATACGCATGGAAGAAATTGCCGAATGAGAAACTTGCTAAAGCTAAAGAATGGGGTTTTTCGGATAAATATTTAGCCGCGATTTTTAGTATTAAAGAATCTGAAGTGCGCAAAAAACGTATTGCTATCGGCAAGCACGGGCGTTTTGAAGCCGTTCCGGTAAGCGGCGTGGAAAATGCCGCGTACTATTTTTCAACATATATTACCGAGGATTCGGTGCCGGTATCTTCGAATAAAAAAATATTGATCTTAGGAGGCGGCCCTAACAGGATCGGGCAGGGGATAGAATTTGACTACACGTGCGTACACGCGGCGTTTGCGTTAAGGGAAGAAGGGTATGAGTCTATAATGATAAATTGCAATCCCGAGACGGTTTCGACCGATTATGATACGTCGGATAAGCTTTATTTTGAACCTCTTACTGTTGAAGATGTTCTTACGATCTGTGCTAAGGAACAGCCGGAAGGCGTTATAGTCCAATTTGGCGGTCAGACCCCCCTGAATATAGCCCAGGAATTAAAAGATAACGGTGTCAAGATACTGGGGACTTCGCCCGAGAGCATTAACCTTGCCGAGGATCGTGAGCATTTCAGGGAAAGGATGATAGCGCTTGGGATACCGCAGCCGGAGAGCGGGATCGCGCGATCCCTGAATGAAGCTTTAAAGATCGCCGGGAAGATCGGCTACCCGCTGATGGTGCGCCCATCGTATGTTCTTGGCGGCAGAGGCATGGAAATTATCTATGACGAAGGGATGCTTAGAAAATACGCGGTTAGCGCCATTGATGTGAGTCCGGAACATCCGATGTTGATAGACAGATTTCTTGAAGAGGCGATTGAGGCGGAAGTAGATGCGCTTTGTGACGGAAAGGATACATTCGTCGCCGCGGTAATGGAACATATAGAGCTCGCCGGTGTGCATTCTGGGGATTCCGCGTGTGCCATACCGCCCAGGACCATCAAGTGCGAGCATCTCAAGACTATCGAAGAGTATTCCGCGAAAATAGCGAAAGAACTCAATGTTGTGGGGTTGATGAATATCCAGTACGCGATCTGTGACGACAAGGTATACATACTTGAAGCTAATCCGCGCGCTTCCCGCACCGTTCCATTGGTAGCGAAAGTGAAAATGATCTCCCTTGCGCGCATAGCTACGCTACTCATGCTGGGCAAAAAAATAAAGGATTTCCCGGAACTGACGAAGCGGACGATCCCGTATGTAGGCGTTAAAGAGGCTGTTTTTCCGTTCAATATGTTCCCTGAAGTCGACCCTTTACTTGGGCCGGAGATGAGGTCGACAGGAGAAGTTATGGGAATAGCTGATTCTTTTGGAGGATCTTTTTACAAAGCTCAGGAGGCCACCGGGTCAAAACTTCCGCTTGAAGGAAATGTGGTCTTGACAGTGGCAGATAACGCCAAAAAGGCTCTACTTCCGGTAGCCAAAAAAATAGCGAAACTTGGTTTCAAGATCTACGCCACCGAAGGTACAAGCCGTTTTCTGGAAGATGCCGGGGTTGAAAACGAAGCAATAAAAAAACTACATGAAGGCCGTCCGAACCTGGAGGACGCGATAAAGAACGGTGAGGTTCACCTTATAATCAACACTCCGATCGGAAAAAGCAGCAAGCATGACGACAGCTATATACGCATGATGGCGATACAGAACAAAATACCGTATATAACGTCAATGGCCGCCGCTTCCGCCAGCGCCGAAGGCATCGAGTCCGCGAAAAAGGGTGGGCTTGATCCGAAATCGCTACAGGACTATTATAAGGGTATTCCCGCGTAATCTTGATCAAGGGCGGGGAAACCCCGCCCCTACTATTCACGATTCACCATCTATTCACTTTTTAGGGCGAAATATTTTTCGCCCCTACGATTCATGATTCGCCATTCACGATTTACCCCTTGTCCCATTCACTGTGGATCATGGACCATGGACCGTGGACTAACAGCTGACGAGCGCCTCCCCCAAACTTGCAAACTTGCAAAACACTGCTCTTGCTGGTAGGCTTTAAGAGTA